>DATBBA010000015.1:0-56498 GCA_036271235.1 Gaiellaceae bacterium
CCGAGCACGCACCACACTGCGCAAGACCACAACCAAACCGCGGACCATGCAGATGCAACTCGTTGTGCAACACATACAACAACGGAGTATCAAGGCTCGCACTCACGCCATGCGTGAGCCCGTTCACCCTGATCTTCAAGCCGTTCGCCATTCCATCCTCCAGTTAGGTTCCGGACAGCGCATATGCCGTGCGAATCTCCGGCCTTTGACGAACGCCGGAGACGCGCTCGCCGAGCATAGAATGGATGTAGAATCCCGATATCGATCCGCAAGAGATCTTGAAACGTGACGAATAGTCCTCAAGAAATCTTGAGGTTTTCAGGCGCGTCCTCGCTGCCGGTCGATTTGCGCTCTGTGCCGGTGCCGAACCGATGAGGCTTCCCCGGATCAGCATGCGCTGGTGGCTCGGGCTGGCCTTCGCAGCTGTCGCAGCGTTCACCGCGGTCGCGGTGGTTGCGGTGCTCTCGGCGAAGTCCGAGCGGGCATTTCACCGCTACGGCAAGGAGTTCGCCCTCGGCAACAGCGTCTCGGCGGCCGAGGCCGTGAAGGCAGACACCTCGAAGGCGCGAGTCGCTCGGGATGCGATGGTCATTGCCGAGCGCCGTCATCTGGCGATCTTCGTGTTCGACCGGAACGGCAGGCGACTCTCCGGACCCGTCTCGTTCGGCTTGTCCTGGCAGGACGTACCGGGGGGAAAGGCGGCACTGCGGACCGCGCTCTCGGGATTTCGCTACGTCGAGGGCCGGAACGACGGGTCGGCGTACACGGTCGGGCTTCCCGTCCATCGCGGGGCGGGTGCGGCCCTCATCGCCTACTCACTTCGTCCCGAGCTCCGTGACCAGCTCGGGATCGTGCGCGCCGAGTACCTTCAGTCCGCGCTCATCGCACTCGGCGTGGGCGCGGCTCTGGGCTTGCTCATCGCCTCGCTCACCGCCCGGCGGCTCAAGCGAATCGCCAGGGCAGCCAGCGAGATCGGCGCCGGCAACTTCGACGTCGAGGTGACCTCGCTGTTCCCGGACGAGGTGGGAAGCCTCGCCCTGTCGATCGAACAGATGCGGACGCAGCTCGAGAACGTCTTCCGGACGCTCGAGAGCGATCGCGATCGTCTCGAGCGCTTGCTCGACCGTCTCAACGAAGGCGTTCTCCTCGTCGATCGCGCGCTGAAGGTCGAGTTTGCGAACGACCGCGCCCGCGAGCTCCTCGGTGTCGCCGACCGCCTCGACGAGTCGGAAAACGAGACGACCGAGGCGATCCGCCAGGTTACCGCCGGGTTGTTCGCCGCAGGAGTGCAGGGACATCTCCGCGTCACGAGAGACGGGAGATCGCTCCTGATCTCGGGCATTCCCCCGGGCGCAGGAGGCGACAGCGCGATCGTGGTCATCGTCGACGAGACGCAGCGGGAGCACAACGAACGCGTCCAGCGCGAGTTTGCGACCAACGCCGCCCATGAGCTCCGTACCCCCCTCGCGTCGATCGTCACGGCGGTGGAGATGCTCCAGACCGGTGCAAAGGACGAGGCGGGTGCGCGTGACGAGTTCCTCGAAGTGATCGCACGCGAAGCCGACCGCCTCACGAGGCTGACACGCGCCCTGCTCATGCTCGCACGGGCCGAACTGCGCGAGGATCTTTCGCCGTTCACACCCGTCGACGTCGCGCCCCTGCTCGAGCAGGTCGCGGCGTCGATCCCCCGTGCCGAAGGCCTCGACATCTCGGTCGACTGCCCGCGGACGATCGCCGTCACCGGCGACGCCGACCTTCTCGAACAGGCGCTTTCGAGCGTCACGGTGAACGCGCGCCAGCACACACCCTCCGGGAGCATCACCCTTCGCGGCCGACGGGACAATGGTTCGGTCGTGATCGAGATCGCCGACACCGGAGCCGGGGTGCCGGTGGCCGAGCAAGAGCGGTTGTTCGAGCGGTTCTATCGTGCCAACGGCGAGGGCGGGGCCCGCCCCGGAGGCTTCGGGCTGGGACTTTCGATCGCGCGCGAGGCGGTGGCGGCGCTCGGCGGCGAGATCGCGATCGAATCCAAGCCGTCCCACGGGACGACGGTGAGCATCATCCTGCCTGCCCCAGGGAAGGACGGATGAGCCCCCGGATCCTGCTCGTCGACGACGAGCCGTCGCTCGTGCGCGGCCTTCGCTACGCGCTCGAGCGCGAGGGATACGACGTCGACGTCGAGACCGACGGTGAGTCCGCCGTCGAGGCGGCCCTGTCGCGCGAGCTCGACCTGGTGCTGCTCGACCTCATGCTCCCGCGGCTCTCGGGCACCGACGCGTGCCGGCAGATCCGCGCCGCGAGCGACGTGCCGATCATCATGCTGACGGCGCGCGACTCCGAACGCGACCTCGTGCACGGCCTCGAGATCGGCGCAGACGACTACGTCACGAAGCCGTTCTCGGCCGCCGAGCTGATGAGCCGGATCGCGGCGCTTCTCCGCCGGCGCCAGATCGATCTGGTGGCCGGTGCGGGGACGACGATCACCGTCGGAGGGATCGTCATCGACCTGCTCTCCGACCGGGTCACCGTGGATGACAAACCCGTGTCGCTCACCCCGTCCGAGTTCAAGATCCTCTGCCTCCTGGCCTCGACCCCGGGCACGGTCATCCCGCGCCGCCAGATCATGGAGCACCTCTGGGGGAGCACCCACGTCGGGGACGAGCACACCTGCGAGGTTCACGTCTCCGCGCTCAGACGCAAGATCGAGCGCGATGCCGCCTCCCCCGAGCGGCTCGTCACGGCGCGCGGCGAGGGCTACATGCTGAACCCGAGATAGCTGCGCCCAGTCGGGAAGGAAGAACCCGAGTCCCGGGAATGCTTCTGCCACTTCAAGAGTTGAAGCTACTATGAATCTCGTAGTCCCGACAGGAAGGGTGATCGCACGTGAGCTCATTGCTCCTCGTACCGCTTGACGACCTGGTCGTCTTCCCGAACATGAACGTCACGATCGCCGTCGACGTCGGCAACGAGGAGCAGGTTCTGCTCGTGCCGAGGCACGGCGGCGAGTACGCCAAGGTGGGCACCGTCGCCGAAGTCGGCGAGCGCGTCCGCATGCCCGGCGGCGGCAAGGCCGTCAACCTCGTGGGCCTCCACCGTGCCGAGCTCGGCGCGGCCCACACCGACCCGCAGGGGAATCTCCGGGTCGAGATCACGGAACGGCCCGACGAAGAGCCGCCCGGGGTCCAGACGCGCGAGCTCGAGACCGAGTATCGCGCCACCGTCGAGGAGATCCTCGAGCTGCGCGGCGACGACGGCCGCATCTCGTCGTTCGTGCGTGCGATCCGGGAGACCGGCGCGCTCGCAGACACCGTGGCCTATGCGCCGGATCTCCGCTTCGACCAGAAGATCGAGCTGCTCGAGACGGTCGACGTCGTCGAGCGGCTGAAGCTCGCACTCTCGCTGCAGCGCGAGCGGCTGGCCGAGCTTCAGGTCCGCCGCCACATCCGCGAGGACGTCGAGGAGGGCGCCGCGAAGCAGCAGCGCGAGTACGTGCTGCGCAAGCAGATGGAGTCGATCCGCAAGGAGCTCGGCGAGGACGACGCGTCGGTCTCCGAGGACTACCGCGGGAAGATCGCCGAGGCCGCCATGCCGGACGCCGTCCGCGAGCAGGCCGAGCGCGAGGCCGCACGCCTCGAGCGCATCGGCGACTCGACCGGCGAGTCCTCGATGATCCGCACCTACCTCGACTGGCTGCTCTCGATTCCGTGGTCGAAGCGCTCCGAGGAGCGGCTCGACCCGGTCTTCGCCCAGGAAGTGCTGGACGAGGATCACGCGGGCCTCGAGGACGTGAAAGAGCGGATCGTCGAGTACCTGGCCGTCCGCAAGCTCCGCGAGGAGCGCGGGATCGCCGAGGACAAGAAGTCCGGCGCGATCCTGACGCTGATCGGGCCTCCGGGCACCGGCAAGACCTCGATCGGCGAGTCGATCGCACGCGCGCTCAACCGCGAGTTCGTGCGGATGTCGCTCGGCGGCGTCCGCGACGAGGCGGAGATCCGCGGCCATCGCCGCACCTATATCGGCGCCCTGCCGGGACGGCTCGTCCGCGCCCTGCGCGACGCCGGGACGATGAACCCGGTGATCCTGCTCGACGAGGTCGACAAGGTCGGCTCCGACTGGCGGGGCGACCCGTCCGCGGCACTGCTCGAGGTGCTCGATCCGGCGCAGAACCACTCGTTCCGCGATCACTACCTCGATGTCGAGCTCGACCTGTCCGAGGTGATCTTCATCGCGACCGCGAACGTCGCGGAGACGATCCCCGGGCCGCTCCTCGACCGGATGGAGGTCATCCGCTTCGACGGCTACACGACCGACGAGAAGGTCGCGATCGCACGCGGCTACCTCTGGCCGCGCCAGCGCGACCGGTCGGGCCTGCTCGAGGACGAGGTCACGATCTCGGACGGCGAGCTGGACACGATCGTCTCGCAGTACACCCGCGAGGCCGGTGTCCGCCAGCTCGAGCGGGAGCTCGGGAAGCTGCTGCGCAAGACGGCGACGAAGCTCACGACCGGCGCGGTCACCCCGCCGATCGCGATCGACGAGCCAGCGCTGCGCGACGCTCTCGGCAAGCAGCGCTTCTACCAGGAGGCTGCCGAGCGCACCGCAGTCGCGGGCGTGGCCACGGGGCTCGCGGTGACCGGTACCGGCGGCGACGTCCTCTTCGTCGAGGCAACGCGCATGCCGGGCAAGGAAGGCCTCGTGCTGACCGGCCAGCTCGGCGACGTGATGAAGGAGTCGGCCCGGATCGCGCTCACCTACGTGCACTCGCACGCCGGCGAGCTCGGGCTCGACGACGAGCTGTTCGAAGGCTCGAGCTTCCACGTGCACGTTCCGGCGGGTGCGATCCCGAAGGACGGCCCGAGCGCGGGAATCACGATGTCGACGGCGCTTGCGTCGCTCCTCACCGGACGTCCGGTCAAGCACACGGTCGGGATGACCGGCGAGGTCACCCTCCAGGGCCGCGTCCTGCCGATCGGCGGGCTCAAGCAGAAGGCGCTCGCCGCCCACGCCGCCGGCCTGACCGACGTGATCATCCCCGAGCGCAACCGCGCCGACCTCGAGGACATCCCCGAGGACGTCCGGAAGGAGCTCAGGTTCCACCCCGTCATGACTCTCGGCGAGGTGCTCGAGCTCGCGCTCGAGCCGGCTCCGAAGCTTCATGCGGTGTCGTAGCTGCACTCCGCTCCCCGAGGAGGTCCGCCGCGCGGCGGGCCTCCTCGAGCGGCGCTGGACGATGTCCATCCTCGTCGCCTCGCACGAGGGCGCCGTCCGGTTCAACGAGTTCCTGCAGATGCTGGGCTCGGTTCCGCCGGCGACCCTGACGAGCCGCCTGAACGAGCTCGAGGACGCGGGCATCCTGATGCGCGTGGTCGTCGATGCCCGCCCGCCCCGCGTCGAGTACCGGCTGACCCCACGCGGGCAGCAGCTCGGCACCGTTGTCGTCGCGATCCAGAGCTTCGCGCTCGCCGAAGAGTAAAACCGCGCACCGACCCAGGGCGTAGTTCCGGGGATGGCTCTCAGCCGCCGCAGCTTCGTCCGTGCCGCCGCAGCGGCCACGGTCGGCTCCCGCTTCTACGGGCTCGCCGACGCGCTCGCAGCGCCGAGGCGCCTCGGCGGGGTACTGCCTCACTTCCCCGAGCAGCACATCATCCAGGACCTCCACGTCGTGACGAGCGAGGGCGTGATCATCTTCGAGCCGCCGCGCTACAACGAGGTCGTGACGGCGAGGCTCCGAGTGGACCCGTCCACGAAAGCCGTCGCCGAGGCACGGACCGAGCTCGAGCGCCGGATGCAGGCGATCGACGACCGGTACCCGTCGACTCCGGGGGGCCTCGCCGCGATGGTCGCCTACGGACTGCCCTATTTCGAGCGCTTCGTGCCGGAGCAGTGGAAGGCCTACGAGCCGCGCGACCTGCGCGCGACGTCCACCGACGGTCGCGCGGTGGGCGCACTCGCCCCTGCGGAGCGCTTTCCGAGCGACCCGCACGGCCTGCTGCTCGAGGACAACGACATCGCCGTCCTCCTGCGCAGCGACTCGCCGGAGCGGATGGCGGACGGCTACGCAACGATCTTCGCGGACGCGGACTTCATCGACGTCACGAGCCGGCGGAAGGGCTTTGCCGGCGGCGGCTACGACGGTGGCCCGGGCCTTCCGAAGCTGATGGCGAGCGCGGCAAAGGTGCCGGGCGCCGACTCGATCCCGCACGGGGCCGAGCTCTTCCTGGGGTTCACCTCCACGCCCAAGGAGAAGTCCGGACGCGAGCGGATCGTGAACCTCGAGACCCTCGGGTACGTCGATCTCGGCCCCAGCCAGTACTTCCGCCACGGCACCCACATGCATCTGTCGCATCTCTACGAGGATCTCGAGGCCTGGTACCGCCCGTCCCATGCGGGCCGGGTCGCCGCGATGTTCCGCCCGGGGCTGAAGGTCGCCGAGGGAAAGCAGACGCTCGCCGAGGGCCCCGCGCAGACCGAGAGCGCAGCCGACGTGGTCCGCGACGCCCACCACCACGGCGTCGTCGGGCACATCGGCTCGATCCAGCCCGCGTCACGGCTGCAGCATCCCGTCGTCGGGCCCGACGGCGTCCACTATGGAATCGGCACCCCGATCGCACACCGCGCCGACTTCAACACGCTCGACCAGCCGTTCGCGTTCAGCTCGGATCCCTCGCGGGACGGGATGAAGGAGGGCGCCTCGGCGGGATTGCACTTCGTCGTCTTCAACCCGACGAGCGACGACTTCCGCCGCAACCGCCTCGCGATGGACGGCCGGCTCCCGGGTCAAGCGGCGCTCCCGATCGGCGCCCGCTCGCCGCACATGGGCATCAACCACGTGATCCGCGCCACGCACCGACAGAACTTCCTCGTGCCGCCGCGGGTGCACCGGTCGTTCCCGCTTTCCGAGCTGCCTGGCTAGACCGTCTCGAGCCCGACGTAGTTCTCCGCCAGCGTGGTCGCAGCGGCGGTCGAGGTCGTGAGGTAGCGGAGCTGCGAAAGCTGGAGCCGGCGGCCGAACTCGCCTGCGTCGCCGTCGCGGTGGAGCATCGAGGTCATCCAGTACGAGAAGTGCTCTGCCCGCCAGACGCGGCGCAGGCAGGCCTCGGAGTAGCCGTCGAGGCCTGCCCGGCTGCCGGTCGCGTACCAATCGACGATCGCCTCTGCGAGGAGCTTCACGTCCGCGATCGCAAGGTTGAGCCCCTTCGCGCCGGTCGGCGGGACGATGTGGGCCGCGTCGCCGGCAAGGAACAGGTTGCCGTACTGCATCGGCTCGGTTACGAAGCTACGCATCCCGGTCACGCCCTTCTCCAGCACGGGGCCTTCGGCGAGCGTCCAGCCTTCGTACCCGAGCCGGGTCTGCAGCTCGGCCCAGATCCGGTCGTCGGGCCAGTCGGCGATGTCCTCGTCGGGACTGCACTGGATGTAGAGGCGGGAGAGCTCCGGCGAGCGGAGGCTCAGAAGCGCGAAGCCGCGCTCGTGGTGGGCGTAGACGAGCTCGTCGTTCGACGGCGGGACGGCGGCGAGGATCCCGAGCCAGCCGTAGGGGTAGTCGCGCCCGTAGGTGCGGAGGACCGCCGCCGGGATCGCGGGGCGGGAGACGCCGTGGAAGCCGTCGCAACCGGCGATCAGGTCGCATTCGAGCTCCTGAGCGTCGCCATCGTGCCGGTAGCGCAACCGTGGCCGGTCGCCGTCGATCTCCTCGAGAGCCACGGCTTCGACCTCGAAGAGCAGTGGGGCGCCCGTGCCGAGCCGTGCGGCGATCAGGTCCTTCACGACCTCGGTCTGGCCGTAGATCACGATCGAGCGGCCGCCCGTGAGGTCGCTGAGCGCGATCCGGTGGCGCTCGCCCGCGAACTGGAGCTCGATCCCCTGGTGGACGATGCCCTCACGCTGCAGGCGCTCTCCCACCCCGGCCCCGGCGAGGAGATCGGCGGTGCCCTGTTCGAGCACGCCGGCGCGGATCCGGTGCTCGACGTAGTCGCGACTCCTGTTCTCGACGATCACGGCGTCGATTCCGGCCTGCTCCAGCAGGCGCCCCAGCGTGAGCCCGGCAGGGCCGGCCCCGACGATCCCAACCTGTGTGCGCAACTACCCCGCCGCCCGCTCGAACAGCGCCGCCTGTCCCTGGCCGACCCCGACACAGAGCGTCGCGAGCCCGTAGCGGCCACCTCGGCGGCGAAGCTCGTGCAGGAGGCTGACGACGAGCCGCGCGCCGCTCATCCCGAGCGGATGGCCGATCGCGATCGCTCCCCCGTTGACGTTCACCCTCTCGGGATCGAGGCCGAGCTCCCTGATCGCGGCGAGGCTCTGCGAGGCGAAGGCCTCGTTCAGCTCGACCAGGTCGATGTCTCCGGCCTCGATTCCGGCCCTGCCGAGGAGTTTCCGGACCGCGGGAACCGGCCCGATTCCCATCACACGCGGATCGACGCCTGCGACTGCGCTGCCCACGAACACGCCGAGCGGTTCGGCACCGAGCGCGCGCGCCCGTTCCTCCGACGCGATCACGAGCGCTGCGGCGCCGTCGTTGATCCCGCTTGCGTTGCCGGCGGTCACGGTGCCGCCGTCGCGGAAGATCGTCTCGAGCGCGGCGAGCTTCTCGGCGTTCGTGTCGGGACGCGGATGCTCGTCGCGGTCGAGCTCACCCGCCGGCACGAGCTCGTCGGAGAAGCGGCCCGCCTCCTGAGCAGCTGCCCACCGGCGTTGCGATCGGAGCGCAAATGCGTCCTGATCCTCGCGCGAGACGTGCCAGCGCTCGGCGACGTTCTCGCCGGTCTCCCCCATCGACTCGAGCGGGAACATGGCCTCGAGCTGCGGGTTCGGGAACCTCCACCCGAGCACCGTGTCGTAGAGCGTGCGGTCGCCGCGCGCCCACGCCGTCTCGGGTTTCGCGATCGCGAAGGGCGCGCGGGTCATCGACTCGACACCGCCGGCGACAAAGAGGTCGCCGTCTCCCGCCACGATCGCGTGGCAAGCACCGACCACGGCTGAAAGCCCCGATGCACACAGCCGGTTCACGGTCACGCCCGCAACCGACTCCGGCAGGCCGGCCAGGAGCGCGCCCATCCGCGCCACGTTCCTGTTGTCCTCGCCTGCCTGGTTCGCGCAGCCGAACCAGACATCCTCGATCTCCTCCGCGTCCGCCCCGCTCCGCTCGACGGCGGCCCGGATCGCGACGCCGGCGAGATCGTCCGGGCGCACGCCCGAGAGCCCGCCTCCAAATCGCCCGACCGGCGTCCGGACCGCCGAGATCACGACCGCGCGGGTCATGTCCCGACCAGCCGCGCCCCATCGGGACACGTCCAGTGCAACAGGTGGTTCAATCGGACGTGCCCTCCGCGAGGATCCGTTGCGCGATCGCGAAGGCCGAGTTCGCCGCCGGCACGCCGCAGTAGACCGCGCTCTGGAGGATGACCTCCTTGAGCTCGTCCTCGGTGAGGCCGTTGCGCAGCGCCGCACGAAGGTGGAGCGCGAGCTCCTCGTCCCGGCCGAGGGCGATCAGCGCGGTCACCGTGATCGCGCTCCGCATCCGGCGGTCGAGGCCGTCCCGTGACCAGATCTCGCCCCAGGCATACCGGGTGATCAGATCCTGGAAGTCCGCAGTGAACGGCGTCGTGTGCCCGACGGCCCGGTCGACGTGGTCGTCGCCGAGAACCTCACGGCGCGCCTTCATCCCACGCTCCCGGCGCTCGTCGCTCACGTGACCGAGTCCCGATACACGGCAAGCATCCGGTCGACCAACTGGCCGGCAGAGCCGAGGTACGTGGTCGGGTCGAGGATCGCATCGACCTCGTCCGGCCCGAGCGAGCCGGAAAGGCCGTCCCGGAGCGATCCGCTTGCTGCGGCGGCCTTCACCAGCCGCAGCGCCTCCTCCCGCCCGACCCGCGGCGAGAGCACGAGCAGTGCGTGCTCGCTCATCGCGGCACCACCTCCGAGCTGGAGGTTGGCGCGCATGCGTTCCGTATCCACCTCGAGGCCCTCGAGCACCTCGCGCATCGCGGCCGCCGCCCCGCCCGTGAACGCAAGCGCCTCCGAGAGGGCGCCCCACTCCGCGTGCCAGGCACCGACCGAGCGCTCGTGCTCACCCACGAGGCCGTCGACGAGAACGCCGGAAGCGGCGGCGACACGACGTCCACAGGCGCCCGCGATCGCCGAACCGACGGGATTTCGCTTCTGCGGCATCGCCGAGGAACCGCCCGCGCCCGCAGGCTCGCGCACCTCCCCCACCTCCGTCTGCTCGAGCAGCGCCACGTCGAGGCCGATCTTGGCGCAGACGCCGGCGGCGATCGCGAGCGCGAGGCCGAGCGCCGCGATCCGACTGCGATCGCTGTGCCAGGGAAGCTCGGGCTCGGCCAGATCAAGCTCCTCCGCGAACTGACGGGCGACAGCGGGCCCGTCGGCTCCGAGCGCCGCAAGGGTCCCGGCAGCGCCGCCGAGCTGCGACGGCAGCCGCGCCCCCCACACGTGCTCGCGCGCGGTCAGAACCGCCGAAAGCCAGCCCGCCGCCTTCAGGCCGAACGTCGTCGGCACCGCCTGCTGGAGCAGCGTCCGCGCCGCCATCGGCGTGTCCCGGTGGGCCTCTGCGAGGGACGCGCAAGCCACGGCGAGCCCGTCCAGCTCCTCGAGGATGAGCTCCACTGCCCGCCGGCTCACGAGCATCGCCGCGCTGTCGACGATGTCCTGGCTCGTCGCGCCGAAGTGGACGAACTCCGCAGCGTCGCCGCCGACAGCCGCGCGCAGCGCCCTGACGAGCGGCTCTGCCGGATTTCCCGCCGACCGGCCCGAGGCAACGATCGACTCGACGTCGAAGCGCTCGACGACGCAGGCCTCGGCGATCGGGCCCGCGAGGTGGGCAGGGATAACGCCCGCAATCGCCTCGGCGTTCGCGAGTGCCCGCTCGACCTCGAGCATCGCCTCGAACCACGCTCGGTCGGAGACCGCCGCCCGCAGCGCAGCGGGCACGAAGATCGCATCGAACGTCATTGCGCGAAGAACACCGTCTCGGCGTCGCCCTGGAGCCGGATGTCGAACCGCAGCGACCCGTCCGGCTCGGCAGAGGCCAGGAGTGTCGCCCGCCGGCCCGGCTCGATCCCGTCGAGCACGACGTCGGCCGCTGCATCCGGGAAGTAGAAGCGCGTCGCCACCCGCTTCAGCAGCCCCCGCGCGAACACTCCGACCTCGAACCAGTCCGCCCGGCCCGGCCTGACCACGACGAACTCGAACCGGCCGCCGTGCCGCGTGTCGCAACGTGCGAACCCCGCGCCGTCCTGCCAGAGCTCGACGACTGCGTCCGGGACACCCGCGGCCGCCCCGTCGAGAACGCTCCCGTGAAGTCGGATCGCACCCGGCGCATCCGCCGGCACGAGCTCCGCGCCGAACGCGTCCGAGAGGCCGAGCAGCAGGAACGGCCCGATCGTCTGGGATGGTGTCACCGCGTTCACTCCGCGTCCTCGAACGGCGTTGCCCGGGCCCCACGCAGGACGATGTCGAACCGGAACCCGAGCGCGTGGTCGGGCACGGTCGCGTCCAGATCGAACCGCGAGATCAGCCGCTCGCGTGCCGCAGGGTCGCGGATGGAGCCGAAGATCGGGTCGTACGGAAACAGCGGGTCGCCCGGGAAGTACATCTGCGTCACGAGCCGCTGCGAGAACGCGCGCCCGAACAGGGAGAAGTGGATGTGCGCCGGCCGCCATGCGTTCGGGTGGTTGCCCCACGGATAGGCGCCCGGCTTGATCGTGACGAAGCGGTAGGCCCCATCGGCGTCCGTCAGGCAGCGCCCACCGCCGTCGAAGTTCGGGTCGACCGGAGCGTCGTGGCGGTCGGCGTCGTGCCGGTAGCGCCCGGCGGCGTTCGCCTGCCATACCTCGATGAGCGAGTCGCGCACAGGACGCCCGTCCTCCTCGACCACCCGGCCGCTGACGACGATGAGCTGGCCGATCGGCCGTCCTTCGTATCGGGCAGTCAGGTCGGAGTCCCTCGGGTCGACGCGAACCTGGCCGTACACGGGCTCTGTGACATCTCCCTCGGAAGGCAGGGGCACGAGTGGCTGCAGCGGAGCGCGCAGGCGCGTCGAGACATACGGCTCCCAGAGATACGGCGGATCGGGCTCGTCCATCACGATGCATTCTCCTCGCCGAGCGTCCGGAACGAGCGGAGCGCGTCGAGCTCGCCCTCGGTGGGCGCCTCGCTCACCTCGAGTTCGCGTGCGACCCGGAGCTCCCAGCCGGTCGCAGCGCTCGCCGTCTCCGGCTGGACACCGGGATGAACGGAGGTCAGCGTCAGCTCGCAGCTCTCCGGATCGGGCTCGAGGACGCCGAGGTCGGTGATCACGGCGGTCACGCCGGCTCCGGAGAAACCGAGCGCCTCACGGCTCCCGGGGCCGTCGCCGTAACCGACTGTCGAGCGGAAATCGAGCCGCTCGACGAAGGTTCGCGGCGACTGCTGCAGCATCACGTAGGTCTCCTTGCAGGACGCGGCGATCTCCGGCGCCCCGCCGCCGCCCGGCAGCCTCACAGCCGGGCTGTCGTAGTCGCCGATCACGGTGCTGTTCAGGTTGCCGAACCGGTCGATCTGGGCGGCGCCGAGGAAGCCGATGTCGATCCGCCCGGGCTGGAGCCAGTACGCGAAGATCTCCGGCACGGAGACGACAGCGTCGGCCGTCTCGGCGAGCTCGCCGTCGCCGATCGAGAGCGGGAGATGCTGCGGCTTCGCGCCGATCGTGCCGCTCTCGTAGACAAGGACGCATCCGGGTGCGTGCGTGCGCCGTGCCAGGTTGGCCGCCCGGCTCGGCGAGCCGATTCCGACGAAGACGATCTGCCCGTCGCGAAGCCGCCGGGCGGCGGCGACCGACATCATCTCCTCGGCGGAATAGCTCATACCGCGGCTCCGGCTCTTGCGAGGCTGCGGTGGTACTCCTCGATCCCGTCCGTCTCGAGCACGTGGCGCTCCATCCAGGACGCAAACCGCTGCCTGTCGCGGCTGATCGCGTCCCACTCGACGTAGAAGGCGTTGTCGCGGTCGTAGTACCCATGGGCGTAGGAGGGATGAGCGCCGTGCGGCGCGAGTGCGATTGCCGTGATCGCCCAGCCCGGAAGCACCACGCCGCCCCGGCGGGGCTCGAGCGCGTCGACGATCTCCTCGACTGTCACGAGGGAGCGCCGCGCGGCCAGCACGGCCTCCTTCTGGACGCCGGTGATCCCCCAGAGCTGCACGTTTCCGTGCCGGTCGGCCTGCTGGGCGTGGATGATCCCCACGTCCGGCTGCAGCGCGGGAACGGCCGAGAGCTCCTCGCCGGTGAACGGGCACTCGATCGTCGCCACGCGGGTCCTTGCTGCGAGATCGGTGCCCCGGTATCCCCGTAACACCGCAAACGGGAGGTTCGCCGCCCCGGCCGCATACGCCGCTGCCATCCCCGCGTGCGAATGCTCCTCGAGCTCGAGCGGAACCGGCCACCCGTGCTCGACGGCGTCGCGGAAGCGATGGAGCGAGCCCACGCCCGGGTTGCCGCCCCACGAGAAGACGAGCTTCCGCGCGCAGCCGGCGCCGATCAGCTGGTCGTAGATCACATCCGGCGTCATCCGGACGAGCGTGAGCTCCCGCCGCCCCTGGCGGACGAGCTCGTGACCGGCGGCGTGCGGGATCAGGTGCGTGAACCCCTCGAGCGCGACGGTCTGGCCGTCCTCGACGAGAGACGACATCGCCTCGGCCAGGCTCAGGATCTCTGCCACAGGTGCCTTTCGCTCAAGATGGCCTCTCGGTCAGAACGGGAAGGGATGGGTGCCGCTCTGGACGGTGATCCAGCGCAGCTCGGTGAACTCGTCCACGACGGCCTGGCCGCCGAAGCGGCCGAAGCCGGAGTCCTTGACGCCGCCGAACGGCATCTGGGGCTCGTCGCCGACGGGCTGGTCGTTCACGTGGACGATCCCCGCCTCGAGCTGCTGTGCGAGCGCGAAGCCGCGGTCGGGGTTCGAGGTGATGATCCCCGAAGAGAGGCCGTAGCTCGTGGCGTTCGCCCGCTCGACCGCCGCCTCGGGGCTGTCGACGACCTCGATCGCCGCGACCGGGCCGAAGGTCTCCTGTTGCGCGAGCTCGGAGTCCGGCGGCACGTCGGCGATCAGCGTCGCCTGGTA
The DNA here is from genome assembly GCA_036271235.1 of Gaiellaceae bacterium. Lineage (GTDB taxonomy): Bacteria > Actinomycetota > Thermoleophilia > Gaiellales > Gaiellaceae > PALSA-600. Next base: position 14,121 of record DATBBA010000015.1, read on the forward strand.
GCAGGGGCCGACCGCCTCGCCGCCCGCGAGCACCTTCGCACCTCCCGCAACCGCATCGTCGACGCGCTTCTTCACCGTCGCGACTGCGGTTTCGGTGATCAGCGGGCCGATGATCGTGTCCGGCTCCTTCGGGTCGCCCGCCTTGAGGCCGGAGGCTTTCGCCGCGAGCCGCGAGGTGAACTCGTCGGCGATCCCGCGCTCGACGATGATCCGCCGCGCCGACATGCAGATCTGCCCCTGATGGAGGTACGCGCCGAATGCGGCCGCAGAGACCGCGTAGTCGAGATCGGCGTCGGCAAGCACGATCAGCGGGTTCGAGCCGCCGAGCTCGAGCACCACCCGCTTCAGGTGACGCCCCGCGGCCTCGGCAAGCTTCCGTCCCGTCGCCGTCGAGCCGGTGAAGTTGATCCGCCGGACGGCCGGGTTCTCGACGAGCTCGTCGCCGATCTCACCGGCCTCGCCCGGGGCGTGGGTGACGATGTTCAGCACTCCCGCCGGTAGTCCCGCCTCGGCGAAGATCTCGCCCCAGAGCAGCCCACCGGCATAGGGCGACCATTCCGACGGCTTCAGGACGACCGCGTTCCCGAGCGCGAGCGGCGCCGCGATCGAGCGCGCCGACAGGATCAGCGCCGCGTTCCACGGTGCGATCGCCCCGACCACCCCGACCGGCTTGCGGATCCCCAGCGCGAGCGTTCCCGGGTGGTCCGACGGGATCACCGAGCCGAGCGGCGCGTAGGCGAGCGCCGCTGCCTGGCGGAAGAGACCGGGCACGAAGCCCATCTGGAACATCCCGAAGCCGAAGGTGCAGCCCGTCTCGCGCGCGAGCCACGAGACGACCTCGTCGCGCCGCCGCTCGAGGATGTCCGCCGCCGCAAGGAACACGCGCTGGCGCTCGGCCGGCACCGTCGCGGCCCATCCCGGGGCGGCCGCCGCAGCAGCGGCAACGGCCGCCGCCGCTTCGACCCGCGTTCCGGCTGCCACGTATGCGACCCGCTCCCCCGTGAAGGGGTCCGAGTCCTCGAAAGCGCCGCCGTTTTCGACCCACTCGCCCCCGATGAAGTGCTTCAGCTCGGGCACACCGGTTTCAACGCTCGTCATGCCAGTCCCCTTTCGACTCGAGAGTGTTCTTCTACCGGCGCCGTGCCGCGAAGCTGGTGGCCGACCGGCAGGAGCTGGATCGCATACCGGTCTCGCACCGTGCCCCAGAGACCGCGCGGCAGGAGCAGGGCGAACAGGATTGCCGTCACGCCGAGGCCGACGAAGTACCAGACACCGTTCGACTGGAAGTGGTTCTGGATCACGAACAGCACGATCGCGCCGATGATCGGCCCCTCGAACGTGCCGAGGCCGCCGACGAGCACCATGAAGATCATGAACGCGGTGTAGTTCACCCCGAACACCGAGCCGGGTTCGATGAAGAGCGTGTTCGCAAGGATCATCGCGCCTGCTCCACCGCACCCGGCCGCGGCGAGCACGAAGAGGATCCGCTTGCCGGCCATCACCCTGACACCGAGTGAGGCCGCGGCCTGCTCGTCGTCGCGGATCGCCTGCAGCGAGGCGCCCATCCGGCTTCGCAGCAGGACGAACAGGACCAGGAGGAAGAAGGCGGTCATCCCCAGTGTGAGCCAGTAGGTGTACGACTGGCGGGCATCCGGGGAGTAGTAGTTGAGCGCGATCAGCGAGGTTCCGGTGCCGGCGCCGAGCGAGGAGTCGAACGAGACGAGGATCGCTGCGACCTCTGCGAGCACCCACATCCCGATCGCGAACTGGGCGCCCCTGAACCGGAGCACGAGGAACGAGACGGGAAAGGAGATCGCGCCGCAGAAGAGCGTCGCCACGATCATCGCCTGGTACGGGCTCATCCCGTGGTTCACGAGCCACACGGTCCCGTAGGCGCCGAGGCCGATGAAGCCCTGCTGGCCGATCGAGACGAGGCCGCCATAGCCGGCGAGTGCGTTCCACATCGCGGCGAGCAGCACGAGGATCAGCAACGAGGTCATCTTCTCGGTCGCGTTCTGCGACAGGAGCACCGGCACGAAGACGAGAACGACGATGAAGATCCCGAACGCGCCGGTGAACCCCGCGGACAGCCGGCTCCAGCGCTGCACGCGAAAGCCGTCGTGCACGCCGTCGCTCACGCGGTCGCCGTCCTCAAGCGGAAGATTCCGCCGCGCGGGGTGGCGAGCACCGCAAGGAACACGAGGTGCCCGGCGAGGGCGAAGTACTGCGGGTCGATCTGCGCACCGATCGTCTGTGCGACGCCGAGCACGATCCCGCCCAGGAGCGTGCCCCACAGGGAGCCAAAGCCGCCGATCACGACGGCCTCGAAGGCAAAGATCAGGAGCGTCGGGCCGGAGAACGGATCGAACGACGAGCGAATCCCGAGGAACATCCCTCCCACCGCCGCGGTCGCGACGGCGATCGCGGTCGCCCGCGCGTAGACGGCCCGCGAGTCGATCCCCACGAGCTCGGCGGTGTCGGGATCCTGGGCGGTCGCCCGCATCCGGCGGCCCTGCTGCGTCCGGGAGAGGAAGAGCTGGAGGCCGCCGAGCGTCGCAACCGCGACCACGAGCGTCAACGCGCCGATCGCCGAGATCGAGAGCGTGTCCGTGATCTGCCAGCTCGCGGTCGCGATCTGCCCGGCCTGGCCGCCGAGCGAGCGTACGTCGGGCGAGAACTTCTCGAGCAGCAGGTTCTGGATCACGATCGAGAGCCCGAACGTGGCGAGGAGCGGCACGAGCATCCCCGACCGGAGCGAGCGGTTCAGCACCGTTCGTTGGAGCGCGTAGCCGAGGATCAGCATCACCGGGAGCACGGGCACGAGCGCGAGGAACGGCGTCGTGTTCCAGTGGTCGAGGACGACGTAGATCAGGTAGGCGCCGAGCACGGCGATGTCGCCGTGGGCCAGGTTCACGATCCGCATCACGCCGAACATCAGCGCGAGCCCCGTCGCGAGCATCGCATAGAAACCGCCGAGCAGCACGCCCTGCAGCACGGCGTTCACCCAGGTCATGCGCTCGCCCCCGCCGCACCGTGAAGGCCAAAATATGCCTCGGTGATCTGCTCGCGCGTCAGCTCCTTGCCCGCGCCCTCGAGCACGAGCCTGCCCTCGAGCATGCAGACGACCCGCTCCGCGACCGAGGTCGCGCGCTTCAGATCCTGCTCGACGAGGACGATCGTCGCTCCCTCGCCGACCAACGTCTCGAGCGAGCGGTAGACGGCCTCGACCGCGATCGGCGCCAGCCCGAGCGAGACCTCGTCCAGCAGGAGCAGCCTCGGGTTCGCCATCAGGGCCCGGCCGATCGCCGTCGCCTGCTGCTCCCCGCCCGAGAGCGCCGCGGCGCGCCGGTGCCGGAGCGGCTCGAGCAGCGGGAACGCCGCGAGCACCGTGTCGACGTTCCAGCGCCCGCCGCGCGAGCGCTGCCGGCCGACGAGCAGGTTCTCCTCCACGGTGAGGTCGGGGAAGAGCCGGCGTCCCTCGGGCACGAGCGAGATCCCCATCCGCACCCGGTCGTGCGCGGAAATGCGCGTGATGTCGGCCCCCTCGAACACGACCCGCCCCTCTGCCGGCCGATGGGCACCCGCGATCGTCCGCAGCAGCGTCGTCTTTCCGGCGCCGTTCGCCCCCACGAGCGCGATCGTCTCGCCCTCGGCCACCGACAACGAGACGCCCCGAACCGCAGGCAGCAGCCCGTGCCGCGCCTCGATCCCCTCGATCGACAGCAGGCTCATGCGTCACCTCCGCGCCCCGCGTGCAAACCGGTGTCCGACCCCGTTTGTAACGCCCCGGACGTGGCCAGCGGCAAGGCTTTCTTGCTCTTGCGGCCGTGAGGCGTTACGACGTCTGGCACCCGGTTCCGCCAGGTGGGCGGCGCCGTCACGCCGGGACTCCGCCGAGGTAGGCATCGACGACCGCCGCATCGCGCATCACGGTGCGCGGGTCGCCGTCGGCGATCACGCGTCCCGCGTCGAGGCAGACGAGCCGCTCGACGATCTGGACGAGAACCCGCACGATGTGCTCGATCCAGACGATCGCCACGCCCTGCGCGCGCACCTCCCGGATCGTCTTGACGAGCTCGTCGGCCTCGGCGTCGGTGAGCCCGGCGCCGATCTCGTCGAGCAGCAGCACGACCGGATTCGTGCCCAGCGCGCGCGCGAGCTCGAGCTTCTTGCGGTCGAGCAGGCCGAGGCTCTCGGCACGGCGGTTTGCCACGCCGGCGAGCGTGCAGAGCTCGAGCACCTCGATGCATCGTGCATAGGCGGCCTGGCCGCGCAGCCCCCCGCCGGTCGCTGCTCCCACGAAGACGTTCTCGAACACCGTCATGTCGGCGAACGGCTTCGGAACCTGATGAGCACGTCCGATCCCGAGCCGGCAGCGGCGGCTGACACCCGCGCGCGTCACGTCCTCGCCGCGGAACGCGACCGATCCCTCGGACGGCCGCAACGCGCCCGAGAGGATGTTCAGGAGCGTCGTCTTGCCGGCGCCGTTGGGGCCGACGATGCCGATCGCATCCCCGGCCCCGACTGCGAAATCCACGCCGTCGAGGACGACCAGGGCGCCGAAGCGCCTGTGGATCCCGGCGGCGGCAAGGATCGGTTTTGCGTCCGACCCCTCCATGCCTCGATCCTATGAGCTGTAGGGCTTGAGCTTCGCCTGAATCGGGACGTTGTGGTCGTCGGTGTGCTCGCAGAAGACCCACTCGTACGGGAACGGACCGCTCTTCGCCTTGATCCACTGCCCGCCCGGAATCGGGGTCTGGACGACGTTCGGCACCGGCCCCTTGCCCCAGTGGAGCCGGCCGACCGGCGTCATCACGTTCAGCGTCTTCATCGCGTTCGCCACCGCGGTCTTGTCCTTCGGGTTACCGCTCGCCTTGAGCGCCGCGACACCGACGTCGAAGAGCGCGAGGCTCGGCCCCATCTGCTGGTTCCACTGCTTGTGGCTCTCCGCCGTGTACCCGGCTGCCAGCGACTTGTTCGAGATCCCGGTCAGCGGCGAGTGGTAGGGCCACGTCGGCCCCCAGTAGGCGCCGCTCGCGAGGTTGAACCCGAGCTTCCCGAGCGCCGAGACCTGCGAGGCGAACAATCCCGTTTTCGCAATCTGCGCGATCTTCACCTGCTTCGTCAGGCCCTGCTGCGCCGCCTGCCGCCAGAACGTGGCGAAGTCGGGCGGGATCGGGAACGTGTTGAAGATCTGGATCCCTGCCTGCTTGAACTTCGTGATCTGCGCGGTGTAGTCGGTCGTCCCGTCCGTGTACGCACCCGGGTCGACGATCTTGTACCCCGCCTTCTCGAGCAGCGGCCCGAGCGCGCCGCGGATCGCGTTGCCGTCGGCGTCGTTCGGCCACATCGCGCCGACGACCTTGTTCGTCTTGACCTGGGGCCAGAGGTGGGTGTAGGTGTCGAGGAAGTTCGCGACGCCAAAACAGAAGTGGTAGGTGAACCGGAACGGCGAGGGCTTGCCGGGCTTCGCACCGCGGCCGAAGTACCACGACTCCCACGGGACAACCGTCGAGATACACGGCACCCCCGCGGCCTCGCACGCATCGGAGACCGGGTTCACGACCTCGGGAGTCGATGTCGTCAGCATCAGGTCGACGCTCTCCGAGTGGATCAGGTCGTTGGCGACCTGCGCCGAGACGCTCGGCGTCGACTGCCCATCCTTGTCGACCACCTGAACCGAGTATTTCGTCCCGCCGATCGTCAGGCCGCCCGCGAGCGCCTTCTTCGCCAGGCCGAGCACGTATGGATCCGGCTCCCCGAAACCGGACGCCGGGCCCGTCAGCGGACTGACGAAGCCGATCTTGATCGTCTGGTCGTCCTCGGAGACACGCGGTGCCGCCCAGATCTGCGGCGCTGCCGCCCCGGCGACCGCGAGCCCGCCCGCTCCGACCCCTGCGCGCTTCAGCAGATCGCGCCTCGAGATGGGTGTTCCTTCAGCCATGGATCCTCCTGGCGAGTTGGCGAAACAAACGGCGCAAAGCTACGCTCGTCTCGTTCCGCTTGTCAAGACGCTGTCCCGACTGGCGGGATACATCGCGAACGAGCCCGAAGATGAGCACCCGCGACGCAACCGCCCACTCCCAGTCGCTCGAACGCGGCCTCGCGATCCTCTCGGCCTTCACCTCCACCCGGCCGCTCTTCGGCGTGAGCGAGCTCGCGCGCGAGGTCGGCCTCAGCCGCTCGAGCACCCACCGCTACATCGCGACCCTGGCGGCCCTCGGGTACCTCGAGCAGGACCGCTCGACCCGCCGCTACCGGCTCGGCCCGCGAGTTCTCGACCTCGGCTTCTCGGCGATCAACTCGATGGAGCTCCGCCAGATCGCCGCTCCGAACCTGCAGGAACTCTCCGACGGCACAGGCCACACCGTGAACCTCGGCGTCCTCGACGGCGTCGACATCGTCTACATCGACCGCTGCCGCAGCGCGAGCCATGGCCAGCGCGAGATCGACCTGAACCTGCACGTCGGCTCCCGGCTTCCCGCCTACTGCACCTCGATGGGCAAGGTGCTTCTCGCCGACCTCCCGGCGCCCGAGCTCGAGGCACGGCTCGACTCCACCGACCTGACGAAGCGCGGCCCGAACACGATCACCGCCCGCGCCCGGCTCCTCCACGAGCTCGAGCAGGTACGTGTGCGTGGCCTTGCCGTGAACAACGAGGAGCTCGCCTACGGTCTCCGCTCGATCGCCGTTCCTGTCCGTGGCCAGGACGGGGACGTCGTGGCCGCGATCAACCTCGCGGTCCACCGTTCGCTCGTCTCGATGGAGGACCTCGTCGTGCGTCTCGCCCCGCGGCTGATCGCGACGGCCCGGGAGATCTCGATCCGGATCGGCTACCGCCCGGGCCCCTGAGCACCGGCTATCGTCAGGGAATGGCCGTTGTCGCCGGGCAGCACGAGCAACTCCTGATCGGTGGACGTTGGCTCGAGGCTGCAGAAGGCGGCCGCTTCGATGTCACCGATCCGGCCACCGGAGACCCGGTCGGCTCCGTCCCGGACGCCGGCAGGCCGGACGTCGCGGCCGCGATCGACGCGGCGTCCGAGGCTCTCGATGGCTGGCGCTCGCTGGCGGCAATCGAGCGCGCGAGGATCTTGCGCCGCGCCGCCGACCTGATCCGCGAGCGCAAGCACGAGATCGCCGCGGTCATGACCGCGGAGCAGGGAAAGCCTCTTGCCGAAGCGGCTGGCGAGGTCGACTATGCCGCCGGGTTCCTCGAGTGGTTCTCGGGCGAGGCCGAGCGCGTCTACGGCCAGGTCGTCCCTGCCGCGAACCCCGGCAACCGGGTGCTCGTGCTGCGCCAGCCGGTCGGCGTGACCGCCGCGATCACGCCCTGGAACTTCCCGGCGGCGATGATGACGCGCAAGCTCGGCCCCGCAATGGCGGCCGGCTGCACGAGCATCGTCAAGCCGGCGAGCGCGACCCCGCTCACAGCCGCGCTCGTGCTGCGGGCGATCGAGGATGCCGGCACTCCGCCCGGCGTCGTGAACCTCATCACGTCGCGCTCGGCCGGGATGGTCGCCGAGACGCTCTTCGGCGATCCGCGGGTGCGCAAGGTCTCGTTCACGGGCTCCACCGAGATCGGCAAGGAGCTGATCCGCATGTCGGCGGGGCAGGTCAAGCGGCTGTCACTCGAGCTCGGCGGCCACGCCCCCTACATCATCTTCGACGACGCGCCGCTCGAGGAAGCCGTCGACGGCCTCATCGCCTCGAAGTTCCGGAATGCCGGCCAGACGTGCGTGTGCGCCAACCGTGCGTTCGTCCAGCGAGCCGTGTACGACCAGGTCGTCGAGCTCCTGACCGAGAAGACGAAGGCACTCGCCGTCGGCCCCGGCACGGAGCCCGGCGTCGCGATCGGGCCGCTGATCGACGAGCGCGCGGTCGAGAAGGTCGAGGAGCATGTCCGCGACGCGGTCGCGCGCGGCGCGCGGCTCACGACCGGAGGCGCGAAGCCCTCGGGTAACGGCTACGAGACGGGTGCCTTCTACGAGCCGACCGTGCTCGCCGACGTCACCCGCGAGATGCTGATCTCGCGCGAAGAGACCTTCGGCCCGGTGGCGGCCATCGCGCCTTTCGACACCGAGGACGAGGCGATCGCGCTCGCGAACGACACCGAGTTCGGGCTTGCCGCCTACTTCCACACCCGGGACTACGCCCGCCTGCTCCGGGTCGCCGAGCGGCTCGAGTACGGGATCGTCGGCGCGAACTCCGGGATGATCAGCGCGCCGAACGTCCCCTTCGGCGGCGTGAAGGAGTCGGGCTACGGCCGCGAGGGAGGCGACTTCGGGATCGACGAGTACCTGGACGTGAAGTACGTCCTCGTCGCCGGCGTCGACTGACGGTGGCGAGTCACACCCTCTCGGGCATCGAGGTCGATCCGCTCTACTCGCCCGAGAACGTCGGGATCGACTACGCCCGCGACCTGGGCGATCCGGGCGAGTTCCCCTTCACGCGCGGGATCCACGAGACCATGTACCGCGGCCGGCTCTGGACGATGCGCCAGTTCGCGGGATTCGGTACGGCCGAGGAGACGAACGAGCGGTTCCGCTACCTCCTCGCCCACGGCCAGACGGGCCTTTCGACGGCGTTCGACATGCCGACGCTGATGGGCTACGACTCGGACCATCCCCGCTCGCTCGGCGAGGTCGGCCGCGAGGGCGCGGCGGTGGACTCGCTCGACGACATGCGGGCGCTCTTCGACGGGATCCCGCTCGGCGAGGTCTCGACGTCGATGACGATCAACTCTCCGGCGGCGATCCTGCTGGCGTTCTACACCTGCGTCGCGGACGAGCACGGCGTCCCGCGCGACCGCCTGCGCGGCACCGTGCAGACGGACATCCTCAAGGAGTACATCGCGCAGAAGGAGTACATCTTCCCGCCGCGTGCGTCGATGCGGCTCGTCACCGACATGCTCGAGTGGGCGACGGCAGAGCTGCCGAAGCTCCATCCGATCTCGATCTCCGGCTACCACATCCGCGAGGCCGGATCGACCGCCGCGCAGGAGCTCGCCTTCACGCTCGCAAACGGCTTCACCTACGTCGAGGCGGCGCTCGAGCGCGGCCTCGCGATCGACGACTTCGCGCCGCGGCTCTCGTTCTTCTTCAACGCCCACCTCGACTTCTTCGAGGAGATCGCCAAGTACCGAGCCGCCCGGCGAATCTGGGCACGCACGCTTCGAGATCGCTACGGCGCGCGCGAACCGCGCTCACTGCAGCTGCGCTTCCACGCGCAGACCGCCGGGGTGTCCCTGACCGCCCAGCAGCCGGAGGTGAACATCGTCCGCACGGCGATCGAGGCGCTCGCCGCCGTGATCGGCGGCACGCAATCGCTCCACACGAACTCCTACGACGAGGCGCTCGCACTCCCCGCCGAGGACGCCGTCCGCATCGCCCTGCGAACCCAGCAGGTGATCGCGCACGAGAGCGACGTGACGGCCACCGCGGATCCCCTCGGCGGCTCCTGGTACGTCGAGCACCTCACGGGTGAGCTCGAGCGCCAGGCAATCGACTACTTCGAACGGATCGACGCGCTCGGCGGGGTCGTTGCCGCAATCGAGCAGAACTTCTTCCAGGCGGAGATCGCCGACGCCGCATACCGGTTCCAGGCCGAGGTCGAGCGCGGCGAACGGATCATCGTCGGCGTGAACCGCTTCGCGGATGCCGGGGGCTCCGAGCCGCCCCTGCACACCTCCGATCCTGCGCTCGAGCGCAAGCAAGTGGAGCGCGTGCGGGCCCATCGAGCCCGGCGCTCGACGGCCGAGGCCGAGGCTGCGCTCGCGGCGCTCGGCGCCGACGCCGTCACCGAGCGGAACCTGATGCCTGCGATCCTCGTCGCAACGCGGGCCGGCGTCACCGTCGGCGAGATGTGCGACGCGCTCCGTGCGGTCTGGGGTACCTGGCGCGAGACCCCGAGCTTCTAGACCGGCAAAACCGTTCGAAATGCGGCAGGCGTAGTATTTCGATGTGATGTCCGACTCCGTGGCGACGGAGCGAGCGGCGGTCCCGGTCGCAGCTTCGGTGCTCTTACTCGCGGTTCTCCTACTGTCGATCGGCACCGGGCTCCTCCTGGGTGCCGCGCCGTCGCACGCCGCGGTCTCCTCCACGCTCTATGCGGGCTTCGACGCCGACGGCAACATCCACCTGAGCTTCACCGACGGGACGATGATCGGCGCGCCGAGTGCGCCCGGGACACTCGTGCCCGCCGGCACCTATTCGATCGTGGTCAACAACAACGGCCTCGACGACAGCGGCAACGACCACTACTTCCAGCTCACCGGTCCCGGCGTCAACCTCTCGGTCGGCACGAACCTCTACGACACGACGACCTGGACGGCGACCTTCCAGCCGAGCTCCACCTACGTCTTCAGCGACACACAGAACCCGACCTCGATCCGTGAGGTCTTCGGCACGCCCGGATCGGGCGCGGGAACGGGCACCACCATCTCGCCGACCGTCACGACGACGCCGGGTGCTCCGACGTCCGGCAAGTCTCAGACCAAGCCCACGTCGAACAACCCGGTCGGCACGGCGATCGTCCCGTTTCGCGGCAACCTCGCCGGGGTGGTGAGCTCGAAGGGCGCGCTCACCCTCACGGTGAAGGGCAGGAAGGTGACGACGCTCGTGACGGGCCGTTACAAGATCGCGGTCGCCGACGCGTCGAAGAAGAGCGGCTTCAACATCCAGGAGATCCGAAAGGGCGCAACCGCGGTCACCGGCACCACGTTCGTGGGCAAGCACACGGTCACGCTCAACCTGAAACCCGGGCAGTGGTTCTTCTACCCCAGCTTTCTCGGGAAAAAGACGTACTTCATCGTCGTCTCCGCCTGAGAAGCTGGAGGGTCCGAGCTACTGCGTCTTTTACCCCGTTCGAGCGATGCAACGAGCCGGTGAGCGGCCGATGCAAGTGTCATGCTGCGCCGTCTTCGCCCGCTCGTCCCGCTCGCCGCGCTCTGCGCACTCGCCGCCTTCGCCGTCGCACCGGCCGATGCCGCCCATTCGACCCATACGGCCGCAAGGAGCGCCTCGGCGGCCGTCGATATCGGAGTGCTCGAGGAGATGAACCAGATCCGGGCCAGGCATCACCTCGCCCCGCTCACGCTCAGCCCGAACCTGAGCGCGGCCGCATCCCTGCACTCCCGCGACATGCTCGCGCGAGGCTTCTTCGATCACGACTCTCACAACGGCCAGGTGTTCTGGAAGCGGATCCAGGCCTTCTATCCCGAGGGACGCTTCAGCTACTGGTCGGTCGGCGAGAATCTCTTCTGGACGACCGGCTCGGCGAGCGCCCCCGCCAGCATGAAGGCATGGATGGCGAGCCCGGAGCATCGCGCCAACATCCTGAATCCCGTCTGGCGGCAGATCGGAATCTCGTCGATCACCTCCGCCGATGCTCCCGGCACGTTTGGCAACACCGACGCCACGGTCATCACGACCGACTTCGGCGTCCGCCGCTAAAAACGCACCGAGCACGGCGGCGCTTTCGTCCACCGCCTCCACCGACCTTCGGCTCCGGCCTTGCGGCCTTTGCCTCGAGCCTCTGGAAGCAGCTTCGACCTACTCGCGCTCCGTGCTCGGTGCAGGCGGCACACTAGCCCGCCGCCGCCGGCGCGCAAGGGTGAGCGAGCCGAAAATGATGCTCGGAGCGGCAAAAACCGCGCGAACCGATTCCGTAGCTACGGGCCGCCGCCCGGGGGTGGGGCATGGCCGCCGCCGCCGCCGCCGCCGCCGATCCCGAGGCCGGTCGCCGAGGTGATCGGCGTTCCCCGGTAGCAGCCCACGAGATACGGGAAGTCCTCGGTGGCGTCGTAGTGATACATCCGCACGCTCCTTCCGTCCCAGTCGACGACGCTCGTGCGGCCGTGACAGGCGTCGAGGTCAGAATCCGAGAGCAGCTTCCCGTTCCTGCCGTACTCGACGTAGATCCCGAACCCGTCGAGCGCCCAGCCGACGAGGTGGGTCTTCCGCGAGAGGACCGAGTCGCGCCAGCACGGCGAGAGGCCGTGGAAGTGGTACTGGCCGCTGACCTGCGGGTGACCGCCGCAGGCGTCCTGGAGCTCGTGGGCAGCCGCGTCACGGCCGGCGGCGTCGAACGAGCTGTAGAACGGCACCCCGAGCGTGCTCATGCCGACCGTCCCTCCGACGCAGGTCGGGCTCGCAGCGAGCATCGGGGAGGCCGGGAGCGAAACCTCGAGCGTGTAGCCGGAGATCGTGTTCGGGTTCCGGTCATAGGCATAGGCGGGGTCGGACGAGGCGATCGGGAAGACGCCGGTAGGCATGGACGGGAGGCCGTTGCCGGAGAGGATTCGGCGGGCACCCGACACCTTCGCGCTGAAGCGCGAGTGCCAGTGGACGGCGCCGGTGACACTCAGCTTCTTCGTCGAGTCCCAGGTGGCGCCGTGAATCCACGGTCCGTTCGCCTGGGCTCCCCCACCGAAGAAGCTCGTCTGGCACGAGTCGACGTAGCCGACCCTGGGTGCGGTACCGTACTTTCCGTCCCCGAGCAGTAGCCTCGAGGGATCGGATGCTGCGAACGCCGCAGCAGTGGCGATGCCCGCAAGGGCGACGACCACGAGAAGTGGGCCCGGCCGCATCGCGGGGAATCTTGCAACAAGTGAGGTTTGCCGGAGCGGTTCCGCGGGAACTTCTTACCTTGCTCTAAGCTCCCGGGCGCAAGATCTTGCGGTTCCAGTAAAGCTGGCCTGGGTGTCGTCTATGCCGGGCCTACGCGAGGGAGAATCGATGATTCGGATCTGCGACCACCCAGACTGTGACACTCTCACCCTCGGGAGCCTGTGCGCCGTGCACGAGCAGGCGCCCGCCGCGACGGTGCGCTTCCCGCGAGGGCGCCCGTTCCCGCGGCTGCCCGTGCGGACGGCGCTCGAGGTACTCGTGTCAGATCCGGTCGAACTGACCCCGGCCCCGGCCGTATCCTTCGGGGGTGGCACGGCGCGTTAGTACTGGAGTCTTCGCGGCGTGCGCGTGCGCTGCGGTGTTGTTGCTTCTCTCGACGGGTGCGAGCGGTTCGATCGCAGGCGGCCCCGTGCCCACAGCGTCGCCGAGCGTGATCGGCACGGCCGCGGCCGGGAAGCAGCTCACGGGGCTCTCTGGCAGCTGGGGCGGTTTCGGCGCGATCACCTACCACTTCCAGTGGTATCGCTGCAACGCCGCGGGCGCGAGCTGCCTCTCCATCCACGGCGCGACCTCGCCCACCTTCGCCCTGGGCGTGAGAGACATCGGAAAGACGCTCGGGCTGAGGGTGTCGGCGTCGGACTCGACCGGCTCGACCTCGGCCTTCGCGAGCCTCGTCGGCCCGATCGCGCCAAAGCGCCCGCTCCTCGAGTCGACGGCCCAGCCCGTCGCGACGGGCCCGCCCGTGATGGGAAAGACGGTCGAGGTGACCACGGGCACATGGTCGCCCGTTCCCGCGAATCTCTCCTACGTCTGGGAGCGCTGCAACGCCAACGGCCGCGCCTGCGCCGCCATCCCCCGCGCCACCTCGAGCCTCTACACGATCGCGAACGCCGATCTCGGCCACGCGCTGCTCGCGGTCGTGCAGGCATCGAACGGACCGACCATCCAGAACGCATTCAGCACCTCGACGCCGGCGGTCGTCGGGAGCTCGGTGAAGGGCCCGTCCTCGACGATCGGGCCGGTCGTCTCCGGACCGACCGAGGCGGGACAGCTGCTCGTCGCGGCCACGGGGATCTGGAAAGGCGTCGGACCGGTCGTCTTCACGTACAAGTGGTACCGCTGCAACCTCGCCGGAGCTGCGTGCGCGCTGATCGCCGGGGCGAAGACGTCGAACTACACGCCGGGCGCCAAGGATGTCGGCGACACGATCGGGCTCACCCTCCAGGTCGGAGACTCGACCGGTGCCGCGGTCGCCTACGCAAGCCTCGTCGGGCCGGTCGCAGCCGCGGGCGCCACGCTCACCCCCACCTCGGCGCCGACGATCTCGGGCACGGCGCGAGCCGGCGGAGAGCTGACCGTCGACGACGGCCTCTGGTCCGCAAAGAGCACGTACTCCTATGGCTGGCTCCGCTGCAACGTCAACGGGCGGCTGTGCGCAACGATCCCCGGAGCCACCTCCAGCACCTACAGGCCTTCTTCGGCCGACACGGGGCATGCGCTCATCGCCCTGGTCACCGCCACGGCGGCCGGGATCAAGCAGCCCGCGTTCAGCGCCGCCACCGATCCGATTACGTAGAGGAACTCTCCGCTTCGGCGGTTATCGTCAGCTCGTGGCTTCCAGCTCAGAGCCGGTCGATGGCCGGCCGGTCGCAGCCCGTCTCGCGCTGACCGCACTCTGCGCGGTTCTCTTCCTGACGTTCCTCGACAACACGATCGTCAGCGTCGCACTCGCGGACATGCAGAAGTCGCTGCTGGCCGGGGTGTCGAGCCTGCAGTGGATCGTCGACGGCTACATGCTCGCGTTCGCCGGGCTGCTGCTCGTCGGCGGCACGCTCGGCGACCTGCTCGGCCGCAAGAAGGTGATGCTCTCCGGCGTCGTGCTCTTCTGCGGCGGCTCCCTCCTCGGGGCGCTCGCGCACGGCACGACGACGCTCATCGCCGGTCGCGTCGTCATGGGGGTCGGGGCAGCCGCGTGCGAGCCGGGAACGCTGTCCCTGATCCGCCAGATCTACCGCGAGGAGCGCTCCCGCGCCCGCGCGCTCGGCGTCTGGACGTCGGTCTCTGGCGTCTCGCTCGCCGCCGGGCCGGTACTCGGCGGGCTCCTCGTGGCGGCGTGGGGCTGGCGCGGGGTCTTCTGGTTCAACCTGGGCTTCGGGCTCGTGGCGCTCGCCGTCGCGGCGTGGGCGCTCCCGGAGAGCTCGGATCCACAGGGCCGCTCGCTCGACCTACCCGGGCTCGTCGCCGGAGTGGTGGCGGTGACCGCGCTCACGTTCGCCGTGATCGAGGGTGAGAACGCAGGCTTCTCGACCCCGTGGATCGACGGCCTCTTCGTGCTCGCCGCCGCCGCGACCGTGGCGTTCGTCGTGATCGAGCGGCGGGCGCGCGATCCCGTGCTTCCGCTCGCGTACTTCCGCATCCCCGCGTACTCGACCGCGAACGCCGTCGCGTTCGCGACGAGCTTCGGGCTGTTCGCCGTGTTCTTCTTCACTGCCCTGTACCTCCAGGTCGACGCGAAGTACACGGGCGGACGGATCGCCGAGGAGTTCGCTGCGATGGCCGTCGCGATGGTGGCGGCGGGCTGGGTGTCCGGGCGCTGGACCTCGGCGCGGGGCCCGCGCTGGCCGATGACCATCGGCTGCCTGCTCTCGGCCGGCGGCATCGTCCTCGTCGACCGCATCCTGGCGGTGAACGTGTCGAAGCTCGAGCTGGCCGCGGCGCTCGCGCTCGTCGGGTTCGGGCTCGGCCTGACGCTCGTGGCGGTCACCTCCGCCGTGCTCACGATCGCGCCACCCGAGCGCTCCGGCATGGCTGCCTCGACCGTCAACACGAGCCGCGAGCTCGGCGGCGTGCTGGCGGTCGCGATCCTCGGCGCCGTGATCAACGGCAGGCTCGTGAACGAGTTGAACGGCAAGCTCGGCGCCCTCGGCGTCACCGCGGACCTCCAGAAGCTCGTCGTCCACGCCGTCACCCACGGCGGGCTCCCGGCGGACGCCACCCTGGCGATCCTCACGAACCCCGTCGTCGCGGCAAATCCGGGGGTGATCCCGAAGATCCTCGACGCTGCCGAGACGGCCTTCGGACATGCACTCCACTCCGGCCTTCTCGTCGCGGCCGCAATCCTCTTCGCCGCCGCGGTCGTCTCGGTCGTGGGCACGAGAACGGTCGCGCCGGCCGGCGTCTGAGCTCGGCCCTCAGGCGGAAACGGCAGAGGCCATGCGCCGCACGGCTTCCTCGACGAGGGTGCGAGAGGTGCCGATGTTCAGCCGTGCGAAGCCCTTGCCCGGCTCGCCGAACGTCGGGCCGGGGCTCAGCGCCACCTTCCCGCGCTCGAGGAACACGGCAGCGGGGTCGTCGCCGAGCTCGAGCTCGCGGCAGTCGAGCCAGGCGAGATAGCCCGCCTGCGGCTCCAGATAGCGGATCCGGGGCAGGTGCTCCGCGAGGAGCTCCGAGAGCGCGCGCCGGGTGCGGTCGAGATGCGTCACGAGGGCATCGAGCCACTCACCGCCGTGCTCGAACGCCGCGAGCGCGGCCAGGACTCCGAAATGGCCGGTGTGGTAGGGCAGGTGCTTCGGCAGCCCGGCGACGAGGCGCTCGTGCATGTCGTCGGAGGCGGAGACGACCACGGCGCATTTGAGGCCGGCCACGTTGAACGCCTTGGAGGCCGACGAGATCACAACCCCGTGTGCGGCGGCCTGCGCACCGAGGCTGACGTACGGGATGTGGGTGGCTCCCGCCATCGTCATCGGCCCGTGCACCTCGTCCGAGATCACGGTGACCCCGTAGCGGTCGGCGAGCCCGGCGACCGACTCGAGCTCTTCACGCGTGTACGAGCGACCAGTCGGGTTGTGTGGATGACAGAGCAGGAACGCGCGGGCGCCTCCGGCGAATGCAGCCTCGAGCGCGTCGAGGTCGAGCCGCCAGCCCTCGTCTGCGCCTCGCAGCGGCGCCTCCACGACCCGCCGGTCGACCTCCGCGGCGACACCGAAGAACGGCGGGTACACGGGCGGCGTGATCACGTATCCCTCGGACGGCCCGACGAGCACGCGGAGCAGCTCCGCCACGGCCGACATCACGTCGGGAACGAGGAGCACCCGGTCCGGGTCGACCTCCCAGCCGAAACGAGCCGCGGCGAATGACGCGAACGCCGCGCCGAGCCTGCTCGCCTCGAGGTAACCGGTGTCGTCGCGCGACACCGCCTCGAGCAGGCTCTCGCGGATCGGGAGGGCGAGCGCAAAGTCGGTCTCGGCGACCCAGGCCGGAAGCACGTCCGGCGGGTAGGTCGCCCACTTGGCGCTCCGCCGCCGCTTCAGCAGCTCGAGCGAGACGTCGTCGAACGGGTCGGCGTCAAACACGAGCGGTGATCGTGATCCCGCCGCGGGCCTTCTGCTCGAGCTCGATCCGCACGCGGTCGGTGCCGATCTCGAGCGCGGCGGCGATCTCGTCGCGGATGCGGACGGCGAGAGCCTCGCAGAACGCGCCCTCGTTGCGGAACGCGTTCAGGTACAGCTTGAGCGACTTCGACTCGAGGCAGAGCCCGTCGGGCCGATAGCCGATCGTGAGGGTGTAGAGATCCGGCTGCCCGGTGATCGGGCAAACGGCGGTCAGCTCGTCGCTCACGAGCTCGACGTCGGCGACCCCGGGATTCGGGAACGTCTCGAGACCCGCGTACGCATCCGACCCGGGCCGGCCGAGCGCTACGAACTGATTCGTCACGCCCCATAGAGTAGACATGGAGCAGCCGGGCTACGATGCCTGGATGAGGCTTCTCAGCGCAGCAGTGTGCGCCCTGGCGCTGACGGCCGTGGCCTCGGCTGCGGCACCGGCTGCAAAGCATACGAAGGCGGGAAACGCGTCCGCGAAGTCCTCGCTCCTCACCGTCGCCGTCCTCGGAAAGGGCTGGAAGGCAACTGCCGGAAATGCGCCCGGGCTCAAGCTCTCCTGCCCCGGCTTCGCCCCGAGCGGGAAGGGAATCGTCGAGACGGGCGTCGCCGGGACGGGAAGCCTCAGCACGAGCTCGGTCGGGCCGTTCGTCTCCCAGGCGACGAGCGTCTATGCGACGCCGGGTCAGGCGGCGACCTACTGGAAGCGAGCGGTGACGCCGGGGCTCGTGAAGTGCATCGCCGAGACCGTCGATGCGATCGGCGCTCAGGGCGTGAAGGTCGCGATCACGAAAGAGGGAAGCCTTCCCCTCGCGAAGGTGACCGACATGACCACTGCCTATCGGGTCGTCGCCACCCTGAGCTCCGCCAAGCGCAACTACAACCGCAAGCTCTACTTCGACGTGATCTTGATCGGGTCGGGCAAGACCCTCACGGAGATCACGGTCAGCTCGATCGTCTCTGCCGTGCCGGCGAAGGTCGAGGCCGCGCTCGCGACGATCGTGGCGCACAAGATCGGCGTGCAGACGGCCTGAGAGCCGCAAACCGGAGGCCGCGGCGAGCGCCGCGGTGCTACCGTTTCAGGGATGTCTTTGAGCGGCTACGGGAACTATTCGCTGCCGGCGACGGCGATCTGTCCGGGATGCGGGACGATGGTCACGCTGCCGCCCGAGCCGCTCTATCCCGACTCTCCGCCGTCGATCTGCGCGACCTGCGACACCGAGGTGCCCGACTACCGGCGCGAGTCGTACACGCCGACGGCGAGCCTCCCAACGGCTCAGGCGCCGCAAGCTGCGACGCCTGATACCCCCCATCTCTTCCAGGGACTCGAGCTCGAGAACCGCAAGCTCTCTCGCGGCGGGCTCTTCAGATCGCTCGGCGGGCTACTGGCCGAGCGAGCTGAAGACGCCGTCGAGAATGCCAAAGACCGCTTCAACGGTCAGACCTAGGTCAGTAGTCGTACCCGCCGCCGCCGCTGCTGCCGTCGTCTCCGGAGCTACCGGAACCGGCGCTGGAGCTGGAACTGGAGCTCGAGCTCGAGGTACCGGCCGATGACGCAGCTGGAGCGGCCTTCACGAGCGCACCACTCGGCGCGATCGCGTACCACTCCTTCTCGACCGCCTGGCCGTTGACCTGGCCTCGCTTCGTGTCGCCGGCGAAGCGATACAGCGGATACCCGTTGTAGGTGACCTGCATCGTTCCGTCAGGGCGCTTGACCGTCCCGAGCTTGGAGGCCTTGATCCCGGCACCCGCAACAGGCTTGGCGTTCTTCGCGATCACGACAGGCGGCCACTGCGCGGCGCACGCGCCGGAGCACTTGACGACCTTGCCGTGATCGTCGGTGTAGTGGTAGAGCGTCAGCCCGCTCGAGCCGACGATGATCTTGCCGAGGGTGCCGTTGCTCGCCACGCTGACCGTGGCCTTCGTCGCCGATCCGGTCGCGGCGATTGCGAATACCCCCGCCCCGATCACGGCCAGTAGAGCTGCCGCGAGCTGGTTTCTCCGGTTGGACTTCACTGTTTGTGCCTCCTCG
Source organism: Gaiellaceae bacterium (assembly GCA_036271235.1). Classification (GTDB taxonomy): domain Bacteria; phylum Actinomycetota; class Thermoleophilia; order Gaiellales; family Gaiellaceae; genus PALSA-600. The sequence goes on from DATBBA010000015.1 coordinate 33,158, forward strand.
CTCTGGGTTCAACCGGGACTACGCCGCGAGCCGGCACATGGTTTTCTCAATCCATCAGGCCTTTGGCGGCCTCGGGGGCGAACGGCGCGCCGGCCGCGATCAGCTCGGTCGCGTCGCCGGTCTTCCCCCAGACGTCCACGAGCAGGAACCCGCGTGGGCGGCGTTCCGCATCCAGGTAGGTGACGACCCCCTTGCGAAACGGCGTGGCCCAGTCGGCGACCGTCTCCTTGCGCGAGTCGACCTCGCCGACCGCCTCGTAGCCGAGCTCGAAGAGGTCGGAGTAGAAGAACGGGAGGTGCTCGTAGGGCTTCCCGGCGCCTGCCATGTTCGCGCCCACTGCGCGCCCGTGGCTGTTTGCCTGGTCCTCGTGCTCGACCCGGATCTCGGTGCCGAGCGCCTTTGCAGGGAAGCGGGCCACGTCGCCCGCCGCCCACACGTCGCCGGTGTCCCCGGCATGGCCGTACTCGTCGACGACGATCCCGTCCGACACGGTGAGCCCTGCCGCCTCGGCGAGCTCCGTCGCAGGCTCGATCCCGAGGCCGGCCACGACCGCGGCGCCGGTGAGCGTCCTTCCGCTCTCGAGTCGCACCGAAGAGCCGTCGCCGTCGTGCTCGACCCCGGCCACGAGCTCGCCGGGCAGGACCTCGACGCCGTGGCTGCGATAGAGCTCGTTCACCGAGTCGGCAAGATCAGCGGGGAAGAGGCGCGCACCGATCGCGTCCTCGGGGAAGACGAGAGTCACCTTCGCTCCGGTTCCGGCGAGGCCGGCCGCGACCTCCGAGCCGATGAATCCGCCACCGATCACGACGAACTCCACCCCATCCGCCGCGAGCGCGTGAAGCTTCCGGAAGTCTCCGACATGCCTGTAGTAGACGATGTCGTCGCCGCTGTCCCAGGGGAAGCGGCGCGGTCTCCCTCCTGTCGCGAGGAGAAGCTGCTCGTAGCCGTAGGTCACGCCGTCGGCGTCGGTGACGCGGTGGCCGCCGAGGTCGAGCGTCGTGACGCGGCGGCCGAGATGGAGGTCGACGCCGAGGTCGGCAGTCCCGCGCCAGATCGTTTTCTCGTCCTTCCCCTGCCACAGCCCCTTCGAGAGCGGCGGCCGGCTGTACGGCGGCTCGGTCTCCTCGCCGACCAGGCCGATCGAGCCGTCGGGATCGTGGTCGCGGATCCCCCTGCAGGCGGCATCGGCGGTCATCCCGCCCCCCACGATCAGGTACCGGTAGTCGGGCATCTCTTCGACCTCCTCTTTCGCTTGTAACAGGGGACTTGACGCATTCCGGACGAGCGGTTCCCCTACAGCTTCGCAGCAGCGATGCCGACAAGGTGAACGATGTATTTCACTCGCGGCGAACGGCTTGCGCCTGTCCTTGCGCTGGGCGCGGCGGCGGCAGTCATCCCTGGCTTGAGCGAAGGGGCATTCGGGCACACGTCCGTCTCGATCCCGCCGATCATCCACTTCTACGCGGTGGGAATGACGGCGCTCGGTACCGCCGTCGCCTCTCTCGTGCTGACCGCCATCGGCGCCCGCTTCTCGGACCCGCGAACGGTGCTGATCGGGACGGCCTTCGCGGTGATGGCCGCGCTCCTCGCGCTGCACGGGATCTCGACGCCCGGTTATCTCTTCCCCTCCACGGGCTACGGCGAGGTGATGCTGACCGGCGGCGCGACGCTGCCCGCCGGCGCGTTGATCCTCGCGCTTTCCGCGTTCAGGCTCCCGTTCATGCGGAGGGTGAAGCCGCTACTCGTGCTGCAGGCCTGCCTGATCGCCGTGATCGTCACGCTCGGTGTTCTCGGGCTCGTCGAGCCGACGATCCTTCCGGAGGCACCCGCCGCGAACAGCCCGCTCGCGATGGCGGTGTTGTTCTCGGGGCTCGCGCTGTTCGCGATCCTCGGCTGGCGTGCGCTTCGCACCTATCTGCTGACGCGGCGGGTGGCCGACCTGCTCGTGGCGATCGGGGTCGTGTGGCTCGCGACGGCGCTCGTCGCCGCGCTCACGCTCGGCTACTCCGATCTCGGCTGGTGGCTCGGCCATATGTTCGAGCTGGACGGGATCCTGATCGTGGCGATCCCGGTCGCGCTCGATCTTGCACACACCGCACAGGCGCGGCCGCTCGCGGGCGACCTGAACGCGGCCGACCTCGTCTCGGCCGAGGAGGTGTTCCTCGGCTCGCACGTTCGCGCGATCACGCTCCGGCTCGCGGAGAAGGACGCCTACACCGAACAGCACACCCGCCGGGTCGCGCTCCGCTCGGTGCAGGTGGGCGAGCGGCTCGGGCTCTCGCGCCGCCGGCTCCGGGCGATCGCGATCGGCGGCCTCGTACATGACATCGGCAAGCTCTCGGTTCCGGACTCGATCCTGAAGAAGCCGGGCCCGCTGAACGACCACGAGTACGAGGTGATCAAGCGCCACCCCGAGTGGGGGGCGAAGCTCCTCGACGAGCTCGGCGGGTTCCCGGACTCGGTGCGCCGGCTCGTCCATGACCACCACGAGCGGCTCGACGGCAACGGCTATCCGTCCGGGCGCAGCGCCGAGGAGCTCGGCCTCGACACCCGCATCCTCACGGTCTGCGACGTCTACGACGCACTGATCTCGCCACGGGTCTATCGGGCCGCGTGGACGAACGAGGAAGCGATGAAGCTCCTGCGTTCCGAGGCGGGAACCGCCTACGACCCCAGGTGCGTCCAGGCTCTCGGGGACCTGCTCGCCGGCGAGCTACCGGCGCCGGCAGCCGCTGACGCCGAACAGGTCCCCGCCGGCCAGTCTCCGATCCCCGTGACGGCGTGGTAATGGCGACGAGCAAGTTCTCCCGCGCCCGTGCGGCGCTGACCTTTACGGGGCCGGAGGGGCTCACGAGCTCTCACGACGTCTTCCGGCTGATGGCTGCACGTACCCCGGTCGGGATCTTCGTCGCCTCGCCCTCCGGGCAGTATGAGTACGTCAACGAGAGCTGGTGCGAGCTCGCAGGCATCTCCGCGGAGCAGGCGCTCGGCAGCGGCTGGGAGTCGGCGCTCCATCCCGAGGATGCGGACCGCGTGATCGTCGCCTGGGAACGTGTCGTGACCACCGGCGAGGACGGCTCCGAGGAGTACCGCTTCCTGAAGAACGACGGGTCGGCCTCCCGCGTCGAGACCCACGTCACGGCGATGCGCGACGATACGGGCGGGCTGATCGGCTGGGTCGGAACCTGCCTCGACCTCACGAACAGCCGCATCGTCGAGGACAACGGGACGCCCGAGACCGATCGCTACAAGGTCGCGTTCGACAACGCGCCGATCGGCATGGGCCTCGTCACGCCCGAGGGAACGTGGCTCCAGGTGAACAGGGCGTTCTGCCGGCTGCTCGGCTACTCCGAGGAGGAGCTGCTCGAGCTCAGGCTCGCGGATCTCACGGTGCCGGGGGACACCAGCGTGCAGGTCGACGAGGTCGACGAGACGCGCCACGAGACGCGCTACCTCCGCTCCGACGGGACCCCGATCTGGGTCGCGGCGTCGACGACGCTCGTCCGCACGGAGAAGGGCGAGCCGCTCTACTACGTGCTCCAGGTCGAGGACATCGGCGACCGCAAGCAGACCGAGCGGGAGCTCCGCCGCCTCGCCGACCACGACGCGCTGACAGGCCTGCTGAATCGCCGCGGATTCATGGACGGGCTGCGGCGCGAGCTGCGCCGGATGGAGCGCAAGGGAGAGTACGGCGCGCTGCTCCTGCTCGACCTCGACAACTTCAAGCTCGTGAACGACAACGCCGGGCACCTCGCAGGCGACCAGGTGCTGCGGACGACCGCCGATGTCCTGCGGCGGCGCCTCCGGGCCACCGACGTGATCGGACGCCTCGGCGGCGACGAGTTCGCTGCCCTCGTCCTGAACGTGACCCCGCGGCAGGCGGGCGAGATCGCGGCCGAGACGACCGAGACGCTCCGGGCGATGACCGTCACAGCGGGCGATGTCACGATCGAGGTGGCAGCCAGCATCGGCGTCGTCGCAATCGACGAGCTGCACGGTGAGAACGAAGACGAGCTGCTCGCGGCGGCCGACCGCGCGATGTATCGCGTGAAGAGCCTGCGGCGCGACGGGTAGATGGCTCCCTCGGCGCTCGCGTCGGCGTGGACGCTCGATCCGCTCGTGCTGGCGGCAGCCGCCGTCGCGGCTGTCCTGTTCGCGCGAGGCTTCATCCGCCTACGGCGCCGAGGCCGGAGAGATCACGCCGGCTGGAGTCGTGCCTTGCTGTTCGCCGCGGGCCTCGCACTGATGACGCTGCCCCTGGTCTCGCCGCTCGATGCGGCGGCGGACGATTTCCTGCTCTCGGCCCACATGCTGGAGCACGTTCTGATCGGCGACGCGGGCCCGGCGCTCGTGCTGCTCGCGATCCGGGGGCCGCTCCTCGCCTTCGTCGTGCCCGCCGCCGCGATCCGGTTCACGGGCCGTCATGCGGCGTTCGGCCGGCTCAACCGCCCCGCGGTCGCGGTCTCTGTCTGGGTCGTCGGGCTCGCCGCCTGGCACGTTCCCGCCGCCTATGACGCGGCGCTCCGGCATCCGTGGCTCCACGTCCTCGAGCATGCGACGTTCGTCGGCGCCGGGTTCCTGCTCTGGTCGCTCCTGATCGACCCCGCCCGCCGCGGCCGGCTCTCGACCGGCGGCCGTGCCGCTCTCGCCGGCGTGATCTTCATGCTCGGCCAGGCGCTCGCAGGCGTGCTGCTCCTGAGCCCGGTCGCGCTCTACCCGTTCTACGCGGACAAGACCGTGCGTCTCTTCGGGATCGCACCGCTCGCCGACCAGCAGTACGCCGCGCTCCTGATGATGGCCGAGCAGTTCCTGACCCTCGGCGCGTTCCTGCTGCTCCTCGGCGCGTCCGTCCTTCGCATCGCCGAGCGCCCGCGCCTGATGGTGCCGGCCTGACCGAAACGAACTTTCCGCTCGTTGCGGGGAACTGCGTTTGCGCGATCCTTGTGCTCCGCTGAATCCGCGCGTAGTCTGCGGCTCTCACCGAGCACGGAGCGCGAGTAAGTCGATGTCGCCCCCAGAGACCGAACGCGGACGGCCGCAAGGCCCAGGACGAACGGCCAGTGGGGACGGCGGATGAAAGCGCCACCGGCTCGGTGTTCCTTTTCTCTTTAGGGTTCTGGCGTAGGAGCACTGGCCCAGCCAAGGGTGCCCTCGTCGGAGATCTCGACACCATCGTTGCCGTGCTGGCAGACTTCTTGCATGCGGCTTTGCGTGGCGCTTCTTGCTGCCCTTTGCGTGGCCCAAACCGCCAACGCGGCGCCCGCTCCGACGGCTACTCCGAGGTCGATCGACGCGTGAGGGTGGGAGACTCGTCCCGCGCCGTGATCCATCTGGTCGGTGAGGGCTACTCGGTGTGTACTTCGTGCGCCACCCCGACCTGGCTCTACTCCTTCGGCGAAGGGCGCGGAGCCGCCGTGAGGTTCCGGGCTGGCCGAGTGTCATCGGTTGTCTTCCTCGGAATTTCCGCTAGGGCGTAACGACCGCACGCTCGCGCAGCCGAGCGAACTAGCGTCCGTAGTACCGAATCCTTGCCTCGCCGGTTGCCTTCGAGACGCGGATCACAGCGTTGCCGCCGCGTACATTCAAGGGTATGAGCACGAACCATGAGCGCCATCGTCTCCTGAAGGCGTACGGCTCGCGCCACCGGATGCCCCGCTCTATGCAGGCTTCTTTTGCGATCGTGACGACCTCAGACTCGGACATCTCCATGCCGTGCCTATCGGTCGGTCGGGTGTCGTCTTGAACGCTCGGGCAGTTCACCGCTCTGTCCCCTGATGGTCCGGTGCACGAAGTCCACAGCCTACGAAAGCCCCACGGCTGCGACGTAACGACCATCCTGGTCGCGCTCAACCCACGTGGACACCCAAACGACCGCGTCCTTCCGAGCTTGACGCCGAATCTGCTTCCTGACCTTCTTGCCGCCATCTTCGGCAACAACGCCCAGGAGATGCGACCCGACCATAACCGCCATGCGCTCACGACCAGCTTCGTCTGGCCGCACCTCAAGCCAAGTCCACGCAAGCACGGTGTCTTCGGTCCAGCCCTCCTCAGAGAACGCGTCGAAAACGTTGTGCAGCAATCCCTGACGATCCGCCGCGTCCGCGAGCGCCACGGTGCGACGCGCATCCAGAAGCCACTTGCCCGACCGCGGCGGCCTGAACTCCTCCGGGACGGCCTCCCATTGCTCCCGTTCAGCCTCACCGAAAGTGCGGCGCAAGTTCCGATACACGAGGAAGTTCGCGAACATCCGAACGCTCCGAGGGGCGTCCTCGTATGAATCCGCCACGTCGCAAGGCTACAACCCACGCCCTCAGCCCGAGGGAGCGATAGCCGTCGGCTCAGATCCGGACCAGCCCGATTCGATCAGGCGTACAAACTCAACGCTGGCGCAGCCGAGAACTGTTCCGCTCGGAGCTATCGTGCGCGCATGCCCGAGCTTCTCATAGTCGTCTACGAGATGTACTTCGCAACCAGCGATGACTTAGACCAGGCTGGACGCGGCCTCGCAGACCGTGGGTTCGAGATCGAGCCCATGATCACTCAGGCGCCCCCTAGCGCACCGTACGGAATGCGCGCAACGATCGAACCAGCCTCGAATGAAGAGGCGAGCGCAAGGCTTCACGCCGCCCTCGCGGGCATCCCTCACGACCCGATAATCCACTACCAAGAGCAGAGGTTGACGGAGTACGAGCCTGATCCCTCAGGCGTCATTTAGAAACACTGGCGCAGGTCACAACCCTGACGCTCGATATCCTCCCCTTCGTGGAAGAGGAAGACCTTGGGCCGGATCTGGATGGAGAGCTCGCCGAGGACACCAACCTGACCCCCGAGCAGTTCGAGCACGAACGGTCCCACTCTGACGTCTATGTGGATATGCGGAGGTTCGGGGCCGATGGACTATTAGAGGACTCAAGCCTGTCGCCGGCAGAGTTCGCGGAACGTCACGCGGCCGCGAACCCCTCGGCGCCTCGAGAAACAGACCAGGGGGCGTCGGATATCAAGCTCCTCCGGATCGCCGAGGAAGAGCGCGCTGAAGACACACAGGACTAGGTCCGCCTTGATCACCCGTTGCCGCTAGACGCTGTCCTTGGGGGCCGAACACACGAGGCACCGGGTAGCGAGTTCGTCGTCGGCGAACTCCCGATCGTTCCCCTAACGCACGCCCCAAGGCAGCTCTGGAGTCACAACGGGACACGGGGCGCATGCAACCGCCCTGAGGCTCGGACGCAGCCCAGCTTGTGTTGCAAGGTACAAGCCCGCCCGTACTTTGTGACTTGCAACACTTGCTCAGGCGGCAGAGCAACACCACTGGCGCAGCCAATCGCCATCGCGTCCGGTGCTGATCTAAGCGGCTCAGGCAAGGAGGGGGAGACGCAGGAGCGGATCGGAGCGTATTTCGCGTGCTTCAGTTTCCCGCCACCGCGAAGATGCTGACGATCATCAGGACAGGCGACGCGACGGCGGCGGCGATGCAGAGGTGCCTGACGACGAACGGTTCTGCACGCCGTATGGCGAGGATCAGAAACCACGCAGCGAGGATGAGCTCCGCCACGAACGTCACAACGACGACCCCGTGGCCGCCAGGATGGACATCCCAGTTCGACGGCCGCGGAGACGAGTAGTACGTGTCGCCGCTGAATACGACCGACGCGCTGGCCCCGAGCACTCCGAGCATGAGCACGGCGCCCAGGAAGCCCACGTAGCCCCGTAGCCGACGGACAGTCACCGCCATCGCGGCGAAGGCGAGCGGGACGCCCAATAGAGCCGCCGGGAACACGCCGCCGTGAGTCTCTCACAGGCCGATCTCCAGGCGGAACAGCTGCAACCAAACCACGCTCGGACGGTGGACATCGACTCCGATCGAGGGCAAGCTTGGACGGATGCGCCAGATCATCACGACGTCGAGCGCTCCCAGCTCGCCGCTGTACAGCCAGGCGGTGAAGGCCGGGAACCACGTCTACGTCTCGGGTTTGGTCGGGATCGCGGTAGGCAGCGGGAACCTGGCGGGCCCGACGATTCAGGAACAGACACGGCAGGCGCTCGGCAACTGCCAGGCCGTGCTGCACGCAGCGGGAGCGACCTTGGAGGATGTCGTCGAGGTCGGCGTGCTCTTGACCAACCCAACGGACTTCGCCGGCATGAACGATGAGTACGCGACGTGGTTTCCGGCTGACCCGCCGACGCGTTATGTCGCCAAGCTCGGCGTCGAGATCCCGGGAGTCCTCATCTCGATCCGCATGACTGCGTTCCTGGGTTAGCAGCTAGCGGGGCCCCTTTGCCTGCGGCGCCGAGCTCTCGCCCGGCTTGGTAACTCGGTACCGTTCTTTCCCGTGTACACGCCCGCTCATTTCGCAGTCGACGAACCGAGCACGCAGGCGTTCCTGGCGCAGATCGAGGCGGCCGATCTGATCACGACGACCGAAAAGGGTCTCACCGCCACGTTTCTGCCGCTTCTCTTCGCGCCCGAGCGAGGTCGGGCGGGTGCGCTGATCGGCCATGTCGCTCGGAAGAACGAGCAGTGGAAGCTCGCGCCGATCGGTCAGGCGCTCGTCATCGCGCACGGGAAAGAGGCCTACATCAGCCCGGGCTGGTACCCGAGCAAGGCCGAACATGGCCGGGTGGTTCCCACCTGGAACTACACGACCGCGCACGTCTACGGCGAGCTGCTCATCCATGACGATCCGGCCTGGGTCGACGACATCGTCAGGCGACTAACCGAACGACAGGAGGGCGGTCGCCCTCACCCGTGGAATGTCGGCGACGCACCAGCGGCGTTCCACGAAGGGCAGCTCCGCGGGATCGTCGGCGTCGAGGTCGTGATCGATCGCGTCGAGGCCAAGTTCAAGATGAGCCAGAACCAGAAGGAAGCGAATATCGACGGCGTGGTCGACGGGCTCCGCGCGGACGGCCGCGAAGACGTCGCGGCTCTCGTCGAGACCCTTCGCCCGTAGAGCTTCCGGTCGCGGACCGCGGGCTCAGTCCACGGGGTTCGCGAGCGGGAACCCGGCGGTCGCAAGCGACGACCCGTCGGCGAGGATGCACAGCGCCTCGTAGGGCCGCAGCATCGACGTCCACCCCGGTCCCTGTTCGCCCATCGCGAACGCCGCGGTGGCATAGGCGTCCGCGGTCCCGAGATCGGGACCCGCGATCGTGACCGAGAGCAGACCGGCCGGCGGCAGACCGGTATGCGGATCGACGATGTGCTGTCCGCGCGCATACGTACCCGACGTCGCGAGCGCCAGGTCGTTTGCCTCGACGACCGCGGCGATCCTGTCCATCAGCTCCGGATGCTGGATTCCCGTGCGCCAGGTCGGCTCGGGCAAAGCGGCGCCGCGGGTGCGGATGTCGCCTGCCGCGTTGATCGAGTAGTTCCCGATCCCGCCGGCTTCGAGCAGCTCACCGGCGCGATCGACCGACCACCCCTTCACGAGCCCGGAAGGATCGACCTGGAGCAGCGACTCGTAGCGAGCGTCGAAGAAGCCGCCTGTCTCCTCGCGGAGCTCGTCGCAGCGTGCCAGGATCCACCGCACGTCCGGATGGCAGTCGCGCACGGCCAGCTCGCCGCGGTTCAGCCGGCTGATCTCACTGGAATCCTTGTAGGTGCTGAAGCGCTCGTCGACCTCGCGGAACCAGTCGAAGACCGCCTCCGCCAGCGCCTCGTCGACGGGATCGCGCACGTCGAGCACGATCGGCATCCCCATGATCTGCTCGACCCGACGCAGACCGGGGAGCGCGTTCACGAGCCGAAGACTACGGAGTCAGAGCCTTGGCGAGCGCTGCCTGCAGCGACTGGCGCCACGAGACCGTGGTGTTCGTCGCGCCCGAGATGTTCTCGAGCTTCCTTCCCGACGAGGCCTGGAGCTGGAGCGTCTCGGTCTGCAGGAGCGGCAGCGCCTGCGCGTTGATGTACTTCGACTTCGGCGTGTGATCCGGGTAGGTCGGCCAGCTGACGCTCGTGATCTTGATCGACACCTTCGGCTTGCCGGCACCCGTCACGACGGTCTTCACGACCTTGAGCTGGACGACCATGAAGCCCCACTGGTGGCACTTGACCGAGGGGCCCGAGACCGTCTCGGTGGTGACGACCTTCTTCTTGATCGACGTACCGGCCTTCGCCGTCTGGGAGACGGCATACGCATTGCCGACCATGCTGAAGAGCACGGCGGAGCAGAAGGTGAGAGTCAGGGACTTGCGCAGCACAGCAAACACCAGGTTACAGGGAGAACCGCTCAACGTGAAGGTGGTTGCGCGAAACATTTGCATTTTTCAAACTTGGCACGATCGAATCGATCATCCCGACCGGCCCGCAGATGAAAACGTCCCGCTCGGTGATGTCGGGCACGAGCTCCTTCAGGTGCGTCGGCGAGAGCAGATGCGCCCCCTCGGCCGAAGCGTGGTCGCCGATCACGTAGTGCACGAGCGCGTGGCGCTCGTCGGCGAGCTTGTCCAGCTCGTCCGAAAAGACGACGTCGGTCGGGGAGACCACCCGGTAGAGCGTCACGACGTCGCCGCCCATGTTCTGCATCAGCGCCCGGACGGGAGTGATCCCGATCCCGCCCGCGATGAGCAGCGACTTGTCGAGCGTTCGGCTGTCGTCGGTGAAGACGCCGAACGGGCCCTCGGCGAACACGCGGGTCCCGACCGGGATGTCCCCGAACCTGGCGCTGTGGTCGCCGAGGTTCTTCACGGTGATCCTGAACGACTTCCCGTCGGGCGCCTCCGAGATCGAGAACGGATGCTGCGTGTACCAGAAGCCCTTCGTGAAGAACCTCCAGAAGAAGAACTGGCCGGCCTTCGTGCCGAGCTTGTCGAGCCGCTTGCCGGTGATCCGCAGCGAGATCACACCCGGCGCCTCGTGGATCACCTCGCTGACCCTCATGTCGTAACGGAACGTGTTGATCACCGGCAGCAGCAGCCGGTACCAGAGCACGAGCACGAGCGCCCCGATGTAGAGCAGCCGCCAGTAGTTCGTCACGGTGAGGATCGCCGCCCAGCTCCAGCTCCAGGGCTTGTCCGCCGCGACGAGCTCGTCGCCGTCCGGGATCTGGTGGAACCATGCGAGCGCGATCCCCGCGTAGGCCGTGAAGTGGATCGCGTACCACCACTCGTACGAGAGCTTGCGGCGAACGATCACGAGGGAGGTGACGAGCACGACCACGAGAAGGGCGCTGCCGATCGTCGCGGTGATGATCCCCGGATACGGCGAGGTGGTCGGCGCGCCCAGGTTGATGCTGAGCGACGGCGGGGGCGAGCCGCTGATCACACCACCGCTCGTCGGGGCCGCCGGCTGCGGAAGCGTCAGCCAGTTCCAGTACTCCCGGAACCAGTTCACGCCGTCCTGCTTCGAGTAGCCCCACACCGTGCAGACGATGTGGGCGAAGATCAGGTAGATCACGGCGTGACCCGTCCAGCGGTGCCAGATCGTGAGCTTGTCGAAGCCGACGATCCGTTCGAGAAACGGCAGCCGGGCGAGAAGCAGGACGACGATCAGCGCGAGATATCCCGCGAGGAACGCGGTGAGGCGGCCCATCCCGAGCAGGAAGTTGTCGAACGAGTTCCAGTGGTAGCCGATCTGGTCGCCGTAGTGGCCGGACACCGTGATCCAGAGGACGAACGCAAGGTTCCCGAGCGTGAAGATCCAGAGCGCCGCCGAGGTTGCGCGCCTGCGTGCCTCACGCCGGCGCTGGAACGCGACGCGGTCTTCCTGGACGGCCGGGGCCGACGGCTGTGGAGTCTGGTTCGTCATGACGTGCGCTTGACCGCTCGCGCCGCAAGCGGAAGGGACAGCGAAGCATAGTTCCGTCCCCGGCGGCAAGCGGTTTGCGGCGAAGATGCGCAGCGTGAGCCAGGAAGAACCCTACGGACCGCTTCGCCGCGACGTGCGCATGCTCGGGTCGCTGCTCGGACGCGTCCTCGTCGAGCAGGAAGGCTCCGAGTTCCTCGCGACCGAGGAGCGGATCCGCGCGAGCGCCCGGCTCTCGAGGGAGATCGGCGATCCGGCACCCGTGCGCGACGCGCTCAGCGAGCTTCCGCCGCAGGAGCAATCGCGCATGCTCAGGGCCTTCGCGCTCTACTTCCAGCTCGCGAACACGGCCGAGCAGCACCACCGGATCCGGCGGCGACGCGCGTACGCGATCGAGGCGCGTGCGCCTCGGGAGTCCCTCGCGGAGGCGTTCGAGCGCCTCGCCTCGGTTCCGGAGTCGGAGCTTCGAGCGCGGCTCGCCGACGTCTCGCTGCAGCTCGTGCTGACTGCACATCCCACGGAGGCGACACGCCGGACCCTCCTTCGCGCCCATGTCCGGATCGCGGATCTCCTGACGCGCCAGGACGATCCCGACCTCACGGCCGCAGAGCGGGTCGAGCTCGAGGACGAGCTCACCGAGGAGATCACGATCCTCTGGCAGACCGACGAGGTCCGCGCCGACCGGCCGCGCGTCGGAGACGAGATCCGCCACGGCCTCTGGTTCTTCGAGGAGAGCCTGTTCGATGCCGGCGAGCGGCTGCTCCGCGAGTACCGGCGGCTCGCACCCGGGACCCGCGCCCCCTTCTCGTTCGGGAGCTGGATCGGCGGCGACGCGGACGGCAATCCCGAGGTGAACGCGGTGACGATCGCCGCGGCCCTCGAGCGCGCTCGCGAATCGGCGCTCTCGCGTTACCGCTCCGACGTGCGCGAGCTCTCGATCGCCGTGTCGTCGAGCGGCTCGCTCGTCGGGATCTCCGACGAGCTCGAGGCGTCGATCGCGCGCGATGCCCTGGAATGCCCCGGGTATCGCGACGACGTCGTGCAGATGATGTCGAGCGAGCACTACCGGCGGAAGCTCTCCTACATGTGGTGGCGGCTCGGAAACGACGGCTACACCGGCCCGGACGCACTCAGGGAGGACATCGCGATCGTCAAGCGCAGCCTGGAGGCAAACCGCGGCGAGCGGATCGCGCACGGAGCGATCGACGCCCTCGACCGGCGCGTCGAGCTCTTCGGCTTTCACCTCGCGAAGCTCGACGTGCGCCTGCACGCGAGCGAGGTGCGGAACCCGACCGAGCGGACCCGAGGGGTGTTCGAGGCTGTCGCTGCTGCGCGGGCACGGCACGGCGCCCAGGCACTCGACACCGTGGTCGTCTCGGCCACCGAAACACCGGCCGACGTGCTCGGCGTGCTCGACCTGACCGACGAGCTGGTCGCAATCGTCCCGCTCTTCGAGACGATCGCCGATCTCGAGTCGGCGGCCGACACCGTGCGGACATTGCTCGCCGACGAGCGATACGGCACACGTGTGGCCGAGCGCGGGAACCGCCTGGAGGTGATGGTCGGCTACTCGGACTCGGGGAAAGACGGCGGCTATCTCGCCTCGCAGTGGGGCACCTATCGCGCCCAGGAGGCGCTCGCGGAGGTCTCCCGCGAGCACGGGATCGAGCTGACGATCTTCCACGGCCGCGGCGGCAGTGCAGGACGCGGCGGCGGCCCCACGCACGCGGCGATCCTCGGGCAGGCCCCGGGCCATCCGCCGGGTCGCCTGAAGCTCACCGAGCAGGGAGAGACGATCTCGGCCAAGTACGGCCTTCCGGGGATCGCCTACCGGAGCCTCGAGGCCGCGATCTCCGGCACGGTGCTGAGCGCGTTCCCCGAGATCGTCGGGCGGACACCCGACGCCGACGAGCGCGTGCTTCTCGACCGCCTCGCGGGGCTTGCCGAGCGGGCCTACCGTTCGCTCGTGTGGGAGATGCCGGGGTTCGTTGACTTCTTCCGCGCGTTCACCCCGGTCGACGAGCTCTCGCTGCTCGCGATCGGCTCACGGCCCGCCCGGCGGCCCGAAGGCGCCGACTACCTCGCAGCACTCCGAGCGATCCCGTGGGTGTTCGCGTGGACGCAGAACCGGACGCTGCTCCCGGCCTGGTACGGCTGCGGCACGGCGCTCGCCTCTGCCGACCCCGGCGAGCTTCGCCGGATGTACAACGAGCTTCCGTTCTTCAACTCGCTCGTCGACAACCTCGAGATGACGCTCGCGAAGTCGAGCCTCGAGGTGGCGCGGGAGTACCTCGGGCTCGTCCCCGAGAGCCTCGAGCCGGACCGCTTCTTCGACCCGATCGCCGCCGAGCACGAGCGCACGGTCGCCGCGGTGCTCGAGATCGTGGGCGAGGAGCGCCTGCTCGACCGGAGCCCGGTCGTGCGGCGTTCGATCGGGATCCGGAACCCCTACGTCGACCCGATGAACGCGATCCAGGTCGAGCTCCTGCGCCGCCACCGCGCCGGAGACGAGAGTGCGTCCCTCCCGCTCGGCCGCTCGATCGCCGGGATCGCGGCCGCGCTCCGCAACACCGGCTGACGACCCGCCCGCTACGAGACGTCGACCGCGACGCTCTTCACGAGCGTGCCGCCCGAGCGCAGCTCGACGTGCCATGCGCCAGACGGAAGCGGCGCGTTCGACCTGATCGAGCTCGTGACGATGGGGCTGCCCGGCTTCGAGGCGGTGCCGAGGAGCTTGCCGTTCGGCTCGAACCAGGAGATCGTCAGCTTCTGGCCCGGCCTCGGCTGGGCCTGGAAGTCGAAGGTGACGAAGGCCTGCTTCGGCTTGTGCAGCTTCGCGGCGGGCGCGCCGTTTGCCGACGAGCTCGCAAACGCGCGTCCGACGACCCCGCCGGGCGGCCCGAGCAGGGCAAGCGTCTTCAGCTGCGGCGGCACGATGAGGTTCCCGGCCTTGCCGCTGATCGAGACGACGAAGCCGCCGGGCAGCAGCCCGAGCCCCGGATCGAGCTTGAGCGCGAGGCTGAAAGCGCCCGCCGGCAGCGAGAGATGCTCGGATACGAGCTTCTGCCCGCTCGAGCGGTCGAGCTGGACCTCCACCTGCGCCGTCTTCGCGATCCGGCCGTGCAACATCAGCTTCCCGGTGCCGACACTCGCGTGCCACTGCACCGCGAAGGCCGCGCTCGAGAGCTCGAGCGGCACGATCGCGGCGCTCGGCCTGGCGGCGAAGCGGGCCGAGACCTTCGAGGCTCGCGCAACCTTGATCGTGCAGATCGGCTTCGCACCGGAGCATCCGCCCGTCCAGCCGGTGAACCTGAAGCCCGCCGCGGCCGCGGCGTGAAGCGTGATCGTCGCACCGGGCTTGAACGCCCCGAAGCAGCGCGAGACCCGGCCGCCGCAGGCGATCGCCGAGCTCGACCCGGGCGCCTTCCCGGTCACGGTTCCGGTCCCGGAGACACCGACGGTGACGGTGAAGAGCGACGTCGGGATGGAGACGCTCGTCGTCGTCGGGGTCGCAACGATGACCGGCAGGCTGGAGCTCGTCGTCGTGGTGGCGGTGGAAGTCGAGACCGACGGCGACGGCGTGAAGGCGACGCCGATCGTCGCGCCGACCGCGACCGTGCAGGTGGTGCCCGTGCCGGAGCAGCCGCCGCCGCTCCACGAGCCGACCGCGTACCCGGCCCCGGGGCTCGCATGCAGGGTCACGACCGTGCCGGTCGAGAACGTCGCGGTGCAGGTCGAGCCGCAGTTGATCCCACTCGGCGAGCTCGTGACGCTCCCCGACCCGCTCGTCGAGAGGTTCAACGTGAAGCTCGTCGGGAGGGTGATCGGCAGCGTCGAGATCGGGATCGTGGTGACGACGAGACGCGAGACGAACGATGCCGTGACGCCGGCGCCGGAGGAGACGGTGCAGGTGCCGGTGCCCGAGCAGGCGCCGCTCCAGCCGGTGAACTCGAAGAGGACGGACGCGGGCTTCGCCGTCAACGTCACGACGGTGCCTCGCGTGAAGAGCGAACTGCACGTCGAGCCGCAATCGATCCCACTCGGGCTGCTCGTAACGCTGCCGGAACCCGAGATCGTGACGTTCACCGAGTAGAACGACTGGAGGATCGTGGTCGTGATGATCGGGATCGTCGTCCCGAGCTGGTCGCTCGCCTTGCCGGGATGCGGCGCGAGCACCGAGACCGCGAGGGCTCCGAGCGCCGCGAGGGCCGCGAGCTTCAGCGAGGTAGCGAACACGCCGCGCCGAGACAGCTTGCGACGGGCCCCGTTGTGCCGCCCACCGACGTCCTCAGGTCGCATCTCGCCTCCCGGTCAGGGTTGTCCGAACCCGTCGCCGCAGTGGCGCGATCTTACGCCCGCTCAGGCTCCAGATCAAGGGCCCGTTCGAGGCACGAGCAGGGCCTTTACCGGCCTCTCCGGTTCACGAGTACGGCGGGTGGAGCGGGAGGATCATCGGTTTACGGGGCCTCTGTGAGAAGTCGAACTCGGAGAGCAGGTTCCCGAGGATGCTCGCGTTCTCGCGCACGTCCGGGCGCGGGTCGGGGCGGCCGTCGGTCTTCGGATCGATCCGCGCGCCGCTCATGAAATCGTCCTCGATGAACTTGAGGTAGGCATCGAAGCTCAGCGTCTGGTGGTCGATGTAGCCCTTGCGCGCGTACGGGCTGATCATCAGCGCCGGTACGCGCAGCCCGTACCCCTGGGCATCGACGGTCGGCGGTGCAACGTGGTCGTAGAACCCACCCCAGTCGTCCCATGCGAGGAAGATCGCGGTCGAGCTCCAGTCCGGGCTGCGCATGATCCGGTCGATCAGGCCGGTCACGTAGGTCTGGCCGTCCGAGATCAGCGCCGGCGGATGGTCGCTCACCTTCTGGGTCGGCGTGATCCAGGACACGGACGGCAGCGTTCCGGCCTTCGCCTGCGCGAGGAAGTTCCGGAACGGCTGCACGTTCTTCAGCTGGCCGTCCTGGCGCACGGTGTCGAACCAGAGGAGCGGATTCCAGATCCCGGGCGTCTTCGCGTTCTGCTTCACGGACTTGCAGAACATCGCGTTGTCGTCGCAGTCGGGCTGGGTGCCGTTGAACACGTAATAGCCCCAGCTGACGTGGTGGGCGTGGAGCAAGTACGTGAGATCCGTCCAGGCGTAGTCGGGAACCGTGCCCGTCGGGTTCTGCGGGCTGTCGGGCGGCGAGCCGGGCGCCTGGACGGCGGCGCGGCAGCTCATCGGGTCGCCCTGCTTCGAACAGCGGGCCGACCAGCCGGAGACCAGGTAGAGGTGCGACGGGAGGCTCCAGGAGGTATCCGACTCGAACATGTGGTCCTGGAGCACGAAGTCCTTCGCCCAGGCCCAGTAGTTGGGGATCTCGCGGGCGTCGTGGTAGCCCATGACGGAGGCTCCATCGGCCGGAGCCAGCGAGCAGGTCGGCGCCTGGACGTATGCGACACACGCGAGGCGCCGGCCGGAGTGCGCCTGCCGGATGAAACCGTCCATCTTCCCGCCGTCGATGTCGCGGATCGCGTCGTCGTGGTCGTGCGGCCCACCGGCGTTTCTGTCCTCGGAGGTGTGGAACGGCTTGACGCAGCGATGCCCATACGGATCCGGAACGCAGACGGTGGGAACGCCGTTTCGCATCGGGATCCCATCGGCGCCGGGGAACGTCCCGAAGAACGAGTCGAACGACCTGTTCTCCTGCATGATGATCACCACGTGCCGGATCTTGTGGATCCCCGTCCCGACCTCCGCGCGGGCGACGGCGACGGTCGGCCCCGTGGACGGCGGGGAGAGGCCCAGGGCGACGGCAACAAGAGCTGCGGCGAGGAGCCCGGCGGCGCCGAGGCGGAGCGACGCGTGCATTTCGCGGCCACCGTAGAGCCAGTCATGTTGACGCCGCGTTAGCCGCATGTAGTGCTGGTGCGCGGCGCCAGGCAACCCTGGACCGGGAGAATGGCCCGATGGCGGACGCTCTGATCGCAGACCTGCCCGGAGCGGAGGAGATCTACGACCGGGCCGCGGGCGAGAACTTCTCGGTCGCCTCGTTCCTCGTCGGGCGCGCGGCTCGGCGCCACCTGGTCGCGATCTACGGCTACGCGCGGCTCGTCGACCAGATCGGGGATGCCGCCGCCGGCGACCGGCCGGCGCTCCTCGACCGCTTCGAGGCCGATCTCGACCGCATCTTTGCGGGGACGGAGCCCGTCCATCCTGTGCTCCGCCGCCTCGCGCCGACCGTGCACGAGCTCGACCTGCCACGCGGCCCGTTCGCACGGCTGATCGAGGCGAACCGGCGAGACCAGGAACGCGTGCGATACGAGACCTACGAGGAGCTCCTCGGTTACTGCGCGCTCTCGGCGAACCCGGTGGGGGAGCTCGTCCTGCACGTGTTCGGCGCCGCGACGGACGACAGGATCGCGCTCTCGGACAGGATCTGCTCGGCCCTCCAGCTCGCCGAGCACTGGCAGGACGTCGCCGAGGACCGCGCCGCAGGCCGGATCTACCTCCCGGCCGAGGACCTCGCTCGTTTCGAGGTCGCGGAGACCGACCTCGACGCGTCGACGACCGGTACGAACCTCCGAAAGCTGATGGGCTTCGAGGTCGCACGCGCACGCGAGCTCCTCGACGCAGGCGCTCCGCTCGTCGGGCGCCTCGGCGGACGTGCACGGATCGCCGTCGCAGGCTATGTCGCCGGAGGCCGGGCCGCCCTCGACGCGATCGACGCCGCCCGTCACGACGTCCTTGCCGGGCCGCCCCGGGCCTCGGCGGCGCGGCGCGTCTGGCCGACCCTCGAACTCCTCGCCCGCGGAGCCTGAGATGCCGAGTGTCGCGCTGGCCTACGAGCACTGCCGCGGGATCGCCCGCGACTCCGGCTCGAGCTTCTACGCCGGGATGCGGCTGCTTCCGCCGGAGCGGCGAAGCGCCCTCTTCGCGGTCTACGCGCTGGCGCGACGGATCGACGACATCGCCGACGGCGCGCTCCCGCCGCACGAGAAGCTGACGGCGCTCGGGACGGTCCGCGAGTCGCTCCGGCAGCTCGACGACGCCGACGACCCGGTGTCGATCGCACTCGCCGACGCGGCCCACCGGTTTCCGATTCCGCTCGAGGCCTTCGACGATCTCGTCGACGGGGCCGAACTGGATGCACGCGGCGCCCGGTACGAGACGTTCGCCGAGCTCGAGCGCTACTGCCGCTGCGTCGCCGGCTCGATCGGACGGCTGTCGCTCGGCGTCTTCGACTGCACGGACCGCGAACGCGGCTCCTTGCTCGCCGACGACCTCGGCGTCGGGCTCCAGATCGGCAACGTGCTGCGCGACATCGGCGAGGACGCGGCAAACGGGCGCATCTACCTTCCGCGCGAGGACCTCGAGCGGTTCGGGTGCGAGGCCCGCGACGGAGCCTTCTCCGGGCCGATCGAGCTGGCGATCGCCTTCGAGGCGGAGCGAGGGCTCGAATGGATCCGTGGCGGGCTCGAGCTCGTGCCGCTCCTCGATCGCCGGAGCGCCTCCTGCGTGCTCGCGATGGCGGGGAAGTACCGTCTGCTCCTCGAGCGGATCGCTGCCGCTCCGGCGCTCGTGCTGAACGGCCGCGTGTCGCTCCGCCCGTGGGAGAAGGGGCTCGTGCTGGCCCGGAGCCTCGCGGGATCGGGAGCCGGAACGTGACGCAGCGGGTTGCAATCGTCGGCGGCGGGCTGGCCGGGCTCTCCGCCGCGCTTGCCTGCGCCGATGCCGGCGCGTCGGTGAAGCTCTACGAGGCGCGCTCCCGGCTCGGCGGCGCGACCTTCTCCTTCGAACGGAACGGCCTCGAGCTCGACAACGGCCAGCACGTCGCGCTCCGGTGCTGCACCGCCTACCTCGGCTTCCTGCGCCGGATCGGCACCGACCGTCTGCTTCCACTCCAGCCTCGCCTGCACGTTCCCGTGCTCCGCCAGGGGAAGAAACCTGCACTCATCTCGCGCACCTCGCTGCCGCCACCACTCCATCTCGCCTCGACGCTCCTCGGATATTCCCCGCTCGGGATCCGCGAGCGGGTCGCCGCAGTCCGCGGCGCGACGGCACTGCAGAAGCTCGATCCCGACGATCCGGCGCTCGACGAGCAGACGTTCGCCGGCTGGCTCCGCGCCCACGGCCAGTCCGAGAACACGATCTCGGCGCTCTGGGACCTGATCGCCCTCCCCACGCTGAACCTGCCCGCCGAGGACGCCTCGCTCGCGGCTGCCGTCAGGGTGTTCCGGACAGGGCTCCTGGACTCGGCCGACGCTTGCGACATCGGGGTTCCCGAGGTTCCGTTCCGGCTCCTTCACGCCGAGCCGGCGGCGGCGGCGATCGAAGCCGCGGGCGGGCAGGTCGAGCTCGGAACGAAGGTCACCGGGGTCACCTCACAGGAGGTAAACACCGAGGCGGGCGCCGAGGAGGCCGATGCCGTGATCCTCGCCGTTCCCCACGAGCTCGTGCCGGAGCTCGCACCGCCCGGAACCGTCGACGCCGAGGCGCTCGCCGGGCTGGGGACGAGCCCGATCGTCAACCTTCACGTCCACTACGACCGGCGCGTCCTCGACGAGCCGCTTGCCGCGGCCCTCGACTCGCCGGTGCAGTGGATCTTCGACCGCACCGCCCCCTCCGGAGCGAGCGAAGGACAGCTCGTGGCCGTCTCCCTCTCGCACGCCACCGCGGAGATCGGGCGCTCGGTCGCCGAGCTTCGCGACCAGTTCGTCCCGGCGCTCGAGCGCGTGCTCCCTGCGGCAAGAGGCGCCGAGGTGCTCGACTTCGCCGTCACCCACGAGCCGCGCGCCACGTTTCGCGTCGGGCCGCGGACGCGCAGGCTTCGGCCAGGGCCCGTCACGTCGACCCCTGGCGTCTACCTGGCGGGCGCGTGGACGGATACGGGCTGGCCGGCGACGATGGAGAGCGCCGTCAGAAGCGGCCTCGCGGCGGCAAGCTCCGCGATGACCGCGAGCGCGCTCAGCTAGTGGCAGGGCGAGACTGACGGCCGCGTCAGCGCGAAGCCGTACACCGCAGCGCCCTGGGTCAGGATCGACGTGACGGCGTTCGCTGTCGTCCGGGTCGAGTTGGCGCTGTAGCCCGCGCAGGTGAGCCAGTGGCTCTCGCCGGCGCCGGTCGGGTTGTCGAGGATCTGGCCCACATGGATGCCGGTTTCGGTGCGCCAGCCGGCCGGGCTGCCGAGCGTGAACACGGCGACGACGCGGCCGTTCGCGAACTGCACGCCGGCCCCCTGCGGATCGGCCGGCGGCGGGTACCAGTAGAACCACATCGCGGGCTTGCACGTGTCGCAGCGGGTGAAGCGTCCGCCCCAGAGGGCCTTCACCTCGGGCATCGTGTCTCCGAGCTGCACTCCGGCGAGGCTCTTCCCGCTCACGAGGATCCCGCGCTGCGGCAGTGCCGGAGCGCGATGGGTTGCCGCCCGTGCGGCCGGCGCGAGCGGGTGAAGCGCAACCGGCTGCCGGTCCGCAAACGCCTCGATTCCCGCGAGAACCACCACCGAAGCGGCGGCCACGCCCGCGAGCGCGGCGCCCGCGAGCGCCACGCGTCCACGGGCAGCGGCGACGAGCTCGGCTCCCGGGCGGCGCCGCAGCCGGGGCTCGAGCAGGTCCGCGACCACGGACTCGACGGCGCGGAACTGCCCGTCGGGCTCGAACGGGTCGACGAACTCGAAGCTCGGCGTCCTGCGGGCACCGGCGAAGTGAGCGTGGAAGGCCGCGCCGCGGTCGCTGTCGAACCACACCGGCTCGACGCCGAGCGACCTGAGGCGACGAATCTGCCCGAGCTGCTCGGGGCCCCCCGCGGCCCACGTGATCACGAGGCGACGGGCGCCGGCGGCGTCTTTCAGATGCCTGCGCAGCGCTGCAGTGCTCCCGTCGAGGTAGAACGCCCTCGTCCCCTCGTCTTCGAAGTCGACGTGGACGAACTCGTCCGTCCCGGCGAGGTAGTGCGCCACGGGCCGTTTCCCCGTGCCGGGCGTTCCGATCAGGAGCAGGCTCCGGGTCGCGCGGCAGTCGACGGCGGAGCCCTGTCCCGGGCTGTCGAACCGTCGCCTGGGGTGAAAAACCGGATTCCCGCGGATGCTCGCCATTTCGAGGCTCCGGAAACGGTACCAAGAGCCGGACGATCCATCTGGCTCGTCTACGACCCGGTTGCGGTACGCGCCCCGGGACAACAGGCGAAAGAGTCGTACGGGATGCCTCGGGACCAGTCACAATCGATCTTGGCATGGCGAACGAGTTCTCCGATCCGGCGTGGTGGCCGACTCCGCCACCGAAGCCGCCGAGCAAGGTGTCGACGACCAAGGTCGTCTTCGGCACGCTGCTCCCGGTCGGTGCTGCGGTCCTGATCGCGATCGTCGTCCTCACGCAGAAGCATCACCAGTCCGCCGCCGACACCCATTCGTATGCCGCGTTCCAGGCCTGCTTCGAGGCACAGGGCGGCGATACCCAGGCGGCGGAGACGAACTCGCGGCTGATGCAGGCCGCCGCGACCGCCTGCCGTGATCACCTCCCGCCCGGGACGAGGCTTCCCTCGCTGACGGAGTCCGTGAGCGAGCAGGAGGCACAACAGGCGTTCAACAAGTGCATGTCGGCCGCGACCGCGAACCTGCGCGGCGGCGGCCACGGCCGCAGCGTCGGTCCGTTCGGAGGGGGATTCGGCCGTTCGTCCCTCAGGCAGACGATCGAGAAGGCCGAGGCGCTCTGTCGCGCAATCGCGACGCCGACGAAGGGCGCCCACAAGCCTTCCGCACCGGCCACCTAGCACCTCTCGTTCCGCTCGCAGCCACGGCGACCGAACCGAATCGGGACCGCCGACGAACGAAGCGGCGTCAACCCCCATCCGAGGGGTCACGAGAGGAGCTTGCACAATGAACACAGTCAGCCGGCGTTCGTTCCTCAAGACGGCCGGCGTCGCGACAGGTGCTGCGGCGGTCACCGCTTCACCGGCAGCCGCGGCGGCGATGCAGCCGAGCGCCATCGAGACGATTCCAAGCGGCCCGCTCCCCCACGAGCCGATCGTCGCCATCATCCGCGATGCGGGTCTTGGCGAGATCACCGTGTTCTCCGGGCGGACCGAGAAGACCTACCGGGACAAGGTGCTCGTCCGGCGGCTGCTCAGGGCGGCGGACCAGAACCACACCCCGCGCAGGAAGCAGGAGGTGGCATAGATGTCGTCGCATCGCGAAGCCCCCGAGATCAGCAAGGACCCGGTCGCCGACAACGCCGACGTCTACGCGTTCGTCAGCCCCGACAGCCCGGGAACCGTCACGATCATCAGCAACTTCGTGCCCCTGCAGGGGCCGGCCGGCGGCCCGAACTTCTTCGAGTTCGGCGACGACGTCCTCTACTCGATCTACATCGACAACGACGGCGACGCTCAACCGGAGATCGAGTTCCAGTTCGAGTTCTCCTCGTCGCTGCAGAATCCGAACACGTTCCTCTACAACACCGGCACGGTCACGGCGCTCGACAGCCCGGCCTGGAACAAGCGGCAGTCCTATTCGGTGACCCGGATCGACGCCGGCCCGAACCCGCCGCCGCACCCCGGGCCTCACGGCGGGCCTCCTGGGCCACCCGCTCCTCCCGGCCCTCCCGGCCCGCCGGCCATGG
>DATBBA010000016.1:0-9423 GCA_036271235.1 Gaiellaceae bacterium
CCCGATCGAGGTGCGCGACGTCCACCCGACCCACTACGGCCGCATGTGCCCGATCGAGACGCCGGAAGGCCCGAACATCGGCCTGATCGGCTCGCTCGCCTCGATGGCGACGGTGTCCGAGTTCGGCTTCATCCAGACGCCCTATAGAACGGTCGCGAACGGCAAGGTCAGCGACGAGATCGTCTATCTCGATGCTGCCGAAGAGGCCCAGTACACGATCGCCCAGGCGTCGGAGCCCGTCGACGAGAAGACCGGCAAGTTCCTGCACGAGCACGTACTGTGCCGCTCCCGCGAGGGCGAGGCCGTCATGGCCGACCCCAAGGAGATCGAGTTCATGGATGTCTCGCCGGCGCAGATCGTCTCGGTCGCGACCGCGATGATCCCGTTCCTCGAGCACAACGACGCGAACCGCGCACTCATGGGCGCGAACATGCAGCGGCAGGCAGTGCCGTTGATGATCCCGCAGGCGCCGCTCGTCGGCACCGGCCTCGAGTACCGCGCGGCTGTCGACTCGGGCGACGTGATCGTCTCTAAGTCCGACGGCGACGTGGTCGAGCTCGACGCCACGAAGATCGTGGTGGAGGGCAAGGGCTCGCGTGACGAGTACGACCTGATCAAGTTCATGCGCTCCAACCAGGGCACGCTGATCCACCACAAGCCGATCGTGAAGCTCGGCGACAAGGTGGTGAAGGGCTCCGTGCTCGCAGACGGCTCCTCGACCGACTACGGCGAGCTCGCGCTCGGCGCGAACCTGCTCGTCGCGTTCATGCCGTTCCAGGGCTTCAACTTCGAGGACGCGATCGTCCTCTCGGAGCGCCTGGTCAAGGACGAGGTGCTCACCTCGATCCACATCCACGAGTACGAGATCGACGCCCGCTCGACGAAGCTCGGCGACGAGGAGATCACCCGCGACATCCCGAACCGCTCGGAGGAGTCGCTGCGCAACCTCGACGACCGCGGCATCGTCCGCATCGGCGCCGAGGTCGGCTCCGGCGACCTGCTCGTCGGCAAGGTCACGCCGAAGGGCGAGACCGAGCTGACCGCCGAGGAGAAGCTGATCCGCGCGATCTTCAAGGAGAAGGCGCGCGAGGTCCGCGACACCTCGCTCAAGGTGCCCCACGGTGAGGGCGGCGTCGTGATCGACGTCAAGACCTTCAACCGCGACTCGGGCGACGACCTGTCGCCGGGCGTCAACGAGCTCGTCCGCGTGTACGTCGCGAAGAAGCGCAAGATCAGCGAGGGCGACAAGCTCGCCGGCCGCCACGGCAACAAGGGCGTCATCTCGAAGATCGTTCCCGAGGAGGACATGCCGTTCCTCGAGGACGGCCGCCCGGTCGACATCCTGCTGAACCCGCTCGGCGTGCCGAGCCGGATGAACATCGGCCAGATCCTCGAGACGCACCTCGGCTGGGCCGCCGCCCACGGTGTCTTCGTCGGCGACGACGTCGTCCCGATGAACGGCAACGCGAGCCGCGTGATCAACGCGCCCACGCCGACGCCCGTCGCGACGCCCGTCTTCGACGGCGCCACGGTCGAGGACGTCGACGCCGCGCTTGCCGCCTGGGACGACCACAACGAGGGCAACCCGATCAAGATCGACGTCGACAAGAAGGCCGTGCCCGGCCGTCAGGTCTCGGGCAAGGTGCGCCTCTTCAACGGACGCACCGGCGAGCCCTTCGAGCAGAAGGTCACGGTCGGCTACATGTACATCCTCAAGCTGCTCCACCTGGTCGACGACAAGATCCACGCTCGCTCGACCGGCCCCTACTCGCTCGTCACCCAGCAGCCGCTCGGTGGTAAGGCGCAGTTCGGGGGACAGCGCTTCGGCGAGATGGAGGTCTGGGCACTCGAGGCCTACGGCGCCGCGTACACGCTGCAGGAGATGCTCACGATCAAGTCCGACGACACGGTTGGACGCGTCAAGGCCTACGAGGCGATCGTCAAGGGCGAGAACATCGCCGAGCCGTCGATCCCCGAGTCGTTCAAGGTGCTCCTGAAGGAGATGCAGTCCCTGGCGCTCGACGTCCAGGTGATCTCCGAGGACGGCGGCGAGGTCGAGGTCCGCGAGGAAGACGACGAGCTGCTCCGCGCCGCGGAAGAGCTCGGGATCGACCTCTCGCCGGGCTCGCTCCGCGCCGCTGCCGGCGGCGAGGGCGACGAGGTCGAGGAGGGCGCCGAGCCCGTCGAGGCCGAGGCCGAGCTCGTCGAGGACGAGATCCCGACCGAGGACTTCGAAGAAGTCATGATCGAGGCGCCGCTCGCAGCCGACGAAGACGAAGCGCCGGTCGCGGCACTCGACGAGCTCGACAGCGATCCTGACGACTAGCGCTGCGCTTGGCCATTTCGCTGAGACGAAATGGCTAGTAGAGGCAAAGACATTGTTTGACACACCGCATTGACAGACACAGAAAGAGGCTGACTTGACGTACACACGCGCTAGCCGTTTCACCGGAGGTGAGAAGGCTTGATCGACATCAACGACTTCGACGCGATCCGTATCGGACTGGCGTCGAGCAAGCAGATCCGCGACTGGTCGTCGGGCGAGGTCACGAAGCCGGAGACGATCAACTACCGCACGCTCAAGCCCGAGCGCGACGGTCTGTTCTGCGAGCGCATCTTCGGTCCCACGAAGGACTGGGAGTGCTACTGCGGCAAGTACAAGCGCGTCCGCTACAAGGGCATCATCTGCGAGCGCTGCGGCGTGGAGGTCACGCGCCAGAAGGTGCGTCGCGAGCGCATGGGTCACATCGACCTGGCCGCTCCGGTCTCGCACATCTGGTTCTTCAAGGGCGTCCCGAGCCGCATCGGCTACCTCCTCGACATTGCCCCGCGTGAGCTCGAGAAGGTGCTCTACTTCGCCGCGTCGATCATCACGAGCGTCGATGTCGAGGCCCGCGCGAAGGACCTGAACGAGCTCGAGGACAAGGTCAAGGCCGAGGTCGAGCGCATCTACGTCGACCGCGACGAAGGACTTGCCGCGCTCGAGGGCCGGCTCGCCCGGCGCCGCGCGTACTTCGGCAAGGGCTCCGACAAGGGCTTCGACGAGGACGACGACTTCTGGGCCCGCGGGCTCTCCTCCTGGGCCGAGGAGCAGATGCTCCCGCCGCTCGAGGATGCACGCAAGCTCGTGAGCGGGCTCTTCGTCGAGCTCGTCGCCCAGATCACGACCGAGGACGCGAAGAAGATCCGCGAGCTCGTCCGCAACGCCGCGATCCGCGACGACCGCAAGCTCACCCCGCGTGAGCTCGAGCAGGTCGGGAGCGCAGCCGAGCAGATCCGCACCGCCCTAGCCGGCCTGCGGGCCGAGCAGGACGAGGCGACCGGCTCCAAGAAGGGCGCCGTCTCGAAGCACATCAACAAGCTCGTCGAGGCGATGCTCACCGGTGAGGCACTCGCCGGCGAGGACGCCGAGATCGTCGCGGGCGTCGACCAGAAGAACCTCGACAAGGCACGGGAGCTCGGCAACGGCCTCCTGCGCGAGGTCGTGGCCGGAAGCGACGAGGAGACGGACGTTCGCGAGCTGGCGAACGACCTCTGTCTGCGCACCGACGGGAAGATCCAGAAGGAGGATCTCGACGCCCTGATCCAGTGGGCGCTGAAGGTCCGCGAGATGTACCTCGACATCGAGTCGCGCCGTGAGGACACGCGCGAGGCCGCCGTCGACTCCGTGAACCGGCTCGAGGAGACGTGGACGCTGTTCCGCGAGGCCGAGCCGAAGAAGGTCGTCAACGACGAGCAGCTCTTCCGCGAGCTCAAGGACAGGTTCGGCTCCCCGTACGGCTTCGGGATCTACTTCCGGGGCGGCATGGGCGCCGAGTCGATCCGCGACCTCCTGCGGGAGCTCGACCTGAACGAGGAGTCGCGCTCGCTGCGCGACACCATCCGCACCTCGAAGGGCCAGAAGCAGCAGCGCGCGATCAAGCGGCTGAAGGTCTGCCAGGCGTTCGTGAAGAGCGAGAACAAGCCCGAGTGGATGATCCTCGAGGCCGTTCCGGTGATTCCGCCGGAGCTGCGCCCGATGGTCCAGCTCGACGGCGGCCGTTTCGCGACGAGCGACCTGAACGACCTCTACCGCCGCGTGATCAACCGCAACAACCGGTTGAAGAGGCTGCTCGACCTCGGCGCTCCCGAGATCATCGTCAACAACGAGAAGCGCATGCTGCAGGAGGCCGTCGACGCACTGTTCGACAACGGCCGCCGCGGCCGCGCGGTCACCGGCCCGGGCAACCGGCCGCTGAAGTCGCTGTCCGACATGCTCAAGGGCAAGCAGGGCCGGTTCCGCCAGAACCTGCTCGGCAAGCGCGTCGACTACTCGGGCCGCTCGGTGATCGTGGCCGGGCCGAACCTGAAGCTGCACCAGTGCGGCCTGCCGAAGCTGATGGCGCTCGAGCTCTTCAAGCCGTTCATCATGAGCCGGCTCGTCGAGCGGAAGTCCGTGCAGAACATCAAGGCGGCGAAGAAGTACGTCGACTCGATGACGCCCGAGGTGTGGGACGTCCTCGAGGAGGTCATCGCCGAGCATCCGGTGCTCCTGAACCGCGCACCGACGCTCCATCGCCTGGGGATCCAGGCGTTCGAGCCCGTGCTCGTCGAGGGCAAGGCGATCCAGGTGCACCCGCTCGTCTGCCACGCCTTCAACGCCGACTTCGACGGCGACCAGATGGCTGTCCATCTGCCGCTCTCGGCCGAGGCCCAGGCGGAGGCTCGCATCCTGATGCTCTCCTCGAACAACATCCTCTCGCCGGCCTCCGGGCGCCCGCTCGCGACGCCGACGCAGGACATGGTGCTCGGGATCTACTTCCTCACCTACGCCCCGGCCTCACATGCAGAGCTCGATCCGGTGAAGGCCGAGCTGCCGCGGTTCGACTCGGCCGACACGGTCGAGCTGGCCGTCGAGGGCAAGGCCGTCACGCTGAAGGACCCGATCCAGTTCCGCTTCCGCGGCGAGCTCTACCTGACGACGCCCGGACGGGTGCTCTTCAACTCGGCCGTGTACCGCGAGCTCGGCGGCCTCATCGGCGACGAAGACGGGCAGCTCGAGGACTTCGAGTTCACGAACCACACGCTGACGAAGCCCGACACCGACCGCTTCGTGCTCTCCCTGTCGGAGAAGTACGGCGCGCACACGCTCGCACCGGTGCTCGACACGATCAAGGCGCTCGGGTTCCGCTACTCGACCCAGGCCGGCGTGACGATCTCGAAGAACGACATCGTGATCCCGCCGAACAAGGAGAAGATCCTCAGCGAGTACGAGGATCGCGTCGAGGCCGTCCACGGCCAGTACGACCGCGGCCTCATCACGGAGGACGAGCGCCACGAGACGATCGTCAACATCTGGACCGACGCCACCGACCAGGTTGCGAAGGCGATGGAGGACAACCTCGACGAGTTGAACCCGGTGTTCATGATGGCCAACTCGGGCGCCCGTGGCTCGTTCAAGCAGATCCGGCAGCTCGCCGGTATGCGCGGGCTGATGGCGAATCCGAAGGGCGAGATCATCGAGCGCCCGATCAAGGCCAACTTCATGGAGGGCCTGTCGGTGCTCGAGTACTTCATCTCGACCCACGGTGCCCGCAAGGGCCTCGCCGACACCGCGCTCCGCACGGCCGACTCGGGCTACCTCACGCGGCGCCTCGTCGATGTCTCGCAGGACGTGATCGTCCGCGAGGCCGACTGCGGCACCGACGAGTGGGTCGAGCTTCCGATCCGCACGAGCGAGGGGCTGAACAAGTCGCTGCTCGGCAGGATCGTCGCCGAGGACGTCCACAAGCCGCTCGCAACCGGCAAGCCGGGCAAGACGGCGCTTGCCGATCGCGGGGCGGTCGTCACGAGCGACCTGCTCGAGGCGCTCGAGGTCGAGCTGGGCGGCGAGGCACTCGTCCCCGTCCGCTCGGTGGTGAAGTGCCGCGCCGAGGCCGGCGTGTGCCAGACCTGCTACGGCATCTTCCTGGCAACCGGTGAGATGTCCGAGATCGGCGATGCGATCGGCATCGTCGCCGCGCAGTCGATCGGCGAGCCGGGCACGCAGCTCACGATGCGGACCTTCCACACCGGCGGTGTGGCGGGCGCCGACATCACGCACGGCCTCCCGCGTGTCGTCGAGATCTTCGAGGCCCGCAACCCGAAGGGTGCAGGCACGCTCGCCGAGGTCGGCGGGCGCGTCGAGATCGAGCAGACCGAGCGTGGGCCGAAGGTGTCGATCCACCCGACCGAGGTCGGGGCCGACGGCGAGCTCGCGGATCCGGTCGAGTACCAGCTGCCCCGCCGGACACGGATGATCGTGCAGCAGGGCGAGGTGATCGAGCCGGGCGACGCTCTCAACGAGGGCTCGCGCAACCCGGCCGAGCTGCTTGCGCTGAAGGGCTCGACCCCGACCGAGCTGTACCTCGTCGCCGAGGTGCAGAAGGTCTACAAGTCACAGGGCGTCGAGATCCACGACAAGCACATCGAGCTGATCGTCCGCCAGATGCTGAAGAAGGTGCGCGTCGAGTCGAACGGCGACACGGAGCTCCTGCCGGGCCAGCTCGTCGACAAGGCCATCCTCGAGCGGGAGAACGCCAAGGTCAAGGCCGTGAAGGGCGAGATCGCGACGTACGAGCCGCTGATCCTCGGGATCACGAAGGCCTCGCTCGCGACCGAGTCGTTCCTCTCGGCCGCATCGTTCCAGGAGACGACCAAGGTGCTCACCGACGCCTCGATCGAAGGCAAGATCGACCGGCTGCTCGGGCTCAAGGAGAACGTGATCATCGGCAAGCTGATCCCGGCCGCCACCGGCCTCCGCCGGTACCGCGCGATCGACATCGGCCCGACCGATCCCGTCGACACCGAGTCCTACCAGCAGGACGTCCTGCTCCAGGAGCTCTCCGAGATCGACCAGAACGGCGGCACGATGACGTTCGAGAGCGATCTCGACCTCGCCGGCGACGGCTCAGAGCCTGCCGCCGACGCAGAGCTGCCCGAGATCGACGACTAGCGCAAGCCGTAGAGAAGTGGTTCGAAGCGAGGCCGGGGAAACCCGGCCTCGCTCGTTCCGCGCTCAGCGGCCGGGCGCTCGGCGCGTCGGACGGAACGACCCGGACGAGGCGGCGAACGCACTGGTTGCGGCGGAGCACGAAGGCGCGCAAGACGGGATTCCGTCGGCGCGGTGGCCCGGAGGCACGAGTCCCCGAACGTGGCCGACAGCGCGTAGACCTGAGGCCCGAGTCCCCGAACGTGGCCGACAGCGCGTAGACCCGGGGACAGTCCCCTGGACATGGCCGAAAGCGCGTAGACCCAGGGCAGACCCCTGGCCGAAGGCGCGTAGGCCCAGGGACAGACCCCTGGACATGGCCTGTTGCGCCATGGCCGTATGAGCCGGGACGCTGGACTTCTTGGCAACTCGTTGGTCGCGGCGGTCCAGCGGAGTCGTGGGCGAGACCACGCGGTCTCTGGGCCTCGCCTCCTTCCCAGCGCAGGCATGATGATGCGTCAGTGATACATTTTGATGCGCATGAGAACGACCATCGATTTGCCCAAGGATCTCCTGGCAGAGGCGAAGGCGCGCGCCGCCCGTGAAGGCCGCACCCTGAGCGACGTCGTCGGGGATGCCGTACGCGCCACGTTCAACCGAACCGAGCAGCCCGGCAGTCGGCGCGTAGAGCTGCCGTTCTTCGGAAGGGACGGGCTGCGACCGGGCGTCGACCTCGACGACTCGGCATCGCTTCTCGAGTTGATGGAGCGCGACGGCTGATCCTCCCGGACGTCAACGTCCTCGTCTACGCACACCGCAGCGACGCGGAGCGCCACACGGACTACCGGGCATGGCTCGAGCGGATCGTGGCAGGCGACGAGCTCTACGGTATTGCGGACATCGTTCTGAGCGGGTTCATCCGGATCGTGACTCACCCGCGGGTCTTCGTCGACCCGACGCCCGCGGCGGACGCGATCTCGTTCTGCGACGCACTCCGCTCTCAGCCGGCCGCGACGGTCCTCGCGCCGGGCCCGAGGCACTGGGGGCTCTTCACGGATCTCTGCGCGAAGACGGGCGCACGCGGAAATCTCGTGCCGGACGCCTACCTCGCCGCGCTCGCGATCGAGACCGGCAGCGAGTGGATCACGACCGACCGTGACTATCGCCGTTTCGACGGGCTGAAACTGCGCCATCCGCTCGACGGCTGAGCGGCGCGGGCGCCTCGACCGGCCACGACGTGATCGCGTCCGGCGGCAAGGTCACCGAGATGCGGGCCCGGTCGGCGCGCCTCCCGATGTCCCGGGCAGCCGGCAGCGAGAGCCCGCGAGCCGGCTCGAGCAGGAGCTCGCTCGCACCGAGGTCGATCGTGTCGACCACCTGCACCTCGAGCTCCTCGCCCCCGCGCGATCCCGATCAGGAAGCGCGCTGCGACGAACGTCTGCCGCTTGATGCCCTGTCGGGTGGGATCGGTGGTACAGGTAGGCGTTCATGATCTCGGGCCCGGCGAGGATCGCCACCACCGCGCCCGCTGCGAGGAACGGCCCGAACGGCACCGACAAACCCGGAAACAGTCCGAGTACCGCGGCGAGCTTCGTAGGGGATCATCGGCTACGACGAGGTTGTCCGTCACGCCTCTACCCGAGCGAGGTCGCGCGGCCGCTTCCGGCCATCGCTGAGACCGAGCCAGCGAGGAACGCTACAGCGGTGAGCCGGGCGCCGACGAGCCGCCCGCCACGTGCATGCGGAAGCCCGCGCGCGGGCCGCCCCGGTTGGGGCCGAAGTGACCGCCCATGCCGCCCCTCGCGGGGCGCGTGCCGTTGACGATGTTCGTGATCATCGTCGCCAGGCCCTTCTCGATCGTCTGCTCCTGAGCGGAGGTGAGCTTGCCGTTCGTCACGAGCTTGTCGAGGTTCGACTCCTGGGCGCCGAGGATCGCCTGGACGAGGCCGTCGGCGGTCTTCCCTTGCGCGACCGCGATCTGGGCGAGCGTCTTGCCGCCCTTGATGTCGGTCTTGATCTGGTCGGCGGTGAGACCGAGGTAGGTGGCGGCGGCGCTGAGGTCTGCGCCGAACGGTCCGATTCCGAGGCGGGCACCGAGGCCGCCACCCGGGCCGTGGCCGAAGCCTGGGCCGCCTGCGAACGGGGCCGCTGTGGACGGGCCACCGACCGCGGGGCGCGTGCCGTTGACGATGTTCGTGATCATCGTCTCCAGGTTCTTCTCGATTGCCTGCTCCTGATCCGAGGTGAGCTTGCCCGCGGCGACCGCCTTGTCGAGGTTCGCCTCCTGCTCCTTCAGGATCGCCTGGACGAGGCCGTCGGCGGTCTTGCCCTGCGCGACCGCGATCTGGGCAAGCGTCTTCCCGTTCTTGAGGTCGGTCTTGATCTGGTCGGCCGTGAGTCCGAGGTAGGTCGCGGCTGCGCTCGAATCGCCGGCGAGCCCCGGCCCGAAGCCGAAGCCGATCGAGACGTGGGGG
>DATBBA010000017.1:0-85515 GCA_036271235.1 Gaiellaceae bacterium
GGTCAGCGGGCCCACCGTGAGCGAACGCTCGCTCGGCGCGCCGATCCCGAACTCCGCGGCCGAGGCGAGATACTGGATCGCCTTCGCGCGCTGTGAGAGGACAACCCCCTTCGGCGGGCCCGTCGTGCCGGACGTGTAGAGAAGCATGAACGTGTCGGCATCCGAGCGCTCCAGCTCGAGCCGGGACGGCTCGGCACCCGAGAGCCACGACTCGTACTCGTCGCCGAGCACGACGATTCGCGAAACCGTCTCGAGCCCCGCCGAGCGGGCGAGGCCCTCGAGCGAACGGTCGACGAAGAGTACGCGGCTCTCGCTGTCGTTGCAGATCGTCGCCAGCTCCTCGAGCCGCGAGGTCGGGCTCACGAGCACCGGCGCGACACGAGCGTCCGAGAGTCCGAGCACGAGCTCGAGGTACTCGAGGCAGTTCGGGGCGAAGATCGCCGAATGGCTGCCGGGCGCGATTCCCAGTCCCTCGACAACTGCGCTGCCGACCCGGTTCATCCGCTCGACGAGGGAGCGGTAGCTCAGAGCGCGGTCGCCCTGCGCGATCGCGACGGCGTCAGGCGTCCTCGCGGCCCACGCCCGCGCTCCATCGCCAACCGAGACCGCAGACCTCCCAGCCGCCAAGCTGCAAGTATCGCTGACCGTCGCGAAGCTCTACGCTCCGCTGAAACCACGACGAGAGGAGCAGATGAAGACACGGGTCGTCATTCTCGGAGCCGGATTCGGCGGGCTCGAGCTGTCCACGATGCTGTCGGAGGCTCTCGCCGACGAGGTCGAGGTCACGCTGATCGACCGGAGCGACGCGTTCATCTTCGGGTACTCGAAGCTCGACGTGATGTTCGGCCGAAAGACGCTCGAGTCGGTGAAGCTTCCGTACAGCGACCTTGCGAAACCGGGCGTCCGGTTCGTGCGGGAGACGGTGACGGCGATCGACCCGGAGGCGCGGAGCGTCACGACCGACGCCGGCGTTCACGAGGCCGACGTCCTCGTGATCGCGCTCGGGGCCGACTACGACCTGGATGCGACCCCGGGGCTGAAGGAGGGAGCGAACGAGTTCTATTCCGTCGCCGGCGCCTCGGTTCTGCGCGACGTTCTGCCGGCCTTCGAGGGCGGGCGCGTCGTCGTCGGCGTCTGCGGTGCGCCGTTCAAGTGCCCGCCCGCACCGAGCGAATGCGCACTGCTCCTCCACGACTACTTCACGACACGCGGGGTCCGCGGCGATGTCGAGCTGAAGGTCGTGATCCCGTTCGGCACCCCGGTGCCGCCGTCGCCCGATACCTCGGCGGCGCTCGTCGAGGCCTTCTCCGAGAGCGACATCGAGTTCATCCCGGCTCTTCGCGTCGACTCGATCGACTCCGGGCGCAAGGTCGCGCTGCTCGACGACGGCAGCGAGCTCGGCTTCGACCTCTTCCTCGGCGTCCCCAAGCACCGGGCACCGGACGTCGTGATCGCGAGCGGGATGACCGAGAACGGCTTTGTCCCGGCCGACCCGCACACTCTTGCCACCCGTTACCCCGGCGTCTATGCGATCGGCGACGTCTCGACGGTCGGGGTCCCGAAGGCAGGTGTCTTCGCCGAGGGAGCGGCCCGGGCGGTCGCCAGGGCGCTCGTCGCGCGGGCGCGCGGAGGCGGCGAGGCCGAGGGCTACGACGGGCGCGGCTCCTGCTACATCGAGTTCGGCGAGGACCGTGTGGCCCGCGTCGACGTCGACTTCTATTCCGGCCCGAAGCCCACCGGCACCTTCGCCGAGCCGTCGGCCGCGATCGTCCTGGAGAAAGAGCACTTCGGCTCGAGCCGGAAGGCCCGCTGGTTCTGCTGACCGGGACGTGGCACATTTGGACAGCTGTGGCATATCTACCACCGGGCGTGTCTCGGGGTCGCGAAGCGGCTGGGCGTTCCCGCGCTGAGGGCGGACCTGGCTGGCTGGACCTCGACCTCGGCGTCCGCGTCAAAGCGACGCGCTAGAGCCGAGCCCCTCGCTCGCCGGGAATGACTCACGCAACGTCCGGCGCACGATCTTTCCGACGTCGTTCCTCGGGATCTCGGAGACGATCTCGATCCGCCTCGGACGTTTCTCGAGCGCCAGATGCTTCGCCGAGAACGCGAGCAGCTCGCGCTCGCCCGGCACGGCCCCGCGCCTGAGCACGACGAGCGCATGCACGACCTCCCCGAGCCGCGGATCCGGGCTGCCGAAGGCCACGGCCTCGACGACGTCCGGATGCCGGACGAGGACGTCCTCGATCTGCCGCGGCTGAACGGTGAAGCCGCCGATGTTGATCGTGTCGTCCGCGCGGTCGGAGAGGTAGATGAACCCGTCTTCGTCGAGCCGAGCGAGGTCTCGCGTGATGAAGAAGTCGCCGCTGAACGCGGCCTCGGTCTCGGCCGGGCGGCGCCAGTAGCCGTAGAACGCAGACGATGCGCGAAGGTGCAGCTCTCCGATCTCGCCGGCCGGGAGCGGGGCTCCGTCGGGCCCGACGATCCGCGCCGTCGTCCCGTAGAACGGCGGACCGACCGAACCGGGCTTCCGTTCCTGGTACTCGAGCTTCAGGTGCGCGATCTGCCCCATCTCGGTCGACCCGTAGTTCTCCTGGATCACCCCCTCGCCGAACAGCGCGATCGACTCCTCCTTCACCGCCGGCGGAAGCGCGGCGCTCCCGACGACGACGAGCCGGAGCAGGGCCCTGTCGTACCGGCCAAACATCGAGTCGCCGAGACCGACGAGCGCTTCGAGATGTGCCGGCACGACCGCGAAGTTGGTGATCCGGTGTCGGTCGACCTGGCGCAGCAGCACCTCCGGATGGAAGATCGGAAGGATCACGGCCGTCCCACCGGCGTTGAGCGTCGCGAGCGCGTAGGCAAGCGTGGCGCCGTGC
Source organism: Gaiellaceae bacterium (assembly GCA_036271235.1). Classification (GTDB taxonomy): domain Bacteria; phylum Actinomycetota; class Thermoleophilia; order Gaiellales; family Gaiellaceae; genus PALSA-600. Next base: position 2,877 of record DATBBA010000017.1, read on the forward strand.
GAGAGCGGCCCGACGGTGAGCGAGCGCTCCTTCGCGGCCCCGGTCCGGAACTCGGCGCAGATGGCCAGATACTGGATCACCTTCGCGAGCTGCGAGAAGACAGCGCCTCTCGGTGCACCGGTCGTCCCCGACGTGTAGAGGATCACGAAGGTGTCGTCGCTGGAACGAGGCAGCTGGAGCCGGGAGGAGCGGGCAGACGAAAGCCACGACTCGTACTCCTCGCCCAGCACGACGATCCGCCGCACCGTGTCGAGCTCGGCGGCCCTCGCCGTCTCCTCGAGCGACGGGTGCACGAAGAGGACGCGGCTCTCGCTGTCGTTGCAGACGGCGGCGAGGCTCCTCACATCCGACGTCGCGCCGACGAGCACCGGCGCGACCTGCGCATCCGAGAGGCCGAGAAGGAGCTCGAAGTACTCGAGGCAGTTCGGCGCAAAGATCGCCGAATGACTCCCCGGGGCCACCCCGAGACCTTCGACCACGCCGCAGCCGACCCGGCCGATCCGGTCGGCGAGTCCTCTGAAGCTGAGCGTCCGCTCGCCCTGCACGACGGCCGGCCCCTCCGGAGTTCTCGCGGCCCAGCCGCGTACTCCGTCGGCAACCGACACGGCGACCCTCCTTGACCGCGTCATGAGGGCGCCAGTATCTCGCACCCGCGACCGGGGCGCCACGGAGGGACGGTCGAACGATGAGGCCCTCCCGCACCAGCGTTCGTATCGGAGGGTGGACGAAGCTGTGAGAGCCGCTAAGCATTTCGGGCCGCCGTGGAGTCGTTTTCTGTGATGGGGGACGACGAGGAGGAGGTTCGTGCGCTCGAGCAGCTCTACCGGAGCAGGTATCCGCGGTTCTTCCGGCTGGCACTCGCAGTGCTCGGCAACCGCGAAGCGGCGGCGGACGCCGTGCAGGAGGCGTTCGTGCGGGCGCTCCGGAAGCGCCGCAGGCTCCGGCATCCCGACGCACTCGAGCCGTGGGTGTGGCGAACGGTGCTGAACGTCTCCCTCAGCCAGCGGACGAGCCGGCTCCGCGCCCCGGCGCTCGCTCCGGCCCCGGAAGCCGCCGCGAACGGACACCCCGAGGAGTGGCCCGAGCTGCGCGCCGCCCTCGCCGCGCTGCCCGAGCGCCAGCGATCCGTGCTCTTCCTCCGGCACTACGCCGATCTCGACTACGAGCGAATCGGCGAGGTGCTCGGCATCGCGCGCGGCACCGTTGCGGCAACCCTGACCCAGGCTCACGCAGCGCTGCGAAAGACGATGGAGGTGCCACGGTGAGCGACCCGCTCGTCGCCGCGCTCGAGGAGCTCGTGCCGGCCGCTCCGGCGGAAACCGGGGACTGGAGCGCTGTCGTCGCTGCCGCCGCGGAGCGCAGGCGGCCGAGCCGCCGTCAGCTCCTCGTGGCGTTCGCCGCCCTCGCCGTGCTCGCCACGCTCGTCGCGACGCCGGCCTTCGGTGTGCGGAGCCTGATCCTCGGTCTGATCGGGCGGACGAACGTCTCGTTCACCTCGAGCCCGGGCGCCCCGAATGCGATCAAGCTTCGGTTCCTCGAGTTCGACGACGGCGCGCCTCCGGGCATGGCCCAGCATCCGCTTCCCGACGAGGCGAAGTCGATCACCTTTCGCGGCGCCGGCGGTCAGAAGCACGTGCTCTGGATCGCGCCCACGAGGAGCGGTGGGTTCTGCACGATCGGGCCGGGCGGAGGTGGATGCCTCACGCGGAACACGGTGAGCTCGGCCGGTCCCGTCACGATCGGCGGGGCCTACTCGGAGGCGAGAGGCCAGAAGCCGTTGATGCGCTCGGTGAACGGTGACGTCCTCTCCCGCTCGGTCGCGACGTTGACCCTCGACTTCGCCGACGGGACGTCGATCCCGTTGCCATTCGTCTATGTCTCGAGTCCGATCGACGCAGGTTTCTACTTCTACGGCGTCCCGGGCCCGCATCAGGGAGCGGGGCACTGGCCGGTTGCAGTGGTGGCAAGAAATGCAGCCGGAGCGGTGATCGGAACGAAGCGGCTCGCGGTCCCGACCAGGCCCGTCCTCCACGGCCCGGGGGTCCACTTCGTCCATCAGACCGTGAGGCTCCCGGCCGCGGGCAGCGTCCACCCCACTGCGCCGCTGCGGCAGGCGACCGCCTCGGGTGTGACCGCCGTCGCCGGGGCGAACGGCGCGATTCGGATGACCGTTGGCCGGCTCCCGCCCGCTCTCACACGGCTCCTCGGCCGACCGGTGACCTACCTCTGCTTCCGGCTCGCGCACGCCTACGGGATCTTCACCGTGCTCGGTGTCGGCCGGAGCGGATCGTTCGCACGCTCCGTCGGATTCACCGTGAGCGGCACGCGCGGCCCCATCGACGGGTGCGAGATCGACAGCTCCCGCGGGCATCGCTGGCCGGACGTGCTCGGGTCGCACAGCCCGGCGGAGGTCGCCTTCACCGCACAGGCCCGCGCCTTCTTCGCCGACCGCGCAACTGCGCGCGACCTTGCCCTGTTCGTCCGGTCGGGCCGGATGCAGCGGATCCGGCACGAACCGCGCCGGCAGCTGCTCCGCGACCTGAAGTCCGCCTACGGTCCCGCGCTCGCGCGGAGCCGGATCCGGTACGCGCTCACCGCCCACGGAATCACGTTCACCGAGCCGAGCACGACGGGGAAAGTCTTCCGGGTGGTGGTCGTCGACGGGCGGATCGCGCACGCAAACGTGGAGCCGTACGCGAAGGTCTTCTGACGTTCACTCGTGCGAGGGATACGTTTTGCTTGACAGGCCGTGACAACACGCCCAAGATGAGGCGCGTCGAGGCAGCGGGTTGCGGAGAACGGCCTCGATCTCATTGCGACGCTTTTCGGTGCCCTGCGGACATGGGTACCGGGAGGAGCGGCGCGATGTGAGCTGATCTTTTACCGATTCGAGGGGAGCCGGCCTTGCACCGTCATTCGACAGGAGGAACAGCATGATGCGCGATCGCGCCCGTACGTGGATCGGTCAACAGCCGGGGCGGCGGGTTGCTCTGCGCATCGCCTTCGTTGCCTTGCTCCTCGCGGCGATCCCACTCTCGGGCTCGGCGATCGCGACGTCGGCCGACTCGGCGTCGAAGGTCGTCTTCACGGTCGAGCCCACCGCGACGACCGGCGGCACCGCCATTCCCCAGTTCGCGGTCTCGGTGGAGGACTCGGACGGCAACGTCGTCACGAGCGACTCCTCGACGGTCACCCTCGCAATCGCGGCATCGACGCCGGCCACCGGCGGTCCGGGAACGCTCTCCGGCTGCTCGTCGGGCACGGCCTCGAGCGGCGTCGCCACCTTCACCGGCTGCAAGATCGACACAAAGGGCACGGGCTACAAGCTCACCGCGTCCGACGGCACCCTCACGACCGACCTCAGCCACGCATTCGACGTCACGGTCGGCGCCGTGACGCAGGTCGCCTTCACCCAGCAGCCGACCGATCTTCAGGCCGGCACGGACTTCAGCCCCGCACCGCAGCTGAGCGTCGAGGACGCCGGCGGCAACGTCGTCGACACCTCGAGCTTCAGCTTCGGCCTCGGCGTCTTCACCGGCCCCGGCTCGCTCGCCTGCACGGGCAGCGAGACCGCCGCGCCGTCGACCGGTACCCCGGGGTACAAGCTCCCGGGATCGCACGGCGCCGCCACGTTCACCTCCTGCACGATCGACACGGCTTCGGCGACCCAGTATCAGCTCGTGGGCGTCGCGAGCGACGGCACCGGTGCAGGTAGCCACACCTACGTCGTGCAGAGCGACAACTTCACGGCGTCCGCAGGCGGCGCGACGCAGCTCGCATTCGTCACCAACCCGACGGGTGCCGTCGCGGGCGCAGCGTTCGGCACGCAGCCCTCGGTCGCGATCGAGGATTCCGTCGGCGACGTCGTCAAGTCCGATTCGGGAACGATCACGCTCTCGATCACCTCAGGTACCGGTGCGCTCGGGTCGACGCTGACCTGCGCCTCGCAGCCGACCTCGATGGGCGTCGCAACCTTCACGGGCTGCGGCATCGACCTCACGGGCAACAACTACACGCTCACGGCCAACCTGTCGTCGAGCTCGCTCACCGGCGTCAGCGCCCCGTTCATCGTCTCCTCCGGCGGCGCGGCGCAGATCGCCTTCGCGACCCCGCCCGGGGACGGGACCGGCGGAGCACCGCTCTCGACGCAGCCGCAGGTCACCGTGTCCGACTCGGGCGGGAACCCCGTCTCGAGCTCGGTGACGCTGTCGCTCACCGGTGGCACGGCCGGCGCGAGCCTGACCTGCGCCCAGAACCCGGCACCGGCCGGCACCGGCAGCGTGACGTTCTCCAAGTGCTCGGTGGACCTCGCCGGCACGGGATACCGGCTCGTCGCCACTGCACCGGGGGCGGGCTCGGTCACGAGCGGACCCTTCAACGTCCGCGTCGGCGACGCCGCGAAGATCGTTTTCAGCCCCGCACCGACAGGCGCGACCGGTGGCCTCGCCTTCGCCAACCAGCCGACCGTCTCGGTCGAGGACCTCGGCGGCAATCCCGTCCCGAGCTCCCCGATCACGCTCGACATCGCCCAGGGAACCGGGGCAGCCGGCGCAGCGCTGACCTGCACCCCGAGCAACTCGGCCACCCCGGCTTCGGGGACGCAGACCTTCACAGGCTGCGCGATCGACAAGGCGGGGACGTACAAGCTCGCGGCACGGAGCGGCGGCGTCCTCGGTACGAGCACAGCCTTCCAGGTCGCTACGGGCACCGCGGCAGCACTGAAGTTCACGGTCCAGCCGTCCGGCGGGATCGTCTCGAGCCCGTTCGGCGCGCAGCCGCAGGTCTCGGTCACCGACGCCGGCGGGAACCCCGTCGCAGCATCGGGCGCCTCGATCACGGTGAAGGTCGCGGGCTCGAGCGTGCCCTGCGTCGCGAATCCTGTCGCGAGCAACAGCCTCGGCGTGGCGATCTTCTCCGGCTGCCAGTGGAATAGCACCGGCACCTTCACGCTGGACGCGTCCGCGAGCGGGCTCACCTCGGCCACGAGCGCCCAGTTCACGATCAGCAGCGGTAGCCCGCTCGAGCTCGCGCCGGTCGCGACACCGCTCGCGCAGACCTTCGGCGGCGCGATCCTCGGCAAGAACCCGACCTCGACCACCGACGACGTCAACAGCGCAACCGGCGCGCTGCAGCTCAGCCTCACCGACCTGCACATGGCGGCGGTGGGCGAGCCCTTCGCGCTGAGCCGTTCCTACAACTCGCTCGACACGACCGGCGGCGCGTTCGGTCCCGGCTGGTCGTCGATCCTCGACGCCGGCGTCACGATTGCCGCGAACGGCCTGACCGCGACGGTGCGCAACACCGACGGCCAGCAGCTCGTGTTCACGAGCGACGGGCACGGCGGCTGGACCGCGCCGCCCGGGGGTCGGGCGACGCTCGCCTGCCAGGGTGCGCTCTGCACCGTCACCGGCTTCGACGGGACGAGCTTCCGCTCCATCGGAGGCCAGATCCAGGACTACCTCTCGCGGAACGGGATCGGGCTGCACTTCATCTACTCGGGCGGCCGCCTCGCGGAGGTCACCGGCTCGGCGCAGGAGCTCGCGAAGGGCGTTCAGGCCTCGCTCGGCGGCGAGGTCGGGACCCTCGGCTGGACGACCGAGAGCGCCAACCCCGCGGTCGCGCTCACGAGCGTCGACGCGGTCGACAACCAGCATGTCTGGGCTGCCGGCGCGAACTGCACGATCGAGCTGACGGCGAACGGCGGCACGACCTGGGCCAAGGACACAAAGGTCACCGGTTGCGCCTCCGGCACCACGCTGAACGGGATCTACATCCAGGGCGGCGCCGGTCCCGGCTGGGCCGTGGGCTCGAACGGCACCATTCTTGTCTGCTCGGCCGCCTGTAACACGGCCGCAGCGGCCTGGACGGCACCGACGGCCTCCACCGCCGGCCTCCCGGCGACCAATGTCGACTTCACCTCCGTCTGGGCCGCCGACCCCAACCACGTCTACGCGACCGGAGTCGCCGGCGGCGTCAGCCAGATCTGGGCCTGCTCGGCGAAGTGCGACTCGACCGGCGCAGGATCGCCTCCGGGCCCGCCGCCGGGCCCGCCGCCGGGCCCTCCCGGGCCACCGACGTGGAAGAACGTGACCCCCGCGAGTGTCGGCTCCTCGCTCCTGAGCGACATCGCGGGCGCGGGCCCCGGCGAGGTGATCGCGGTCGGCTCCAACGGCCTGATCCTCGTCTGCGCCACGGCTCCGACCTGCGCCACGAGCGGCACCGGCTGGACGCCGCTGACCGGCGCGAACATCCCCTCGGCCGACGTCAGCTTCACCGGCGTCTGGGCCTCGGACCCGAACCACGTGTACGCCGTCGGCTCGTCGAACGGGCACGGCGTGATCTGGGCCTGCTCGGCCAACTGCAACCAGACCGTGAACGGCCCAGCGCCGGCCCCGGGACCGCCGGGACCGCCTCCGCCTCCGCCGCCTCCGCCTCCGGCGAAGGCCGCATGGGCCGACATCACCCCGGCAGGGGTCGGAACGACGACGTTCTCCTCCGTTGCAGGCCAGGGCCCCGACCACGCCTGGGCCGTCGGCTCGAACGGCCAGATCTGGTACTGCCCGTCGAGCTGCACGACCTCGCCGACCTCGTGGGTGTCGATCTCGACCCCCGGGCCGACCTCGAACGCGCTCGCCGGGGTCAGCGCCTCCGATCCCAAGCACGTCTGGGCCGTGGGTGCGAACGGCACGATCGTCGCGACGACGAGCACGCCGAACCCGACGCTCGACACGCTCGACCGCGGGATCAGCGCACTGGGTGTCGCGCTCAACCCGAGCCTCTGGACCGACGGCAACCATCTCGCCGCGGGGACACCGAACCAGGCGCTCGACCAGACTCTCCAGGCCATCCAGCAGCTCGGATCGCTCGCGAACCCGCCTTCGCCTCCCCCTCACGGGCCGCCGCCGCCGCCGCCCGCCCCGCCCGCAGCTCCGACCTATCCGGCCTGGGTGACTGCACAGCTCCTCGGCCTCGACGAGGCGCTGCGGATCCTCGATGCGAACGCGATCTCGGAGAACCTCCTGGCCCCGGCGCACGCAAATCAGCTCACGAACGCCGAGACCCAGTACGCGAACGGTGATTCCCAGCTTGCCGGTTGGCTGTTCCCGCAGGCCGGCCAGGCCTACCACGACGCCTGGCCGCAGGCCCAGGGCGCGCAGGGAACCGGCCAGGGAAGTCACAACCCGCTCGTGGCGTTCGTGACCGAGAACGGAAACGGCGAGGTCACGCACGTCACGACCCCGACCCGCTCGATCGCCTACACCTACACGGGCACGACCCTCACCGGGTTCACGGACGCCGACGGAAGCACGTGGACGTACGGCTACAACGCCGTCCCGCAGCTGACGGGCGTCACCGACCCGCTCGCCCACGCGCGGCTGGCAGTCACATACGCGGGCGGCAGGGTCGCGACGGCTTCCGCAACGGGTAGCCAGCGGCACTTCGTCGATACCTACGCGTGGAACGGCACGACGCAGACCTCGATGCGCTCGACGAGCGTGCAGCTCGCGCCGACTGCGACCCCGACCCTCGGCGTGTATCTCGACCAGTACAAGGGCAACGACCTCGTCTCCCAGCAGTTGCCGGACGGCGCAACGACCGACTACAGCTACGACAGCGCCCTGAACCTCATCGAGATGCAGGACCCACTCGGGCGCATCACGACGATGACCTACAACGCCGGCGGAGATCCGACCGGTGAGACGACGCCGTACAAGCCGGGCCAGAACGCGGTCACGGCCATCACCTACAACGCCGCGCACCAGATCACCTCGTCCACCGATGCCGACGGCAACACGACGAGCGACTCCTACACCGGCCCGAACCTCACCCAGGTCACGCCGCCGGGCCCGGCGGCCGGCGCCACGCACTTCCTCTACAACTTCCTCGGCGAGCAGTACGAGGCCGATATGCCCACCGGCATCGAGACGTTCGTCTACGACGGCGCCGGCAACCAGACCGGATTCCAGAAGCTCGACCTCCACCGGGTCTCGCTGGACGGGCTCGGACCGGTGTTCTCGTACAACGAGCAGGGCCTGAAGGTCAGCTCGACCGACCCGCGAGGCCACACCGCCGGCGGGATCGATCCCACGTACACGTCTCTCACCACCTACGACCCCGACGGCAACCTGCTCACGTCGAAGTCCCCCGGGTCACCGGCGACCGCGAACACCTACACGGCGGCCGGCGATGTCGCCTCCACCACCAATCCGGCCGGTCAGACCACGAGCTTCAGCTGGGACGAGCCGAGCCTGACCCAGACCGCGACCGGTCCCACCGGAACCCCGTCGCTCTCGACCTTCGACCCGTCGGGCAACCTGCTTGCAAGGACCGACCCCGGCGGACGGACGACGAGCTACACGTACGACTCGACCGGCCGGGAGCTCTCGGTCACCGATCCGTCGAACATCACGACCTTCTACACGCCCGATCTCGAGGGTAACGTCGTCGGCGCGAGCGACAGCGCCGGGCACAGCTCGACGTTCACGTTCGATCCGGAGAACCGTCCGCTGAGCGCGACGGTGAACGGCGTCACGACCACGACAGCCTACGACGCAGCCGGCAACGTCACCCGCAAGACGGACGCATCGGGGCGGATCACGAGCCTCGTCTACAACGGCCATGGGCTTCCCGCCTCGGTCACGAACGCCGACGGGACGACGTCGTACACCTACGACCTCTCGGACAACCTCGTCGGGCTCACCGACGGCAACGGCCATACGATCGGCTTCACGGTCAACGGTGCCGGTCAGCGGACGCAGATGACGGTGAACGGGCAGAACACGACCTACGGCTACGACGTCGCCGGCAACCTGGTCTCGACGCTGGATCCCGACGGCCGGCTGACCCACTACACGCTCGACAACCGGAACCTGCGCACGGGAATCGACTACTCGCAGCCGGGTCACGCCTCGATCGGAATCACGCAGTCGTTCAACGATGCAGGCCAGCGCACGCAGATGACCGACCCGGTCACGGGCACGCACACCTACACCTACGACGCGTCCGGCGACCTCACGAGGGACGACGCTGGTGTCGGCAACACGTTCTCCTACGACTACTCGGTTGCCGGCCAGATGACCGAGACGTATCCGGACGGAAGCCGGATCACCTACACCTACGACGACGGCCATGACGTGATGGGCGTCTCGACCGCCGGGGCGAAGGTCGAATACGTCCGGAACGTCGGGCGCCAGGTCACCGGCATCGTCTACTCGAACGGCGTTCTCGAGACGAAGGGGTACAACGCCGCCGGACAGGTCACCTCCGACTCGCTCCTCTGCGGCGGGACGACCGAGCTGACGAGCTTCTCGAGCTACGGCCCGGGCGGAGGCGACCCGATCGCCAACGTGACCACTGCGGGCACGAACGCAATCACCACGAGCTACGGGTACGACGGCGCCGGGCGGGTCGCCGCCCAGTCCGCCGTCACGACGACGGCGACGCCCGGCACCTCGCCGTCGCCGGGCTGCACCTCCGGGACTCCGGCGGCCCCCGGCTCGCCTGACGGGAACGACGGCTCGGGCGGAAGCGGTAACTCGTCGACGCCGACGACCGCTGACCAGCCGTCCGGCCCCGACGGCAGCGCACCGACCACGCCTGCCACCGCCAACGCGATCACCTATGACCACGCCGGCAACATCACCGCCGTCGGCGGGACGACGATCAACTACAACGCCGGGGACGAAGACGTCTCCGAGTCGGGCGCACATCCGGCCAGCTACACCTACGACAACGCCGGCAACGTCACGGGCAAGACCGTCGCCAGCGTGACCACCACCTACGGCTACAACGCCGCGAACCAGCTCGTCTCGGTGGCGAACGGCACGACGACGGTCGCCTACACCTACGACGGAGACGGCAACCGCGTCAGCAAGACGGTGACGTCGGCCGCACCGACGACGGTGGTGAACTACTCGTGGGATCCGAGCACGACCGTTCCGCTCCTCGCTCTCGAGCGCGACGGGAACGGCAACCTGATCTCGCGGCTGATCTACGGCGTCGGCCCGGTCGCGATGGAGACGCCGGACGGCACCACCTACCTGCACACGGATCAGCAGGGTGACGTCACTGCGCTCACCGACACGACGGGCGCCGTGCTCGAGACGATGACCTACGACGCATTCGGCAACGTCACGGCGAACGCGATCGCAGGAGCGACGCCGCCGGCCTCGCCGCTGCTCTTCCAGGGCCAGCTTCTCGACACGGACACGGGCCTCTACGACATGCGTGCCCGAAACTACGACCCGACGACGGGCCGCTTCACGCAGCGCGACCCGCTGCCGGCCGCGATCGGCGTTCCGGCCGTCTCGCCCTACGTCTTCGCGAACGACCAGCCCACGGCGAACGGCGACCCGACGGGGCTCGCGGATGTCTCGAGCCTCGCGACCGCCGTGTTCTCGGGGCACTCGAACGAGGACGACAACATCGTGCAGGACTCGAAGTACGGCTCCGTCGGCCTGAAGATCGGGATCAAGGGCGTCGTGAAGATCTCGGACTACTTCAACAAGACGGCGGCCAGCGCCGAGTCCGATCTCGCCGAAGTGGGCGATGCATTCGCCGAGGCAGGCCCGGAGCTCGCCGAGGCCGGAGAGGTCGGGAGCAGGGCAGCCGCCCCCGAGCTCGCCGATGCCGGCGAGGCCGCAGGCGAGGCGAGCGAGGGGCTTGCGGGCGCTGCAGGCAAGCTCCTCGGCGCTGCCGGGATCGGCCTCGGGATCTACCTGACGGTCGAGGACTGTGAGCACGGCACGGTCTCCCAGTGCGTCGGCGACTCCATCGGCGTTGCGCTCGCGGCGGTCTGCACCGTCGCGACCGAGGGCATCGGCGCGGTGGCATGCGGCATCGGGGCCGCAGCGCTCGGATTCGTGATCGCCCAGTACGGGCCCGAGATCGCGGAGGGATTCGTCGACCTCGGGAACCTCGCAGCCGAGGGCGGGACGATCGCGATCAACGCGATCAGCGACGGCTTCAATACGGCCGGCGTGGTGCTCAAGGGTGCGTTCGGGACGCTCGCCGATCAGACAGTCGCAGGGCTCGAGGCAGCGGCGCAGGGCATCTCGAACCTCTACGAGTCCGCTGCAGGCGCAATCTCGACCGGGTTCAACAAGGCCGTGAGCGCGATCTCGAGCGGGTTCGACAAGGCGGTTGCGGGCCTCGAGCAGGCCGGCCTCTCGGCTCTCGAGCTCGCGAACACGCTCAAGGACGGGTTCGACGAGGGGCTCGCGGATTGCGTGAACCAGCTGATCCAGCTCGGCTACGACATCGACAACATCGGCAACGCGATCAAGAACGGGTTCAACCAGACGGCGGCTGAGGCTGCGGCGTTCTTCCAGGGCGTCGGCTACTCGATCGCACAGATCGGCGTCTCGCTGAAGAACGCGTTCGACGAGGCCGAGGTGGAGGCCGGCGTGATCCTCAAGGGGATCGGGGCGACGATCGACCAGATCGGCTCGGTGTTCGAGGACGCATACAACAGGACCATCGCCGTCGCCGCTGGGTTCCTCCAGGACCTCAACTACGGCGTCAACGAGATCGGGCAGGCGATCCAGGACCTCAGCCATCTCGGCGACCAGTTCGTCGCCGAGACGCTCCAGGGGCTCCACTTCGCCTACGACCAGATCGCCGGCGCACTCGTCTCGACCTTCAACGACGCGGCAGACGCGGTCGCCGGCGTGATCGACGACCTCGGCGCGGATGCCACCGCGATCGCCAACACGCTGCGGGCCGTCTTCAGCAGCGAGACCGTGGCGGAGGTCGCCGCAATCCTCCAGAACAACCTGATGATCGCGCTCGACACGGTCGCAACCGCGCTCGAGGCCGCGTACAGCCAGACGGCCGCCGAGATCACCTCGGTCTTCATGACTCTCGGCGACTCGCTGAAGGAGATCAGCGACGTGCTGAGCGACGTCTTCGACGAGACGACGCAGGAGATCGCGGATCTGTTCAAATCCGACGGTGTTCTGGCGGATGCAATCGACGCGATCGGCGGGGCCTTCTCGAGCTTCGGGCAGGACCTCGAAAACCTCGGCAATACGATCGCGAGCTGGTTCTAGCCATTCCCCGAGAGGAAATGGCTACGGAGAACGGGAGCCCGCGCTCAGCTTTGGCTGAGTGCGGGCTTCACAACTCGCTCGGCGATTCCCTTGAGGTGGGCGTTGTAGATCCCGCCGACGATCATCCTCGGCGGGTGCACGACCTCACCGGTCTCCATGTCAGCGAGAACGGGGTAGGCGATATGGCCGAACTTGCGTCCGTGCGGCCGTAGGGCCCACTCCCGCGCCGCCGTGCTCGCCCCGTCGACGAGCGCCACCGCGATCGCCGCAGTGCCGGTCTGGAAACCGGCCGGCATTCCACCCTTGTTCGCGGCCGCGTGCTTGACCGCCAGCTCGAGAAAGCGATCGAGCGGCGCTGCGTCTTCCGGCACCGGATCGAACGCGGCGACGACGACGAACGTATGCAGCCGCGTCGCCATCCACCGCCAGCGGAAGCTGGAGCTCCGGCCGACGAGCGCCGGCGTCCCGTCGAGGGTCGCGTTCGTCACCGTGTAGCCGGCCTCGGCAAGCGCGGCGCCGAGCGCGGTCATGGTCTCGTTCGTCATCTGCTGCATCTTGGCTGTTCCGGAGGCCTGAGCTGGGGGCCGCGCTCGGCGGGTAGCTCGGCGTGCTGCTCCCACTCCGACCACGACCCGGCATAGAGACGGCCGGCGCGGCCCGCGAGGTGCAGGCGATGGAGCGGGACGCACGCGGTGACACCCGAGCCGCAGTAGGCAACGAGCTCACCCGGAGGGAGCTCGGGAACCGGGTCGGGCCAAGGTGAGCTCAACGCTCCCGGGATCCGGCCAAGGACGCGATCGATCGGGTTCGGCTCGCCGCGGAAACGCGCCGCGACGCGGGCGTCGAGCACGACCAGCTCGTCGAGCCGTGATGCGAGCTCGTCGAGCTCGATCGTGTCGTCGCGACGCGGTTTCGGCTGGAAGTCGGCAGGCTTTGCCGTCTCGGCCCCCGCGGCGAGCGGTCCTCGCCACGCGTCGAGATCGATCACCGCGCAGTCACCGTGGCCGAAGTGGCGCAGGAGCCACCAGAGCCGCTCCGCCCCACCGAGCGACCCATACGCGACAACGAAGACCCCGGCACCGATCCCGGCCGCGCTCATGCTCCGGGCGAAGTCGGGGCCCGCCGGCAGCGGGTGCCGCCCGGCGGGGCCGGGAGGAGCGGAGAGCTCCTGTTCGACGTCGACGAATACCGCCCCGGGAATGTGCCCATCCTCGTACTGCCGCCGTCCCAGCCCCGGGTCGTCGAGCGCCCACCTGCAATCCGCAAAGACGTAGCGCACGCCCGCAACCTAACGAACCGCTTGTGTTGCACGCCACGAGCGTTGTCATTGCAACGTGCAACACAAGCGGGTCGCCTTTCGGAGGCCTACGCGTCGTAGTAGAGGAAGAACTCCGCGGGGTGCGGCCGCAGGCGCACGATGTCTGCCTCGTTCGCCCGCTTCCAGTCGATCCAGGTCGAGATCAGCTCCTCGCCGAACACGCCGCCCTTCATGAGGAAGTCGTGGTCCGATTCGAGAGCGTGGAGCGACTCGTCGAGCGAGCCGGGAACCTGCGCGATCTCCTCGTGAACCTCCTCGAAGAGGTCGAAGTCGGCAGGCTTTCCCGGGTCGAGGCCCTTCTCGATCCCGTCGAGGCCGGCCAGCAGCATCGCGGAGAAGGCGAGGTAGGGGTTCGCGGTCGGGTCGGGGCAGCGGAACTCGATCCGCTTGGCCTTCGGCGACTGCGAGTACATCGGGATGCGGATGCACGCCGAGCGGTTGCGCTGCGAGTAGACGAGGTTGACGGGCGCCTCGTATCCGGGGACGAGGCGCCGGTACGAGTTCGTGGTCGGCGCGCAGAACGCCAGCAGCGCCGGCGCATGGGCGAGCAGGCCGCCGACGTAGTGGCGCGCGAGCTCCGACAGGCCCGCGTAGCCGTCGGGATCTGCCATCAGCGTCGCACCGTCCTTCCAGAGCGACTGGTGGCAGTGCATTCCGGAGCCGTTGTCGCCGAAGATCGGCTTGGGCATGAACGTCGCGGTCTTGCCGTGGAGACGGGCGACGTTCTTGACGACGTACTTGTAGAGCATCACCTGATCGGCCATCCGCGTCAGCGTCCCGAAGCGCATGTCGATCTCGCACTGGCCGCCGGTCGCGACCTCGTGATGATGGAACTCGCAGGGGACGCCGAGCGCCTCGAGCGTCATCACCATCTCGCTGCGCACGTCGTGCAGCGTGTCGGTCGGCGACGGCGGGAAGTAACCCTCCTTCGGGCGGATCGTGTAGCCGAGGCCGGGCGCCCCGGAGTTCCAGTGGCCTTCCGCCGAGTCGACCTCGTAGTGCGCATGGTTCGCGGTCATGTCGTAGGAGACGGTGTCGAACACGAAGAACTCGCTCTCGGGGCCGAAGAAGGCCGTGTCGGCGATTCCGGTCGAATGCAGGTAGTCCTCGGCACGACGGGCGAGCCGGCGCGGATCCTTGCCATAAGGCTCGAGGGTGAGCGGGTCGACGATCTCGCAGAGCAGCGACATCGTGGGGAGCGCGGTGTACGGGTCGAGGAGCGCCGTGCCGGGCTGAGGCACGAGCAGCATGTCGCTCTCGGAGATGCCCTGCCAGCCGCGGATCGAGGAGCCGTCGAAGCCGAGTCCCTCGGAGAAATGACCCTCCTCGAGGCTCGTCAGCGGCAGCGTCATGTGCTGCCACGAGCCGAGCAGGTCCGTGAACTTCAGATCGACGAGCTGAACGCCCGCCCTTCCGGCTCAGTCGAGGACGTCGGCGGCCGCCGGATCCTTTTCGCCGATCTTCGTCAGGTACTGCCTGTCTTTCGCCATGCCGCCCTCCGGGGTCGTGATCGTGTGACCCTACTAGCCAGTTCCGCGCCAGGAAGCGGTATCGAGCGCTGCCGGCGTTCTCCCGGGGAAGTGGCTTGGATGGCTACAGGAACGTGCGGATCGACTCGCGGTCGATCCGAAGCCCGATGACCTTCGAGCCGCCGTCGATCTGCTCGATCGTCTCGGCGGGAACGAGGTGGCGCTTGCGCATGATCAGCCCCGAACGGACCGACAGCGCATCGGGCATCTCGGGCGAGGTGCCGTACATCGGGCACTCGACCTTGCCGACGATCCGCCCACGCGCGTCGGCAACCAGGTAGCCGGCTGTACCGCGGAGATCGAGGGCGAGTGCACTCATGTCTGGGAACCTATTCCCGCTTTGTCTTGGGATTCCCCTGTGGCGGTAAGTACTTTGTAAAACGTCCCTCAGACGACGACGAACGGAACGGCGTGGCCGTTCTGCGAGAAGAACGTCCACGCCCCCGCGGTGAGGTTCAGGGTCACGGTCTTCTTGCCCGTGAAGCGGACACCGGCGAGGGGAACCGCCTTCCGGCCGTGCTTCTCGACGAAGAACCCTCGCCTCGGCGAGCTGTCGACGACGACGAACGAGTAACGCCCGGCCCTCAGCTTCCTGGCCGGCGTCTTGCCCACCTCGAGCGCCGCCGCGCCCGTCGCGCTGACGGAGGCACGGAGCGAGCCTCGAAGCGGCGCAAGCCCCGAGCCGACGACGTCGGGCTGGGTGGACGTCCCGGACGCCGTGTCCGCCGGAATCGGGGGGAGCAGCGAGCTGCTCGAGCCGGTCGCAGACGTCGTGACGAACTTCTGCAGCAGCGGGTGGTTTGCATCGACCGCGACGTAGGTCGACGAGGGCGCGAGCGTGACGTTCTGTGTCGTGCCCATGTAGTTCACGGCCGCGAGGTTGGGGACGTCGTTCACCCCGGGACCCGTGAGCGAGAATACGGGGCCGATGCACACCGTCGTGTCGAACGGGGCGTCCGGGAGCGGCGTGCGGATCGCGACCTGGTAGGGACCCGGTGGGATCGAGACGCCGGGCGCCGCCGAGTTGTCGACCGTGATCCCGCCGTCGATCGTCATCGTGAAGGTGCAGTCCGGGGCGTAGGCGACGTGGATCACCACGCTCGTCGAGAAGATCGGATTGGGATTGTCGGCGGCGCTGCCTGCGACGATCGCGACGGCAAGCGAGCAGGCCGCGAGCGCTGCTACCGCGCCGCGAGAAGCTCGACTGCGCAAGAACATCGAGCCAGCTTAACCGACGGGCTCAGCCCGGATCCACCGAAATGCGTGATCGCGGGGCGTTCGGCTGGGCCGTCAGGACGGGTCGAGGCGTGGACGGACGGGCCGGGGCCCGGCCGTTCGCGCCGTGACCCGGAGCCCACCGACCGGCTGAAGGCCCGGAACGGGAAGCGGCCTGGCGAGTCCAGACGGGCGCCCCGCCCGCGCAGATCGGTGGATCCGGGCTCAGCCGACCTTGGCGGTCATCATCCACCAGGCGACGCCGAGGGCGACGATGTAACCGCCGGAGATCACGCCGAGCGCGAGCGGCTGCCAGCTGCTCGCCGGGCGGCGCCACCACGCGTAGGAGAGGGCGGCGGCCGCGAGGAGCACGAAGATGCCGGCACCCGCGATCGCGATCGGCGTGCTGAGCCAGCCGATCGAGCCGGAGAGGCCCTCCTTCGACTTCGTCCAGGAGCCGAACGCGAGCATCACGATCCACGAGGGAACACCGACCGCGATCGTGGTCACGAGCGCCGCTCGCGCGAGCAGGCCCTGGGCGACGACGCGGCCGGCGGAGAGCCCGAGCACGCAGAGCGTCGCGATCGCGCCGAAGAGCGCCGTCGCCCCGGCAACGTGCAGGAAGAGCTGGAACTCGGGCCTCATGCGCCCGGCTTCCAGATCATCAGCGCAAGGATCGCGATCGACGCGAGGCCGGAGCCCCACGAGAGCGCCAGCGTCACCGTGTCGCGCATCCGGACCCGCAGCTCCGGGCTCGGGGCATCGCCCGAGGCGATGAGCTCGAGCGCGAACTCACGCGTCTTCCGTTCCCGCTCCCCGCCCCGCTGCCCCGCGACGCTCGCGAAGATCCAGAGCAGGATCGAGACGATGATCCACGGTGCGGTGTAGGAGAAACCGGCGTGGTGCACGAGCCAGAGGCCGAGCACGAGCGTGAGCAGGGCGCCTCCGATGATCAGCGGTACCGCGAATCGGGTGAGCCCGAGAAACACGGCCACCTCGCTCGGCCGCGTGGCCCGCTGCGCGAGCACGCCGAAGATCCCCGCCATCACGGTCCCGCCGAGCAGGAGGAAGGCACCCGTGACATGGAGCGCCAGCAGCCACTGAAAGGTGTTCACGATCGCGAAGCGTACGCTCTCGGCTTGGATGCACGCGACCGCCACCTGAAGCTCCTGACCGACACGATCGAGGCGGTCAACTCGACCCTCGACCTCGAGGAGGTGCTCACCCAGGTCGCGACCAAGGTCGCCGACGCCCTCCACGCCGACGCGTGCTTCGTCTATCTCTACGACGACCGCACCGCGGAGCTCGTTCTCCGAGCGACGCATGGCACCCGGGTCGAGGAGATGACACAGCGCCCGCGGATGCGCCCGGGAGAGGGGATCACGGGCTCGGCGGCGGAGGAGCGGGCGCCGGTGATGATCGCCGCTGCGGCGAATCTCGACCCGCGGTTCAAGAACTTCCCGAACCTTCCCGAGGACGAGTACGAGTCGATCCTCGCGGTGCCGATCCTGGCGCGCGGCGTGCGGCTCGAGGGAGCGCTGAACATCCGCACCCGCGAGCCGCGCAACTTCACCGAGGCCGAGATCGACCTCCTGCTCGCGATCGCGGCCCAGGTCGCCCAGTCGATCGAACACGCGAAGCTCTACGAGGAGGCGCAGCGCCGGGTGCACGAGCTCGAGGCGCTCGCCAGGATCTCCGAGGCGGTCTCGGAGGCCCTGTACCTCGAGGAGTCGCTCGAGGCGATCGTGAAGACGACGATGGACGCGCTGTCGGCGACCGGCGCGGCGCTCGTGCTCGAGGACGGAGCGATCGCATGGCCCGAGGGCGCCGCAGACAAGTACGCGATCCGCCAGCCGCTTCGCTGGCGGGGGCGCCAGATCGGTGAGCTCGTGGCGGATCGCGCGACGCCGTTCACCCAGCACGACAGCGAGCTGCTGGGCTCGATCGCGCAGCAGGCGGCGGTCGCACTCGAGCACGGGCGCGCGGTCATGCGCGGCGTCCTCGCCCAGGAGATCCACCACCGGGTCAAGAACAACCTCCAGACCGTCGCCTCGCTCCTCCGTCTTCAGGCTCGCGATGCGGAGAACGTCGACCCTCGCAAGGCACTCGACGACTCCGTCAACCGGATCCTTGCGATCGCCGCCGTGCACGAGGTGCTGACCGAGCAGCGGGACGAGGACGTCGATCTCGCCGACCTGCTCGGACGGTTGCGCGCGATGCTCGTGCAGGACGTGGGCGCCGCCGGACACGAGGTGACGGCCGAGCTCGCGCAGATCACGCTTGCCGGCAACCGGGCAACCGCGCTCGCACTGGTCTTCTCGGAGCTCCTCGGGAATGCGTTCGAGCACGGCGGCACCCACATCGCGGTCTCGCTCCGCGGCGAGCGCGACGAGGTCGTGCTCACGATCGCCGACGACGGCGCCGGGATCCCGGCGGAGCCGCCACGGGGGACAGGGCTGTCGATCGTCCGGGCGCTCGTCCGCGACGAGCTCGGCGGGACGCTCGAGCTTCGCGGCGGCGAAGGCACGCGGGCCGAGGTCCGCTTCCCCGCGTGAGCAGCGGATCTACACTCGCCGGGCCGATGCGCATCCTCGTTGCCGAAGACGAAACGATCATCCGCCTCGATCTGCGCGGGCTCCTGGAGAGCGCCGGCTACGAGGTGGTCGCCGAGGCGCATGACGGCGAGGAGGCGATCCGGCTTGCCCGCGAGCACGAGCCCGACCTGGCGATCCTCGACGTGAAGATGCCTCGGCTCGACGGGATCGACGCGGCCCGGAGGATCCTCGAGGAGCGACCGATCCCGATCGTGATGCTCACTGCCTTCGGCCAGCGTGAGCTCGTCGACCGCGCCGCAGAGGCCGGCGTCTACGGCTACCTCGTGAAGCCGTTCCGGGAACAGGACTTGATCCCCGCGATCGAGACCGCGAAGGCTCGCCACGAAGAGCTCGTCGCCGTCCGCGCCGAGGCGGACTCGCTCTCGGAGGCGCTTGCGGACCGCAAGGCGATCGAGCGGGCAAAGGGGTTGCTGATGCAAAAGGAGAAGCTCAGCGAGTCGGAGGCGTTCGGACGCCTGCGCCGGGCAAGCCAGGTCTCCGGAAGGCCTCTGCGCGTGATCGCCGACGCGGTGATCGATACCTTTGAGCCGTCATGACCACCGCCACACCGCCCAAGGAGCGCATCCGACGTACGGGTGGCTCCGGCACCGGTGACGCCTGGCGCGTCATCGTGCTGAACGACAGCCACAACACCTTCGAGGGGGTCGCCTTCGCCCTCGCGAACACGATCCCCGGCGTCGACTACGACGGCGGGATGCGGCTCGCGAACAAGATCCACAACTCGGGCCAGGCGATCGTCTGGTCGGGCCACCGCGAGGCCGCCGAGCTCTACCACGGCCAGCTCGAGGGCACCTACGGCCTCACGATGGCGCCGCTCGAGCGGTAGCTCCAGGTCAGCGATGCGCCGTGATCGTGACGGTGCGGCCCGCAACCGATCGGCCTGCAAGCGCAATGACCGTACGCGCCGCCTGCGGCACGAGCGCCGAGCCGGCGAGCGTCGCGGCGCGCTTCGTGACGTAGGCGCGCAACTCGCCCTCGAGCGCCGTGTCGCCCTGCACGCCGAACTGGCTCATCGCGCCGGTGATCGATTCCGGGTCGCCGCCGTGGGCCACGATGTAGTCGAGGATCCCGCTCGCAAGCGAGCTCCGCTGGTTCGACGGGTAGGTGATGCACGTCGGAGGGGGCGCCGGGAGATCCGGAGGGCCGGTTACGAACCACAGCTCGCCGTACCCCGACCCGCCGTCGACGTACCCCGGCGGGAAATGGCTTGCGCTGTAGTAGGAGCAGGCGACCTGCGAGGCCCCCTGCGTGCCGGTGCCCGAGCTCTCGGAGACGTAGCGCGCCGACGAGGCGAACGTCCACGGGAACGCCATGCCCGTGACACCGGCCTTCTTCGCCGTCGCCGGGCTCGATGTTCTCGGGTCCGGGCCGTGCGGGCCGACCGGCTCGAACAGGTACACGGGCAGGCCCGTCACCGGCTGATGAGTGAGCTGGTCGACAGCGGTCACGTTCACCATCACCCGCGTGTCGAGCGGGAAGACGTCGTGCGTCTCGGGCGTACCGGCGATCGTCACGACAAGTCGCCTCGCGGCACTCGCGATCGGACTGCAGTTGCCGAGCGCATCGGCGGCGAGATAGGAGATCGTCGCGCCGGGCGGCACGGCGACCGGCAGAGCGGCCGCCGTCCAGGCGCCCGGGCCGATCCGGTAATACGCGATCGTCGGGCCGTAGCCCGTGGCGGCTGGATTCGTCGTCGCCGCCGCGAGCGTCACGCTGCCGTCGGGGGCCGCAGACAGGGTCACGGTCGGCGCGGCGAGCCAGGGATGGCTCGAGACCGCCGCCGGGCGGTCGGCGCCGTCGTGGTACCAGGCGGTGTAGCGGCCCTCGTCGTGTGACCAGCCCTGGAACACCGGCCCGCGCGGGGGGCGGCCGGTGGTCGAGCTCGGATGGCCCCACGTGCCGGAGTAGCGGATCCACTCCTGATCCGCCGGGATGAAGCTGGTGACAGGCGCTCCGGCGGTCTGGTGGAGCGCGCACGCCTGCAGCGGGCCGGGGTTGTACTCGCCGAGGTTCACGAACGGCGGTGTCGGGCCGTTCGAGGTCAGCGGCACCGTGAGCGTTCCCTTCGTCTCGACCGTCTGGCCAGGCCAGGTCTTCCAGACGATGCACGGGCTCGCCGGACTGTCCGGGTCGGCCTGCCAGCCCGAGAGATCGCCTCCGATGATGCTGCCCGCACCCATATCCCAGGCCGGGTTCGCGAAGCTCGCGTGACCGCCGCCGTCGATCACGATCATCGGGTGGGTACCGCCGTAGACCGAGCCGCCGTTCGCCATCTGCGCCCAGGTGAACGAATCGCCGGGGCTGTCGTGCGAGTGCCGCGAGAGGACCACCCCCTCCGGCTGCAGGTTCGCGCCGAGTTGGACATGGACCGTCGCGTCCCAGTCGCCGCCGTGGTCGCCGACACCGGCAACCCCGAGCCCGTTGTAGGCGAAGACGTGCCAGTACTGGATCGTCACTCCGCCTCCTGAGCGCGGGTAGACGTGGGTGTAGGTGACCCAGTCGCCCACGTTCGGCGAGCCGTGGCGATCCGAGCCCTCGAGGTCGTCGAAGATGAAGGCGGTCTGCGTGTCGTCGGTTGTCGAGTTGTCGCCGCGTCCGAGCGGGTGCGGCTCGACCGTCGAGATCGGCGCGTGCTCGGGCGCAGAGCCGCAATGCGTCGACGGATGGTTCGAGTCGCCGTGGGAACGCCACGTGTCCGGGTGCGCGTACGGCGGCGCGCCGACGAGGGCCGCCGGAGCCCCGATCGGCGCCGGAGCGCCCGGAACCGTCTCGACGGTGTCTGTCGGGAAGCAGTTCTCGAAGTAGAGAAGGTGAGCACGCGCCAGGAACCAGGGCACCGAACACGGCAGGTTCTCCTCGTTCGCGCTCATGAAGATCACCGGGGCGAAACGCTCTGCGAGCGCCTCCTCCAACGTGTCGCGGATCCCGTCGGCGTCGGTGTCGGTCGAGCTCTGCCAGTCAGCTGGAAATGACATCGGGTCCCCCTGTGCGAGACATCGTTCGGCGGCGGAAAGCTATCGAGCCGGCGCCCGCACCGTCCCGTCGGCCGAGGTGATGTAGATGTACATCAACATCACGTGACTCAGGCCTGGGCCTGCTCGAACAGCAATTCCCACCGCTCGAGCAGCGCAGCGAGATCCTCGCGGGCCCGGCCGTGCGCCGAGACGAGATCGACGTTCGTCCAGTCCTCGGCGAGCTGCCGCTCGAGCTCGGTCACGCGCTCCTCGGTGCGTTCGATCTCGCGCTCGACGAGCTCGATCGGCGCCGGCCCCTTCGGGCGGGCGGGCTTCTCGCGCCGCGGCTTTGGCGCCTTCTCGGCCACCGGCTGCGGCCGGGCCTCGACCTCGCCGCGCCGCAGGTACTCGGCCCAACCGCCGGCGTAGGAGACGATCCGACCGTCCTCGATCGCGAGCAGCCGGCCCGAGACCGCGTCGAGCAGCGCGCGGTCGTGCGTCACGAGGAGCACGGTGCCGGGGAACGCCGAGAGCGCATCCTCGAGCGCCTCGCGGCTTTCGAGGTCGAGGTGGTTCGTCGGCTCGTCGAGAACGAGGAAGTTCGCGCCGCTCGCGACGACGAGCGCGAGCGCAAGCCGGCGCCGCTCGCCTCCCGAGAGCGCGGTCACGGGCTTCTCGTGGGCCTCCCACCCGGAGAACAGGAACTTCCCGAGGAGCTTCTGCGCCTCGGGTCGCCGGAGCCCGGTCGCCGCCACGGCCGCATCGAGCACCGATCCTCGCTCGTCGAGCTCGGCCTCGTGCTGGGAGAAGTACGCCGCCTCGACGCCGTGCCCGAGCTTCGCCCGCCCGGCAGCCGGCTCGCGGCGCCCGAGCACCGTCTCGAGGAGCGTCGTCTTGCCCGATCCGTTCGGGCCCACGAGCGAGACATGCTCGCCGCGCTCGAGCGCGAACGAGCCGTCGTGCACGAGCTCCTTGTCGCCGGCCTTCACCTCGAGCCCGTCCACCTCGAGGACGATGCGGCCCGAACGCGCCGGCTTCAGGAACTCGAAGCCGAGCGTCCGCCGCGGCCCGGCGGCGGCCTCGGGCATGCCTGCCTTCAACCGGTCGATCTGCTTCTGCTTCGACTTCGCCTGCTTCGCCTTCGTGTTCTTCGCGCCGAACCGCTCGACGAATCGCTCGAGCTGCGCGATCTTCTCGGCGTCCCGCTCGGCCGTGCGCGCCGCGTGCTGGGCTCGTGCCGCCTGCTCGCGCCGCCACACGTGCCATTTACCCGGGAAGTACACGGACCGTCCGCGGTCGAGCTCGAGCACCGCGGTCGTCACCGCCTCGAGGAACCAGCGATCGTGTGCGACGAGGATCACGCCGGCGTCGATCGTGCCGAGGAACCCCTCGAGCCACTCGAGCGTCTCGATGTCGAGGTGGTTCGTCGGCTCGTCGAGCAGCAGCAGGTCGGGCTGCGCAGCGAGGGCCCGTCCGAGCGAGGCCCGTGTCAGCTCACCGCCGGAGAAGGTGGAGAGCGGCCGGTCGAGGTCGTCGTCGCTGAAGCCGAGTCCACGTACGACGGAGGCGGCCCGGTCACGCCAGTCGTACCCGCCGGCATGCTCGAGGCGGGCCTGGACGCTCGCGTAGCTCGCCATCGTCTTCGGCTCGTGGTCGCCGTCTGCCATTCGCTGCTCGAGGGCTCGCAGCTCCTCCTCGAACCCGACGAGGTCGGCCGTCCCGCCGAGCACGTACTCGCGAAGGGGCCTCGAGCTCGACGCGGGCGGCCGCTGGTCGTGAAGCGCGACCCGTGCGCCGCGCTCCCAGGCGAGCTCGCCGCCCTCGATCGTCACCTCGCCGGTCAGCGCCCGAAGCAGCGTCGTCTTCCCGGCGCCGTTCGCGCCGGCGAGCGCGAGCCGGTCCCGGCGCTCGACCTTGAAGGAGACCCCGTCGAAGAGCGGCGCTCCCGCGAGCTCCTTGCGGAGATTGGATGCGATGAGAATGGCCACGGGCTGGATTCGGACTCGGGTCGGACGTGCAGTTCGTTGCGTGGGGTGTGAGGAGCAGAGGGCGAGGGAACACCCAGGGAGCCTCGATCTTGGCAAATATCGAGACGACCGAGGATGCCGCCCGGCTTCGTTCTGAAATCGTGTTCTCAGGGGGAGCGGCGGCTGGCATGATCCAGTCAGCCCGTGCCGTCGCGACGGACGAAGTCGGGAACTCGCCCCAAGAAGGAGATCGGCGCATGAAGGTAGCGGTTGCGTTCGACCATCGCGGAGTCGCTCTGCGCGACGCGATTCTGGAAGCGCTCGAGGGACACGAGGTCATCGATCTCGGCACCCACACCGCCGAGGTCCGGGTCGACTACCCGGACAAGGCACAGCAGGTCGGCGACGCGCTCCACGAGGGGCGGGCCGAGCGCGGGGTGATCGTCTGCGGCTCCGGGGCGGGCGCGGCGATCGCCGCCTGCAAGCTCTCCGGCATTCGAGCGGCGATCTGCCACGACCTGTACAGCGCCCACCAGGCGGTCGAGCACGACGACATGAACGTGCTCTGCCTCGGCTCCGAGATCATCGGCGCCTCGGTCGCGCGCGAGCTCGTCGGAGTCTTTCTCGCCGCGAAGTTCGACGGCGGCGAGCGCTACGTGGAGCGCCTCCAGAAGGTGGCCTCGATGGAAAGGAGCATGAAAGGTGGCTGAATCCCGGCTCGACAAGGTTGCGGCGCAGGGACAATCGATCTGGATCGACCTGCTCTCGCGTGAGCTCGTCGCCTCCGGCGAGCTCCAGCGGCTGATCGACGAGGATGCGGTGACAGGGCTCACGTCGAATCCCTCGATCTTCCAGAAGGCGATCTCGAGCGGCGGCGACTACGACGCCCAGATTCAGGAGCTGCTCGAGGAAACCGACGATCCGCACGCGATCTTCACTGCGCTCGCGGTCGCCGACGTGCAGGCCGCGTGCGACGTGTTCCGCCCGATCTGGGAGCGGACGAACGGCGCCGACGGGTACGTCTCGCTCGAGGTCGACCCGACGCTCGCCTCCGACACCAAGGCGACCTTCGAACAGGCGGTCGAGCTCCACGGCAAGGTCGACCGGCCGAACGTCTACATCAAGATCCCGGCAACCGTCGAGGGCCTCTCGGCGATCGAGGACTGCATCGCCGGGGGGATCCCGATCAACATCACGCTGATCTTCTCGCTCGAGCGCTACCGCAACGTCGCAGCGGCCTACCTGCGCGGGCTCGCGCGCCTGCAGACAGACGGTGGAGACCTCTCGAAGGTGCATTCGGTCGCCTCGTTCTTCGTCTCGAGGCTCGATACGGAGGCCGACGCAAGGCTCGAGGCGCTTGGAAACACCGAGCTCCAGGGGAAGCTCGGGATCGCGAATGCGAAGCTCGCCTACAAGGAGTTCGAGGAGATCTTCTCGGGCCCGGTCTGGGACCGGCTCGCAGCCGCGGGCGCGACTGCGCAGCGGCCGCTCTGGGCCTCGACCTCGACGAAGAACCCCGCCTACCGCGACGTGATGTACGTCGAGGAGCTGATCGGCCCGGACACCGTCAACACGATGCCGCTCGAGACCGTCGAGGCCTTCCAGGATCACGGCGAGGTGCGCGGCGACACGGTTCGCGACGGCTTCGAGGAGGCGGAGGCATTTCTCCGGGAGCTCGCTGCAGCGGGCGTCGACTACGACGACATCGTCGGAGTGCTCGAAACGGAGGGCGTGAAGAAGTTCACGGATGCCTTCGACGAGCTGATCGCCGGCATCGAGGCCCGGCGGGGCGAGCTGGCAGCGAGGTGACGACCGAGCGGCGCGAGCTCGTTTCGCGGATCTGGTCGCGCGATCCGACGGTCTGGACCGGAAAGGACGAGGCTCGCTGGCTCGGGTGGCTCGACGAGCCGAGCCGGATGCACGACGACGTCGGCGCGATGCTGCGGCTTGCCGAGGACGTGATCGAGGGGATGAGCGCCGTCGTCCTGCTCGGGATGGGCGGCTCGTCGCTCGCGCCCGAGGTGCTCCGCACGTCGTTTCGAGCGAAGGCCTTCCACGTGCTCGACACGACGCATCCCGCCGCGATCCGCGCACTTGGCTCGGCACTCGACCTCGACACGACGCTCTTCATCTCGGCCTCGAAGTCCGGCTCGACGCTCGAGACGCGCTCGCACACCGATTACTTCTGGAAGCTCGTGCCGCGCGGGGAGCAATGGGCGGCGATCACCGACCCGGGCTCCTCGCTGGCGGCTCTCGCCCGCGAGCGGAAGTTCGCCGCCGTCGTGCCCGGCGAGCCGACGATCGGCGGCCGGTACTCGGCGCTCTCGCCGTTCGGCCTGTTCCCGGCGGCGATGATGGGTGTCGACCTCGAGGGCCTGCTCGACCGGGCGATCGAGATGGCCGACGCCTGCCGCCTCGACGACGGCAATCCCGGCCTCGAGCTCGGGCTCGCGCTCGGGGAGAACTGGCGCGAAGGGCGAGACAAGGTCTGCCTTCCGGATGCCGGCAACTTCGGGCTCTGGGTGGAGCAGCTGATCGCGGAGTCGACGGGCAAGGAAGGCAAGGGCCTCGTTCCCGCACCGGGCGTTCCCGGAGACGGGCCCGACCGCCAGGCGCAGGACGTGCGGCTGCCCGACCCACTCGAGCTCGGCCAGGAGTTCTTCCGCTGGGAGTTCGCGACGGCCGTCGCCGGAGCGATCCTCGGGATCAATCCGTTCGACCAGCCCGACGTGCAGGCGGCGAAGGACAGGACGAACGAGGTGCTTGCCGCGGGCGAACCGTCGCTCGCGCCCGAGAGCTCGATCGACGAGCTGCTCGACGGTGCGGCTCCGCCCGACTACATCTGCATCCAGGCGTTCGTCGATCCGACGCCGGCGAACGGCGAGCGGATCGAGGCGCTCGCGCGATCGCTGGGCGACCGGACCGGCTGCGTCGTCACCCACGGCGTGGGACCGCGCTACCTGCACTCGACAGGACAGCTCCACAAGGGCGGCCCGAACACGGGCCGCTTCATCCAGATCGTCGAGGACTACGGCAGCGAGCTCCCGATCCCCGGCAAGCCGTTCGGCTTCGCCCGGCTGATTCGCGCCCAGGCCGCCGGCGACTTCGAGTCCCTGCGCGAACGCGGCCGGCGCGTTGCGCGCGTCCAACTCGCGGAGGTGTACTAGACGATGCAGCTCGGAATGATCGGACTCGGCCGGATGGGCGGGAACATGACGACGCGCCTTGCAAACGACGGCCACGAGATGAAGACCTACGACCCCGGCGTCGAATCGACCGCGGCCACGCTCCAGGAGCTTCGCGACCAGCTCGATCCGCCCCGCGCGTTCTGGATGATGGTGCCGGCCGGGAAGATCACCGAGGACACCTTCCAGACCCTGCTCGGCCTTGCAAGCGAGGGCGACACGATCGTCGACGGCGGCAACTCGAACTTCCGCGACTCGCAACGGCGTAACGCCGAGGCCGCCCCGCGCGGCGTCCACTTCGTCGATGTCGGCGTCTCGGGCGGCGTCTGGGGGCTGAAGGAGGGCTACTGCCTCATGTCCGGCGGCGACAAGGAGGCCGTCGCGCGGCTCGAGCCTGTCTTCAACTCGCTCGCGCCGAAAGACGGCTACGCCTACATGGGGCCTTCGGGGGCCGGACACTTCGTGAAGATGGTCCACAACGGGATCGAGTACGGGCTGATGCAGGCCTACGCGGAGGGCTTCGAGGTGCTCGAGAAGTCGGAGTTCGACCTGAACCTGCCCGAGATCGCCGGCATCTGGCGGTACGGCTCGGTCGTTCGTTCGTGGCTCCTCGAACTGCTCGTCGACGCGTTCGAGCTCGAGGGCGGCAAGCTCGAGAAGATCCGGGGCTATGTCGACGATTCGGGCGAAGGCCGCTGGACGATCGCCGAGGCGATCGCCGAGGACGTGCCCGTTCCGGTGATCTCGGCCGCGCTCTTCGCGCGCTTCGCCTCGCGGCAGGACGAGTCGTTCGCCGCGAAGGTGAACGCAGCCCTGCGCAACCAGTTCGGCGGCCACGCGGTGAAGGCGGCCGAATGACCGTCGCGGTCGAGGAGCTCAACCCGCTGCTCGAAGGGCTGCCGCTGCGGCGGCGGCCGGCGCCCTGCACGCTCGTGATCTTCGGGGCCTCCGGCGACCTGACCGAGCGCAAGCTGATGCCGGCGCTCTACTCCCTCGCGTTCCGCCGGCTGCTTCCCGAGCAGTTCGCGGTGGTCGGCATCTCACGCTCCGAGTGGACGGACGACGGCTTCAGGGAGGCGATGAGGAACGCCGTCGAGCACTACGCCCGCGATCCGTTCCGGCAGGAGGTCTGGGACGAGCTCGCCGAGGGGATGCGCTATCTGATGCTCGACCCGGCCGCCGACGACCGCGCCGCGAAGACCCTGGAGACGCTGCTCGGCGAGGTCGAGAGCGACCGGGGAACGACCGGCAACCGGCTCTACTACTTCGCCGTTCCGCCAGGAGCGTTCGAGCCGCTCGTCTCGATGGTCGCGTCCGTTCCCGCCGAGCAGGGCTGGAACCGGCTCATCGTCGAGAAGCCGTTCGGGCACGACCTCGCCTCGGCGAAGGAGCTGACCGCCCTCATCGAGGAGCACTTCACGGAGAGCCAGATCTTCCGGATCGACCACTACCTCGGCAAGGAGACCGTCCAGAACCTGCTGGCCCTGCGGTTCGCAAACGGGATCTTCGAGCCGATCTGGAATCGCCAGTTCATCGACCATGTCCAGATCACGGTCGCGGAGTCGATCGGGATCGAGGGCCGCGCCTCGTTCTACGAGCAGGCGGGCGCGATCCGCGACATCTTCCAGAACCACCTGCTGCAGCTGCTCGCGATCACCGCGATGGAGCCGCCGAGCGACTTCACCGCCGAGTCGGTGCGCAACGAGAAGGTCAAGGTGCTGCGGTCGCTTCACACGCCCGGCCCGAAGTCGGTCGTGCGCGGGCAGTACGGACGCGGCTTCGTCGAGGGGGTCGAGGTCGCGGGCTACCGCGAGGAGAAGGGCGTGGCGCCGGACTCCACCACGGAGACGTTCGTCGCGGCGAAGCTCTTCGTCGACAACTGGCGCTGGGCCGATACGCCCTTCTACGTCAGGATGGGCAAGCGGCTGCCGCGCCGGGAGACGACGATCGCGATCCAGTTCAAGCGCGCGCCGCACCCGCCGTTCGAGGAGACGGCGGTCGAGGAACTGCGGCCGAACGTCCTGCTGATCCACGTGCAGCCCGACGAGGGCCTGTCGCTCGCGATCGGCGCGAAGATGCCCGGGCAGGGGATGTCGATCCGCACGGTCCACATGGATTTCCTCTACGGCAGCGCGTTTCGTGACGGACTGCCGGAGGCCTACGAGCGGCTGATCCTCGACGCGATGCTCGGCGACGCGACGCTCTTCACGCGGTCGGACGAGATCCAGGAGCAGTGGTCGATCGTGGATGCGATCGTGGCCGGCTGGTCGCGCGACCGTGTGGCCTTCCCGAACTACTCGGCCGGGACCTGGGGGCCGCCGTCCTCGGACGAGCTGCTCCACCGTGACGGCCGCTCCTGGCGGAGGCACTAGCGTGTCTGTCCCGGTCATCGAGGCGTGGTCCGGGGTCGACGTCACGATCGCGCAGATCGAGTCGGAGCTCGCCCGGCTCCGCGGTGAGTCGTCGTCGGAGGTCGACCAGCCGACCCAGCGGACGAGCGTGATGACGCACGTCGCCTGGGTGCCGTCGCAGTGGCTCGACGCGGCAGAGCGGGTGCTCGAGGGGATGGGCGAGCGGCACCCGTCGCGAACCGTGATCCTCGTGCCGTGCCCCGGTCTCGAGGGTGGGATCGATGCGGAGCTCTCCGTGCGCTGCTTCCCGGTGGGGGAGCGCACCGTCGTCGGGGAGGTGATCGAGCTCTCGCTTCGCGGCGACCGCTCGCTCGCACCGGCGTCGATCGTGCTTCCGCTCGCGATCTCGGATCTCCCCGTCTTCCTGCGCTGGCGCGGCGAGCCGCCGTTCGGAGAGACGCAGTGGGAGCAGCTCGTGACGGTGGCCGACAGGGTGATCGTCGACTCGTCGGAGTGGTCGAGCCTCCGCTACTACGCGATCGCCGAGGACTTCGAGCGGACGGCCGTGTCCGACATCGCGTGGGCGCGAACCGACGCCTGGCGGATCGAGCTCGCCAACCGCTGGCCGGCGATTGCGGGACAGGAGATCGCGATCCGCGGCCCGCGCGCGGAGGGCCAGCTGCTTCGCGGCTGGCTTGCCTCGCGGCTCCACCGGACGGTGCCCGAGCCTGAGCCGGCCGGCGAGCTCGGGGTGCGGCTGGACGGCGTCGAGGTGCCCGCTCCACACGACGAGCCGCGCACGGCGAGCGACCTGCTGAGCGCGGAGCTCGACCGGCTCTCGCGCGACCGGATCTACGAGGCCGCCGTGGCCTCCTCCGTCTGAGAGCGCTCACGCGCCGAGCAGCTCGACCGCCTGCTGGTGGAGGGCCGCGTTGGCCGAGAGGAAGGAGCCGCCGGGCGCAGGTTCGGCGCCGGCGAAGGTGGTGCAGCGACCGCCCGCTTCCTCGACGATCAGGCCGATTGCGGCGTAGTCCCAGAGCTCGAGCCCGTACTCGGCGGCGATGTCGATCGCGCCCTCGGCAAGCAGGCAGTGGTGCCAGAAGTCGCCGAAGGCGCGGCTCGTCCAGGCGCGAGCCGCAAGCCTGGCCCAGGCCGGCGGCATTGCGGGAGCGGACGTCGTCGAGACGACTGCGTCTTCCAGCTGCTCGACCTTGGAGACCTGGAGCCTCTCGCCGGGGGCGGCGGCATGCGGCCCAGCCCATGCCCCTCCGTCGCGCTCGGCCCACCAGCGGCGACCGAGTGCGGGGGCAGAGACGACAGCCACGTCGACCCGGCCGCGACGCTCGAGCGCGAGCAGCGTCGCCCACACCGGGACGCCTCGCACATAGTTCCTCGTGCCGTCGATCGGGTCGACGATCCAGCGCACCTCACCGCCGTCGTCGCCGAGCTCCTCGCCGAGAACGCCCTCGCCGGTGCGGTCGCCGGCGACCTGCGCCCGGATCGCCTCCTCCGCTGCCCGGTCGGCCTCGGAGACCGGTGTCAGGTCCGGCTTCGTCTCGACATGGAGGTCGAGCGCGCGGAAACGCGCAAGCGTGATCGCGTCGGCAGTATCCGCCAGCCGATGCGCGAAGGCGAGATCCGGTCCCACGTGGAAGCACGCTACTCGACCCGAAGCACCGAAAGGCCGTTCCGGGTGTTCCAAATCGTGCAGACTGCGTTTCACGATGAGCGAGTTGCAGCAGGAGGCCGTCGGGTACCAGACGCGATCGCTGATTCGGGCGCTTGCGATCCTCGACTCGTTCGGCCCGGACGAGCCGACACTCAGCGTGAAGGACCTGCACGAGCGGCTCGGCGTTCCGAAGCCGACGATCTCGCGACTCGCGAGCGTGCTCGAGAAGCACGGCCTGCTCCGCGGCGCAGGACACGGATACCGGCTCGGCCCGAAGACCTTCGAGCTCGGTGCGCTCTTTGCGCGCCAGTACGGGCTGCAGAGCGCCGCCCGGCCGCCGCTCGAGGCGATGGCCCGCGAGACGAGCCAGACCTCGAGCCTTGCCGTCCTCTCGAGCGCGAGCGTCGTCTACCTGATCGTCGCGCGCCCGCTTCGGCCGATCCATCACGTCACCGATGCCGGAAGCAGGGAGCTCGCACACCTCACCGGGCTCGGGAAGGCACTGCTCTCGACCCTCGAGCCGGCCGCGGTCGAGCGCCTGCTCGGGCCCGAGCCGCTCGAGAGCCAGACGCCGCACACGCTCACCGACTATGCCTCGCTCCACGAGGAGCTCGAGCTGACGCGCAACCGCGGCTACGCGCTCGACGAGGAGGAGTTCGCCCTCGGTCTCCGCTGCGTCGCGATCCAGCTGGAGCTGCCGCGTGTTGGGCTCGCAGCGATCAGCGTTTCCGGGCCCGCTGCCGACTATGCGTCCAGTGACATTCCGGCGTTCGTCGAGATCCTCCGCCAGACCGCAGCCGAGCTCGAGGCCGCCTTCGCGCAGGCGGCGGAGTTCTCGTTCTCGCCCGCCAAGCTCGGCGAGCAGCTGCCGCGCGTCGACGTAGACAGCCGCTGAGAACGCCCACAGCCGTCACGGCCTCGGATCGGTCAACATGAAACTGATCCCGATTGACATGAAACATCCTCGCTCGTAGGATGGCCGCACGGCTAGGAAGCCGATCCGACTCGAGGAGCCGCCATGACCGAGCCCCACGTCCGCCGCGAGTTCGCGTCGACGTCCACCCCATACGAGCCGGTCCGGGCGCAAGCCATGGGCCGCCGCGGTGCCATCGCCTCCGGCCACTTTCTCGCCTCGCTCGCCGGCGACCGCATGTTCGATCTCGGCGGCAACGCGATCGACGCGGGCATCGCCGCGAGCATCTGCCTCAACGTCCTTCTCTTCCCTCGTGCCGACTTCGGCGGCGTGATGCCGATGATCCTCTATCACGCGGCCTCGGACCGGGTCGTCACGCTGGACGGCCTCGGCGTCTGGCCGGCCGCGGCCGACATCGACGCGCTCCGCGCCGGCAAGGACGGCACCCCCGAGGGCATTCTCCGCGCGGTTACCCCGGGGGCACCCGACGCGTGGCTGACCGCGCTCGCCGAGTTCGGGACGCTGACGGTCGGCCAGGTCGTCGAGCCCGCCTGGGAGCTCGCCGCGAACGGTGCGGCCGTCTCGACCGGGATCGCGAAGAACCTCCGCTTCTGGGAGGAGCACATCCGCGAGCACTACCCGACGAACTACGCGACCTTCTACCCGGAGGGGAGGCCCTATCGCACCGGCGAGATCCTCCGCCGCCCCGAGCTCGGGAACGTGCTGAAGTCGCTGATGGACACCGAGGCCGCCGCGCGTGCCCAGGGAAGAGACCGCAGGGAGGCGATCCGCGAGGCGCGCGACGTGATCTACAAGGGCTGGGTCGCCGACGAGATCGCCGCGTTCTTCGAGCGCGAGGGCGGTTGGATGACGAAGGCCGACCTCGCCGCGCACGCAGTCGAGGTCGGCGAGCCGATCCGCACCAACTACCGCGGCTACGAGGTGATGTCGTGCGGGCCGTGGTGCCAGGGCCCGGTCCTGCTCCAGACCCTGAACATCCTCGAGAACTTCGACCTCGCGAGCCTCGGCCACAACAGCCCCGAGTACCTCCACCTCCTCGTCGAGTCGATCGACCGTGCCTTCTCCGACCGCGAGAACTATTTCGGCGACCCGCGCGCGGTGCCCGTACCGCTTCAGGGCCTCCTCTCGAAGGAGTTCGCGGCGGAGCGCGCGGCGACGATCGACCCCGGCCGGGCGAGCGGCTCGATGCCCGATCCGGGGGACCCGTGGGCCCACGACGACTCGGACCCCGGCAGGGAGAAGCGCCGCGTCGACCTCTCGCACTACGAGACCGTCACGGGCCTGCGCGGCTCCGCCCCGCAGATCGACACGACCTACTGCGCCGCGATGGACGCCGCCGGGAACATCTACTCGGCGACGCCGAGCGACACGAGCATGTGGGGCCCCGTGATCCCGGCGCTCGGGTTCCCGTGCTCGGGCCGCGGCGTGCAGTCGCGGCTCGATTCCGATCACCCCTCGGCCGTTGCGCCCGGCCGGCGGCCGCGCCTGACGCCGAACCCCGCGATGGTCGCCGTCGGCGGCCGGCCGATGATGGGCTTCGGCTGCCCGGGCGGGGACATCCAGCCGCAGGGAATGCTCCAGGTGTTCCTCAACCTGGCCGAGTTCGGGCTCAACCTCCAGCAGGCAATCGAGGCGCCTCGCGTGATGTCGTGGAACTTCCCGAACTCGTTCGCGCCGCACCCCTACCACCCGGGGCGCCTCGACATCGAGGGCCGGATCTCCGACGAGACGCGTTCCCGCCTGCGGGAGATGGGCCACGAGGGCGCCGACACCGAGGACTTCTTCTCGAAGGCCTCGAGCGTCCACGCCGTCGCGATGGATCTCGACAACGGCGTGATCACCGCGGGCGCAGATCCCCGGTGCGAGGGCTCCGCACTTGCCTGGTAGCCCGCCTGGCCTCTGCCTCGTGGGCCCCGGCGCGATCGCCGCCGCCCACATGAGGGCCCATCGCGCAGGGGGTCTCACCGAGCCGCTCTGGGTCGTCGGGCCGGCCCAGGAACCCGCTGCCTCCTTCGCCGGCGAGTGGGGGTTCCAGCACGCGACGGCCGACCTCGCCGACGCACTGGCGGACGATGCGGTCGAGCTCGTCCTGATCACCTCGCCGAACGAGCTCCACAGCCCCCAGGCGCTCGCGGCGCTCGAGGCCGGCAAGCACGTGATCACGGAGATCCCGGTCGCGATGCACCAGGACGACGCCGAGGCGGTCGCGGCGAAGGCCGAGGCCGTGGGCCGGCGGGCGCTCGTCTGTCACACGATGCGCTCGTTCCCCGCGGTTCAGGGCCTCCGGCGCCAGGTCGCCTCGGGAGAGCTCACGATCTCGCAGATCAACGGCTTCACGGCCACCGCCCGCCGCCACAACGAGAACTGGATCGGCGGCACCCGAGAGTGGGTCGACAACCTGCTCTGGCACAACTCCTGCCACTACCTGGACATGAGCCTCTGGGTGCTCGGCGCGACCGAAGCCGAGAACGTCTGCGCACAGTTCGGGCAGCCGAATCCGGAGTACGGGATGAAGATGGACGTCTGCGTCAGCTTCCGGACGCCGAAGACGGAGCTCGTCACCTACTCGGGGAGCTACAACGTCGCCGCCGGAACCTCGCACATGCTCTTCGTCGCCGACCAGGGCCTCTTCACGCTCGAGCGAAACCAGCTCACGGACGAGCACGGCACCGAGATCTACCCCGGCGCCGAATGGGCCGACCTGTTGGCGCAGGACGCGGCGATGATCGAAAGCATCGCGAGCGGCGGCCCGAGCGACTTCGAGGTCTCCTCCGCGCTTCCGGTGATGCGCCTCCTCGAGGCCGCACAGGCCTGGGAGAACCGCTAGCCCGCGCTCTCGCCGATCACGGCCCGAGATCGGTGCATGGCACCAACGGCACCGGCCCGCGAACCGGTGCATGGCACCAATGACACCGATCCGCGAACCCGTGCATGGCACCGACCTTGACCCGGAACCCGCCTGAACGCTCACATTTCGCGGGCCGCGCAGCACACGCTCGCATCGGTGCATGGCACCAACGACACCGACCCGCGAACCCGTGCATGGCACCGACCTTGACCCGGAACCCGCCTGAACGCTCGGTTCCGCGGCGTACGCGCACATTTGGCGCATGGCACCAACGGCACCGTTCCACGAACCGGTGCATGGCACCGCTCCGCCTCGACCCGGGTCAGTCGAGCTCGACGAGCACCCGCGCCGGCCCCTCGACCGTGACGGGATAGGTCTCGGCGACATACGGGCCCTTCTGCCGCACGCCCTCGACCGTCACCGAATAGCGGCGCACGCGGGTCTTCTGCGGATCCCACCACGACTGCCCCGTCTCGAGCTCGAACTCCCAGCCGTGCCAGGGGCAGCGCACGACCACCTGCGACGGGTCGAGCCGGTACTCGCCGGGCGACGAGGACTCGAGCGCGCCGTAGAGCTCGCCGAGGCAGAGCGAGGCGCCCTGGTGGGGGCACGTGTTCCGTACGGCGTAGAAGCGCCCGCCCACGTTGAAGACGCCGATCGAGCGCCCCTCGACGGTCACGATCTTCCGCGACCCCGGCGGGATCTCGTCCACGGTTCCGACGAGATGCTTCACAGCCGGTAGAGCTCCCTGGCGTTCGCGCTGAGGATCCGCTCCCGGACGTTCGTCGGAACACGCGCCGGAAGCGCCTGCTCGGGCGAGTCGAAATCCCAGTGCGGGTAGTCGGTCGCGAACATCAGCCGCTCGTCCATCGCGAGCTCCTCGAGCATGTCGAGGAAGTCCTGCGGACGAGGCGGCTCCTCCATCGGCTGCGTCGTCGCCCAGACCTGCTCGCGGATCGTCTCGGAGGGAAGCCGCGTCACGTCCGGGATCTCCTCGCGAAGGAGCTTCCACGAGCGGTCGAGCCGCCACATGAGCGGCGCCATCCACGCGCAGCCGCCCTCGATCAGCACGATCTTGAGGCCGGGAAACCGCTCGAACACGCCCTCGCAGACGAGGCTGATCAGCTGGTCCTGGAAGGCGGTCGCCATCCCGCCGTGGTCCTCGATGTAGAACGACGGGAAGCCGGCACCGGTGATCGGGTTGCCGCTGTGGCCGCCGAAGTGGATCCCGATCGGCAGCCCGCACTCGACGGCGGCGTCGTACATCGGCCAGAACCGGCGCCGCCCGAGCGGCTCCTGCGTTCGGATGTGGAGCAGGACCTGGGCGAACCGCGAGTCGCCCGCGCGGCGCCGGATCTCGGTGGCCGTCAGCGCGGCGTCCTCGTACGGAACGACGATCGAGCTCCGCAGTCTCGGCTCCGGGTCGAGCCACTCCGCGATCTGCCAGTCGTTGATCGCCCGCGCGAGCGCCGCGTGGTACTCGATGTTCGAGATCCCGCCGCCGAGCAGCGGGTTGAGCACGCCGAAGGCGAGGCCCCAGCGGTCGAGGTGCTGCTCGCGCAGGAACGCGAGGCTCGAGCCGGGGGGGCCGCCCCCCGGTGGCCACGAGTCGGTTCGGGAGGCCGCCGGGAAGGCCCGGGGATAGTGGAATCCGGACGGCGAGCGGTCGCCGAAGGCCGCGCGGTGGCGGCGCCAACGTTCCTCGAGATGCTCGTCGAGATCCTTCGCCGCCCGCGGGCGGATATGGATGTCGCAGTCGATCGTGGCCGCCGCCCGCGGTTTCGCGGCCTGCCGTTCGGCGGTGCCGACGGTCGCCATCCCTCAGTCCCCGAGCCCGTAGAACGAGCGCGCGTTCCCGGCCTCCACACCCGCACGCAGCTCGGCCGGAACGGCGGAGAGAACCGAGCCGGCGGGCTCGAGGTGGCCGTGGGGATAGTCGCTCGAGTACAGGAGCAGCTCCGGCGAGCCGAGCCGGTCGAGGACGCGGGGGACGAGCTCGAGTGGGCAGTCGAGCGGCTGCATCGTCACGCGGACGCTGTCTGCCACGTAGGCCGATGGCGGACGACGCATCCACGGCACCTCACGCCGGAGGCCCTTCCATTCCTTGTCGAGCCGCCAGAGGAACGCGGGCAGCCAGGCGAAGCCAGACTCCGCGAGGACGAGCCGAAACTCCGGGAACCGGTCGAAGACGCCCTCGACGAGGAGGCTCTGGAGCTGCGTCTGGAACACGGTCGCCATCCCGGCGTGCTCCTCGATGTAGTAGGACGGCCAGCCGGATGCCGTCGGCGGCACCGACGGGCAGCCGCCGAAGTGGAGCGCGACCGCGAGGCCGTTCCGCGTCGCCGCCTCGTACAGCGGATGAAAGGCACGCGTCCCGTACGGCGCGTTCGAGCGCACGGGCAGGAGCACCTGCACGAAGCCGGGATGGGCGCCGACCCGGTCGATCTCTGCCGCGGCGAGCTCCGGCTGCGCCGCCGGGACGACGACCGATCCACGCACCCGCGGCTCGCCGTCGAGCCAGTTCTCGATCTGCCAGTCGTTGACGGCGCCCGCCATCGCCGCCGCGAGATAGGGGTTGTGGATCGAGTCGGCGCCGTAGACGCAGGTCAGGATCGCGAGCTCGAGCTCCTCGCCGAGCACCTCGTCCCGGACCTGCGCGAGCTCGCTCCCCTCCGAGGCACCGGGCCGGCGCGTGGTCGGAGCGCCCGGCGGATAGGCCGTGTCCTCCGGCCCCTTGAACGCCGAGCGCGAGACGTACTCCTGCCAGTGCGCGTCGAGGTACGGGAGCAGGGCCTCGGTCGAGGGCACCTCGTTGTGGACGTCGCAATCGATCAGCATCGCGCGCCGGGCGCCATCGGCGCGTGCTTCAGACGCCCGCGGCAGCGAGTATCTCGCCCCGGCGCCCCGGCGACAAGCCCACGAGCGGCAGGCGAACCTCGGGCGAGGCGATCACGCCGCGCTCGTGCAGCACGGCTTTCACCGCCGCCGGGTAGTCCGGGCCGAGCGCAGCGTGGATGAAATGGCTGAGGCCGCGGTACTCCTCCGCGGCAGCTTCGAAGTCGCCGGCCTGGAACGTCCGCCACATCCGTGCCGTCTGCTGCGGGAAGATCATCGGGATCGCGGTCATGATCCCGTCGGCGCCGCCGAGCAGCTGGTGCCACAACACGGAGTCGTCT
This sequence comes from Gaiellaceae bacterium, assembly GCA_036271235.1. Classification (GTDB taxonomy): domain Bacteria; phylum Actinomycetota; class Thermoleophilia; order Gaiellales; family Gaiellaceae; genus PALSA-600. Next base: position 40,688 of record DATBBA010000017.1, read on the forward strand.
CCGGCGAGGATCGTCACCCCGTCGAGCTCGGCGTGCAGCGCATGCACCTTCTCGAGCGAGGTGTCGGTCATCTTGATGTGCGTCAGCCGCGGCACCGCGCGGACGAGCGCAACTACGTCGTCGACCCCGAGCACGGTGTTGCTCGCAACCGGGTTGTCGTAGAGGCAGAGGTCGGCGCTCGCGAACTCTGCGACCGCGCCGAAGAACGCCTCGAGCATCGAGCGGCTGTTCGGGAAGTAGCTCGGGCACGAGAGGATGAGGAGCGGCGCCTCGCATTCGCCGGCGATCTCCGACAGCGCTCGGCTGTTCTCGATCGAGTTGTCGGCGATCGAGACCACGATCGGCCGCTCCCGCCCGTAGTGCGCCGAGACGGTCCGGATCACGCTCTCGCGCTCGGCCAGGGTCAGGCTCGAAGCCTCGCCGGTGCTGCCGCCGATGAGGACGCCCTCGACGCTCTCGAACAGGTCGTCGAGCTCGCGCTTCAGGCTGTCGAGATCGACGGATCCGTCGCGAAACGGGGTCGGGATCGGCGGAACGACGCCGGTCACCGCCACGGCCTGGCGGCGCGAAGCGCGGTCGATCGCCTGGGTTGTCATGTCGGGTGCCTCCGGCGCTCGGGTTTCCAGATACCGCCCCGGTCCTGCCGCTCTCGCCGGGGACGCCGTGGAACTCTATCGCGGTCGCGTTTCATGTCAACCGCTGTCCCTTTCATGTTGCACCGCCACAACGGGCGGATCAGCGTGGAACGAGTTGGGCTTGACATGAAACGCTCGCTTTCCCTAGGGTGCGTGGGCTATCGACGCGCAGGGATCATCGAGCAAGATCGCGGTCGTGGGAGCCGGGCTGATGGGCTCCCAGATCGGAGTCGAGTACGCGCTCGGCGGGCACGAGGTCACCTACCTCGTCCGCGACCTCGAGGCGAGCCGCACGCGCGTCGACCGCGCCTTCGGCGTCGCGGTCGCAGCAGGGATCGCGAGCACCGAGGAGCGGACGGCCGCGGAGGCGCGCATCGCGCTCACGACGGCCGCGGACGCGCTCGACCCGGCCACGGAGGTGATCGCCGAGTCGATCCCCGAGGACATCGACGTGAAGCGCGCCGTGCTCGGCCCGCTCGTGAGGAGGCACCCGAAGGCGATCGTCGCCTCGAATACCTCCTCGATCCCGTTGACGGAGCTCGGCGAGGCTCTCGGCGCGCCCGAACGGACGCTCGGAGCCCATTACTGGAACCCGCCGCTCCTGATGCCGCCGGTCGAGATCATCTCGGGCAAGAACACGGCACCCGAGGCCGTCGAACGCATTCGCGCGCTGATCGAGGGCCTCGGCAAGGAGCCCGTTCTCGTCGAGTCCGACGTGCCGGGCTTCATCTGGAACCGCCTGCAGCTCGCGCTCCTGCGCGAAGCACTCTGGCTCGTCGAGAACGGCGTTGCGACGCCGCGCACCGTCGACCTCGTCGTCAGCTCGGGCCTCGCTCGCCGCTCGCGGTACACAGGGCCGTTCGAGACGATCGCACTCGGAGGCGTCGACGCCTGGACACAGGTGGCGGCGAATCTCTTCCCGGTGCTGTCGGCCGCGACCGCTCCGGTCGACCTCACCCGCTGGCTCGACCGGACCCCCGACGAGCTCGCCGCGATCCGCGAGCGGCGCGACGCGGGGCTTGCGTCCGAGCTCGCCGAGTCGCGAACGGAGAGTCGATGACCGGCCTGCGCAGCGAGCGCTGGTTCGGGCCCTCCGACATCTCCGGGCTTTTGCACCGGTCGGTGCTCCGCACCTCCGGCGTGGCCGGCGAGAGCGCCGGGCGTCCTCTTGTCGGGATCTGCAACTGCTGGTCTGACCTCGTCAACTGCAACCTCCACTTCCGCGCGATCGCCGAGTCCGTCCGCCGCGGCGTGCTCACCGCGGGCGGGATCCCGGCGGAGTTCCCCGCGATCTCCGTCGGCGAGACGCTGATGAAGCCGACGTCGATGATGTACCGCAACCTGATGTCGATGGACGTGGAGGAGTCGCTCCGCGCCTACCCGTTCGACGCGGTCGTGCTGATCGCGAGCTGCGACAAGACGATCCCCGCCCAGCTGATGGGGGCGGCCAGCGCCGACCTGCCGGCGATCATGATCACCGGCGGACCCGCCGAGCCCGGCCGCTACAAGGGCAAGCGCCTCTCCACCGCGACCGACCTCTGGCGCTATGCGGATGAGTTCAGGGCAGGCCGGATGAGCGAGGACGAGATGAGCGAGCTCGAGGCCTCGCTGCAGCCGTCCGTGGGGCATTGCAACGAGATGGGCACGGCCTCGTCGCTGTCGGCCGTGGTCGAGGCGCTCGGGATGTCGCTCCCGGGGTCCTCGACGGTCCCCGCAACCCACGGGCGGCGCCTCGCGCTCGGCGAGCTCTGTGGGGCGCGAGCGGTGGAGCTTGCACGGGAAGGCACCCGGATCTCCTCGATCCTCACGCGGGCGGCGTTCGAGAACGCGATCACGACCCTCATGGCCCTCGGCGGCTCGACGAACGGCGTCGTCCACCTGATCGCGCTCGCGGGGCGGCTCGGAATCGAGTTGACGCTCGACGACTTCGCCCGGATCTCGGCGCGGACGCCCGTGCTCGCGAACATGAAGCCGACCGGCGAGCACCTGTTCCAGGACCTCCATGATGCGGGCGGCGTCCCGGCGCTGCTCGCCGAGATCGAATCCCTGCTCGACACGAGCGTGCTCACGGTGACCGGTGCGACCCTCGCCGAGGAGCTCGCCGGAGCCGAGCGCATCGGCGACGACCCGATCCGGCCGCTCGGCAACCCGTTGAAGCCCGCCGCGATCGGTGTCGTTCGCGGCTCGCTCGCACCGCGAGGCGCGATCGTGAAGCTCAGCGCAGCGAGCCCGGAGCTCATGCGCCATCGGGGCCCCGCCCTCGTCTTCGAGGACATCTCGGATCTCGCCGCGCGCATCGACGATCCCGACCTTCCGGCGACCGCGGACACGGTGCTCGTGCTCAGGAACGCCGGGCCGATCGGCGGGCCGGGGATGCCGGAATGGGGCGCCCTGCCGATCCCGGCCAAGCTCATCCGGGAGGGCGTGACCGACATGGTCCGGGTCTCCGACGCGCGCATGAGCGGCACCGCCTTCGGTACCGCCGTCCTCCACGTGTCGCCGGAGTCGGCGGCCGGCGGCCCGCTCGCGGCCGTGCAGAACGGCGATCCGATCGTGCTCGACTGCGAGGCCGGCCTGCTCGAGCTCGACATCCCGGAGGCCGAACTGGCTTCGCGGCTCGAAACGCTCCCCGGGCGCCCTGCGCGCTACGAACGCGGGTACCGCGCACTCTACGAGGCCCACGTGCTGCAGGCAGACCAGGGCTGCGACTTCGACTTCCTGCGTCCCTCGCCCGGCGCACCGGCTGAGGACGACCTGCCGACCGGGATCCTCGAAGGATGGATCGGCGGCTGGTGACGATCAACACGCGACTCGAGGGAGGTGACACGTGAGCAAACAGATATTCGGAGTCCCGGGTAGGGACACGAAGGACGGGCGGTTCCTCACGCGCTCGGCGAAGGCGAACGGGCTCGTCTTCACGACCCTGCATCACGGCTTCGACCCGTCCGACTACGACCCGACGATCGAGAGCGGGACCCTCCCCGAGGACCTGCCGACGCAGACGACGTTCGCTTTGACAGAGCTCGGCAAGGTGCTCGCCGAGGCCGGCTCGTCCCTCGAGAACGTGGTCCGAACGACGATCTTCGTCAACTCGCCCGACGGCGACGCCGTCGAGCAGGCGAACGCAGCCGCGGTCGAGTTCTTCGCGGCCAACGGAATCGTGCGCGCACCCGCTTTCGCCACCTGGCGCGGCGAGCTCGTGGACAGCGGGGTCGCCGCCGACATGGTCGCGACGGTGCCCGGCGACAGCGTCTCCCGTACCGGCGGTTTCCTGCGAATCCCGCCGCAATCGGGCGCCGGCGGCGGGGTCGGCACGAGCGAGCAGACCGAGGCGTGCCTCTCCCGGATTCTCGCCGTCCTCGAGGCCAACGGCTCCCGCCTGGACAAGCTCGTGAAGGTTCAGGTCTTCATGGCCGACATCGGCGAGAAGCACGGCCTCTACAACCCGACCTACAACGAGTTCTTCCACTCGCGCGGAATCCTGCAGAAGCCGGCCCGCTCGACGCTCGGCGTCGAGCTCGACCCCGGGGAGCTGATCCGGATGGAGGCGATCGCGTATGAGTAAGGCCGCGACTGCGGCGATCGTCGGCTCGGGAAACATCGGCTCCGACCTGCTCGTGAAGCTGCTGCGCAGCGACATCGTCGAGCCGCGGTACATGGTCGGGATCGACCCCGACTCCGACGGGCTCAAGCGCGCGGCCGAGCTCGGCGTCGAGACGAGCTCCGGCGGCGTCGACTGGCTGCTCGAGCAGGACGAGCTTCCCGATCTCGTCTTCGAAGCGACCTCTGCCTCCGCCCACGCCGCGAACGCCCCACGCCTTGCAGAGGCCGGGATCCAGGCGATCGACCTCACTCCGGCGGCCGTGGGCCCGTTCGTCGTGCCCGTCGTGAACCTCGGCGAGCACCTCGACGCGCCGAACGTGAACATGGTCACCTGCGGCGGCCAGGCGACGATCCCGATCGTCGCGGCCGTGGCGCGCGTCGTGCCCGTGAGCTACGCCGAGATCGTCGCCTCGATCTCGTCGCGGTCGGCGGGGCCGGGAACGCGCGCCAACATCGACGAGTTCACCCGCACGACCTCCCATGCGATCGAGCAGGTCGGGGGTGCGGAGCAGGGCAAGGCGATCATCATCCTCAACCCGGCCGACCCGCCCCTGATCATGCGCGACACGGTCTTCTGCGCGCTCCCCCCGGGCGCCGACAGGGAGGCAGTCAGCGAGTCGGTCGCCGGGATGGTCGAGGAGGTGGCCGGGTACGTTCCCGGCTACCGGATGACGACCGAGCCCCAGTTCGACGAGCCGCGGCCCGAATGGGACGGGTGCGGGCGGGTGGCCGTGTTCCTCGAGGTCGAGGGCAACGGCGACTACCTGCCGCCGTATGCCGGCAACCTCGACATCATGACCGCAGCCGCCGCGCGCGTGGGCGAGCTGCTCGCCGAGGCGAGGCTGGTGAGCGCGAGATGACCGATCGTGACGTCCGCCTCACCGATACGACCCTGCGGGACGGAAGCCACGCGATGGCCCATCGCTTCACCGAGGACAACGTGCGCGACACCGTCCGTGCACTCGATCGCGCGGGAGTTCCCGTGATCGAGGTGACACACGGCGACGGGCTGGCAGGCTCGTCGTTCAACTTCGGCTTCTCGCTCGTCGACGAGCTGCGCCTGGTCGAGGCGGCAGTCGAGGAGGCGTCTCAGGCGCAGATCGCCGTGCTGCTCCTTCCCGGGGTCGGAACGATCGAGGACATGCGCGAGGCCGCACGCGCCGGCGCGCAGATCGTCCGGATCGCGACACATTCCACCGAGGCGGACATCTCGATCCAGCATTTCGGCCTCGCACGGGAGCTCGGCCTCGAGACGGTCGGCTTCCTGATGCTGAGCCACAGCGTCACCCCGGCGCGGCTCGCCTCCGAGGCGCGGATCATGGTCGACGCGGGCGCGCAATGCGTCTACGTCGTCGATTCGGCCGGAGCGCTGATCCTCCACCAGGCCGCGGACCGGGTCGCGGCGCTCGTCCAGGAGCTCGGCGACGACGCCCAGGTCGGCTACCACGGCCACCAGAACCTTTCGCTCGGGGTCGCGAACTCGCTGCTCGCGTACGAGGCGGGCGCGCGGCAGGTCGACGGCTCGACGAGGGCACTCGGCGCCGGCGCCGGGAACTCGCCCACCGAGATCCTGGTTGCGGCCTTCGACCGGCTCGGGATTCGCACGGGGATCGACCTTCCCGCGATGCTCGAAGCCGCCGAGGAGGTCGTGCGCCCGTACATGACCAGGCAGCCGGTCGCCGACCGCAGCTCGATCGTCCTCGGCTACGCCGGTGTCTACTCGAGCTTCCTGCTGCATGCCGAGCGTGCGGCCGAGCGCTACGGCGTTCCGGCGCAGGACATCCTGATGGAGGTCGGACGTCTCAACTACGTAGGAGGGCAGGAGGACATGATCGTGGACATCGCGGTACAGCTCGCGGCAGCTCGAGCAGAGGCGGTGCCGTCGTGAGCCGCGAGCTCGCGGCTGGACTGCAAAGGCTCGGGACGGAGACGGCCTTCGAGGTGCTCGCGCGCGCGCGCGACCTCGAGGCGCAGGGCAGGCGGATCATCCACCTCGAGATCGGCGAGCCCGATTTCACGACGCCGCGCCACATCATCGAGGCAGGCGCCAAGGCGCTCCTCGACGGGAACACGCACTACTGCCCCGCCCCCGGGATCCCGGCCCTGCGCGAAGCCTGCGCGGACCATCTCTCACGGCACCGGAATCTCCCGATCGAGCCGGGCCGGGTGCTTGTCGCGCCAGGCGCGAAGCCGTTTCTCTTCTTCGGCGTGCTCGCGACGTGCGACCCTGGCGACGAGGTCATCTATCCCAACCCGGGCTTTCCGATCTACGAGTCGGTGATCAACTGGGCCGGCGCGACGCCGGTTCCGCTCCCGCTGACCGAGGAGTCAGGGTTCGCCTTCAGCGCCCAGGACCTGGCGGATCGCCTGACGCCGAGGACGAAGCTCGTGATCCTGAACTCGCCGGCCAACCCGACGGGCGGGATCGTCAGCCGCGAGCTGAACACCGAGATCGCCGAGGTGCTCGCCGGTCACGACTGCTTCATCCTCTCCGACGAGGTGTACTCCGAGATGCTCTACGACGGCGAGCACGACACGATCGCCGGCCATCAGGGCCTGCTCGAGCGGACGATCCTCCTCGACGGCTTCTCGAAGACCTTCGCGATGACCGGGTGGCGGCTCGGATACGCCGTGATGCCGCAGGAGCTCGTCGAGCCGATCACGCGGCTCCTGATCAACTCCGTCTCGTGCACGGCGCCCGCGATCCAGCTCGCGGGAGTGGCCGCGCTCACCGGCCCGCGCGACGAGGTGAACGAGATGTTCGCCGAGTTCCGGCTGCGCCGGGAGGCGGTGGTCGCCGGGCTGAATGCGATCCCCGGCATTTCGTGCATCACCCCACGTGGGGCCTTCTATGCCTTCCCGAACATCTCCGGCACCGGCCTCCGGGCCAAGGAGCTCGCCGACCGGCTTCTCGCCGAGGCGGGCGTCGCGGTGCTGGCAGGCACGGCCTTCGGGGCCTACGGCGAGGGCTACCTTCGGCTCTCCTACGCGAACTCGCTCGAGAACATCGAGGAGGCGCTTGCAGCGATCGACTCGCTGCTCGCGGAGCCTGCCGTCGCATGAAGGTCACCGTTACGCGCACGATCCCCGAGGCGGCGCTCGAGCTGCTTCGGGCAGGCACCGAGCTCTGGGTCTCGCCGCTCGATGCTCCATTGCCCTTGGAGCAGCTGTACGCGGCGGTCAGCGGCGTCGACGCGGTCGTCACACTCCTCCACGACCGCGTCGACGACGCGTTTCTCGACGCAGCCGGCGAGCAGCTGAAGATCGTCGCCAACGTGGCGGTCGGATACGACAACATCGACGTCCCCGCATGCGCCGCCCGCTCGGTGATCGTGACGAATACCCCAGGTGTGCTCACCGACGCGACTGCCGACATCGCGATGGCGCTGATCCTCATGTCCACGCGCCGTCTCGGCGAGGGCGAGCGTCTGATCCGCTCCGAGGAGCCGTGGTCGTGGAACATGTTCTTCCACCTGGGCACCGGAATCCAGGGCAAGCGGCTCGGGATCGTCGGGCTCGGCCAGATCGGCCAGGCGACGGCGCGGCGGGCCCGGGCCTTCGGGATGGAGATCGCCTACAGCGGCCCTCGCCGCGCCCCGGAAGAGCTCGAGGCCGAGCTCGGCGCGAGCTTCCTGCCGTTCGAGGAGCTTCTCGCTACCTCCGACGTGGTGTCCCTCCACTGTCCGCTGCGCGACGAGACGCGGCACCTGATCGGAGCCCGCGAGCTCGAGCTGATGAAGCCGTCGGCGTTCCTCGTCAACACGACCCGCGGGCCGGTGGTGGACGAGGAGGCGCTCGCCGAGGCGCTCGCGACGGGGGAGATCGCCGGCGCGGGGCTCGATGTCTTCGAGCGGGAGCCGATCGTGCACCAGGGCCTGCTCGGCCTCGACAACGCGATCCTGCTGCCGCATCTCGGGTCGGCGACCGTGGAGACGCGCACTGCGATGGCAACGCTCGCGGCGCGTAACGTCCTCGCGGTGCTCGGCGGGTCGGCCCCACTCACGCCGGTCGTGCCGCGCGTCACTGCCGGTGGCGCTGCGCGATGAGCACGCGCCTTCCGGCCCCTGACCTCGAGCCGAACGTGCTCGAGATCGATCTCGAGGCGATCCGCCACAACGTGGGCGAGCTCCAACGGCTCGCCGGCGCGGGCTGCGACCTCTACGCCGCGCTCAAGTGCGATGCCTACGGCTTCGGGCTCGTCCCGGCAGCACGGGCGCTCGTCGAGGGCGGCGTGGCGGCGATCTCGGTGGCGCGGATCGGCGATGCGATCTCACTGCGCGAGGGCGGGATCGAGGTACCCGTTCTGCTCTATGCCGGCGCCGTCGTCACACCGGAGCTCGCCGCTGCGCTCGGGCGGTACGACCTGATTCCGTCGGTCCTCGACCTCGAAGCCGCAGCCGAGCTCTCGCGCAGCTTCAGCAGCGAGCGGCCCGTCTTCGTGAAGGTGGACGTGGGCCAGCACCGCCTGGGCGTCGAGCCCAGCGTGCTCACCGCGTTCGCAACCGCGGTCGCCGGCATGCCGAATCTGCGCCTGGCCGGGGTCTACACGCACATGACGGTGCCGGACGATCCCGTTCCCGAGGGTCACATCGAGAAGCAGTTCGCGCTCTTCGAGTCGTGTCTGCGCGAGCTCGACGAGACAGGCCTCGAGGTTCCCGTGCGGATGGCGGCGAGCAGCTCGGTCCTCCGGCTCACCGACCGGATGGGCCTGAACGCCGTCGACCCCGGGCGGATGTACTTCGGGATCGTCCCGGACGGCGGAATCATGGACGGCTACGACTTCAGGAGCGCACTGCGCCTCTTCTCGAGCCGGCTGCTGCAGGTGAAGACGCTCGACGAGGAGCCGCGCCGGCCCGCACCGCTCGTTCCCGTTTCCCCGGGGATGCGCCTCGGCATCATCGCGCTCGGCACCTCCGACGGCCTCGCCCTGGCCTCCGGCCGCGAGGTCCTCGTACGCGGGGTGCGGGCGCCGCTGATCGAGCCGATCTCGCTCGAGCACTGCCGCGTCGACCTGACCGGCGTGCCCGACGCCTGCCCGGGCGACGAGGTCGTCGTGATCGGCAGGCAGGGCGACGACGAGATCGCGGTCGACGAGGTCGTCGAGCGCCGCGCGCTCAAGTCGAGCAAGCACAACATCCCGATCAACATCAGGGAATCCGTGCGCCGGCGCTACGTCGGGTGAGCGTGGGAACGCTCCACGACCTCTCGCACAAGCTGAGCCCGAGCCTGCCGACGACGCCGGGCATGCCGGCGGCTCGGTTCGACGAGGTGTGGCGCGTGCCGGAGCGGATGGCGAACGTGACGCTCTACTCGTTCTCGAGCCACTTCGGAACCCACATGGACGCCCCGCGCCACTACTACAACGAGGGCGCTTCCCTCGACGAGTACGACGTCTCGCGCTTCCGCGGCCCCGGCTTCGTCGTTCCGGTCGCCGGCGCCCGCGAGACCGAGATCACGCCGGCCGAGATCGCTCCCTACCGCGACGAGATCGCCGAGGCGCCGTTCGTGCTGCTCTCGACCGGTTGGGCGCACCACTTCGGCACCGAGGAGTACCGCCGCCACCCCTATCTCGCGGTCGAGACCGCCGAGGAGCTCCTTGCCCTCGGCGTCCGCTGCGTGATCCTCGACGTGATGACCCCCGACAAGCCGCTCTCCGTCGACCCCACCCGAAGCGACGGCCCCGTCCACCGCGTCCTCCTCGGCAACGACGTCCTGATCGTCGAGAACGCCGCCCCGATGGCCGCCGTCGAGGGCAAGCGCGTCGAGGTGATGGTCTTCCCGATCGCGATCGAGGACTCGAATGGCGCGCCTGTGCGGCTCGTGGTCGAGACCTAGCCCGAATGGCCTTTGAAGCCGAGGGCTCGACGAACTATCCGTCGGCCAGAACTCCGAGCAGCGATGACCGAGCCGGCAGAGGACCCGAGGGGTCGCGACCTCGATCCGGTACCCGCCCTCCGTTCCGACATCGACGAACTGGGTGTGGTTGGGGGTTGGTGTGGGTGACGGGAGGCGTGTGGGGAGTGTCTGCGGGTGTCAGGGGCGGTTGAAGATGGTGTGTGTGCCGACTCGCCGCCAGATGATGTGCGGCTCGTTGGCGGTGACGGGGTCGCCGTATTCGAAGGTGGCGCGTCCGTCGTCTGCCCAGGTCATCTCGAAGATGCTCGCGGCGCCTTTGATGCCCTTGACTCGGAGTCCGTGGCGGAAGCGCCCGCCGGCGCGGAGGTCTTCGACGAACTGGGTGACCGCAGTGAGGAAGGCGGCCTGCTGCGTCGGGGAGAGCGCGTCGAAGTCGGTTCCGAAACGCGCGAGCCAGGCGAAGGTTGGCAAGGTTTGCTACGAGGACGCTGGTCCTCGGCGGTTGATGCGGGTGTGGAGGGCGTCCAGGAACTCGCTCTCCGAGGCAAATGACTCGACCCGCCCAGCCTCGCGGTCCGCGTCGGCTTCGCGTTCGCCCGCCTGCCACTCTGGCGACCAGAACCAGGCCTGTGTGGCGTCGATCAGCTTCTGCGGGCGCAACAGGATGCCATCCGCGGTGAGTTCGGCCTCCAGCAGATCGCCCTCTTCGAGGCGCGCAGCCTTGCGGATCTCATCGGGCAGAGTGATCTGTCCCTTTGCCCGTATCGTCGTCCTCGCCATCAACCAAAATCGTACACCACGAAAGTCGTACTTTCCAACCAGTCGCCGCTGATCGGCACCCGCCGCCTGCCGCAACCCAGTCGGGCGCTACTACGACCCGACCGCCGGACAATTCCTGACTGTCGATCCGCTGGTTGATCTGACCGACTCGCCGTATGCCTATGTGGCTGGAGACCCGGTGAACGCGACGGATCGGAACGGAACCTCGCCAGACTGTCCATCGAGCACGACGTTCGCTGAGCTCCTGAGCTACGACACCCTCAACGAGGGTTCGGCTGTCCCGGAACTCAGCGCGACCTGGCGCGAATTAAGCGCCAGCCAGCGAAGCGTTGCGACCAATCTGTATTTCGCCGCGCTCGCGACGCACGTTACGCCAGCCCACGCTCGAGAGCTTCTTGCTGCAGCGTATCGGGAATCGTCATTCGAGTTACATCCGCCCACGAATCCTTCGTGCCCGGGCCTATTCCAGCTCTGTGATTCGTCCCTTCAGGCAACCGCTAACGCAAATGGCGGCGTTTACAGCATCAGCGGGCAGCTCGCCGCCATCCTTCCACGGTATCGAACGTTTTGGAAAACGGCGACAGCGCCAGGGCAGGCGGCTGCAAAGGCAGAAGTTTCGGGCGAGCCGGCATCGTGGTACGCCGGACCACTAACGTGGCTACCAACTACGTACACGAGACCTAGCGAAAGGAAGACCCGGTAGAAATGACTCCGTCAAAAGCTGCGGTCCTGGCATTGACATGTTGCGCGATCGCCGGAGGCGTACTGGCTCCTGTCGGAGCTTGCAGTGTGGCTAGCTCACCTCCAAACCTTACTCCGTACGGAAGACTGATTTGGAATTTGGATTCCTTACTCACGAAGGTCTACGGCCACCGACAGATCTGGTTGAGGACGAGCGACGCCGCGTTCATTTCACCCCGCGACACTAATTCCCTCAACTTGGTCGCTGACGCACACTACACGCCATCCTTTGCCGCGACAGGAGCGTCTGCTTTCTCGTTGTCGCTGAGACGCGACAAGCCGAGTGTCGGGAATACGCGACCTATCATGGTGTCTGGCCACTACGTTGCGTGCGGCCACAATAAGTGGGTCGTCTTGGAGCATGGCTCTGCGACGTTGCCGATCGCGTGCGTTCGATCCGATCCCTAGATTATTGACCGTGCAATAACAGCGTGCGGCGTTGCCGCGGTCGCAGTAGCCGCCGCCTGAGCCGGGCGCTCTGCGTGTCGTGGTAGCAGCCTGTTCTGCTCGGTCACCGAGGTCGTAGTGGCCGCCGACCCCGTTGAGCGGGCGGTGCGCGTTCGCGGGCGGGCGTGGTTGGAGGTTTCATCCCTGGATGAGCGCGACTGTGGCCCATGGCAGTGCGGTGCAGAGTTCTGAGGCCATTGCGACGTTGAAGCCGGCGGCGGGGTGAGTGTTGGCGTGGACGAGGCGGAGGCGGTCGATGCTGACTCGGGTGTAGCGCTGGGTTGTTTCGAGTCGTGCGTGGCCGAGCATTTCGGCGACGTAGCGGATGTCGGCGCCGCCTTCGAGCATGAGGGTGGCGACGGTGTGGCGGAGGAGGTGACAGCTTCCTTTTTTCTGGATGCCGGCGGCGGCGAGGTAGCCGCGGATCCGTCGGGAGAGCCAGTCGGGGCAGAGTGGTTTGCCGACGGAAGAGAGGAATAGCTGCTGGGCGTGTTCGGGTGCGTACTGGGGCCGGACGAGCTCGAGGTAGAGCCGAAGCCAGAAGAGTGCGCGTTCCCCGATCGGGACGTAGCGGTCCTTGGCGCCCTTCCCGTTTCGGACGAAGACGGTGCCGCGGTCGAAGTCGACGTCGCCGACCGTCACGTCGATCAGTTCTGCTCGGCGGAGCGCGCAGGAGTAGAAGACCTCGAGGACCGCCCGGTCGCGGAGCCCGAGCGGGCGGCTGAGATCGGGCGCAGCGAGAAGGAGACTCATTTCGGTGCTGCTTAGCGTCGCTTCGGGAAGACGCCGGTCGGGCTTGGGCATCAGTAGATCGCTCGCTGGACTGACGGTGATCCTCCCCGATCGCCGGAGCCAGGTGAAGAAATGCGTGACGGGAACAAGTCGCTGGGCCTGCGTCGCAATCGCGAGCGGCCGCCCGGCCCGCGTGCGATGCTCGAACAGCCGCTGCTGATAGGCCTGCAGCAACTCAAACGACACGTCACACGGCTCCTCGACGCCCTGCCCCTGGCAGAACTCGACGAAGTACGCGAGATAGCGAACCCGGCAGGCGACCGTCGTGTCCGCGTAGTTGTGAACCTGCAACCAGAGGACGTACTCGGCGGCCTCGGTCTCGAACAGCGTCATCAGGAACTCCTTCCCGAGACAGCCAGACGAGGACAAGAACACGCGAACAGCTACAAACGGCCGCCTCGCCAAGAAGCAAACCCCGTGGCCCACAGTCGGTGCGGCCCACGGCCGCTCAGTAGGCGGCTACTACGACCCCACCACCGGCCACTTCCTTACCCTCGACCCGAAGCCCCCGTGAAACCCGGAAGGGCGCACTCCGCCTCTGTCAGCGGCTCTGGCTACCCATCGTCCTGAGGTCATGGCTCTGAAGTCACTCGTCTTGCAGCGAGTATCGGACCGTCGCTGGACTCGATTAGCTCCGCCACTACGATCTCTCCGGGCTCGAACTCCCAAGCCTCAGTCGCGCGATCGTAAGGCTGCTGGCAGATCCTGTAGGTCTCGCCATCGAGAGGTTCGGCTTCGACCGGACGCCAAACGTCAACGACTTCGTCGATGAGTTTGACATAGATCTGGCGCGGCTCGCTCATGGCAGGTCGCCACTGCCCGGACCGTACTTGAAGCCGGCCCCCCCAACGTGGATAACCTGCCCTGAGCCATTCTCGATGACGACTGATTTGCCAGTGGTCGGATTGATGTACCGGGTCGCTGCTCTGCCGTTCGCCATATTTACAGCCTGAACCTGCTTGCCGTTCTCGTAAGCATCCTGGATCTCCTGTGGCGTCCATCCGCGCTTCAACAGGTCACGTTCGATCTTCGGTGAAAGATTCCCAAGATCGGGTGCCACCGAACCTGCTTCGTCTGCGGCCCCGCCGAGCGCGCCGAGATCGGCGAAGTCGCCCTCACCTCCCGGAATCGCGAACGCCGCGGCTAGTACGGCAGCCTGCCCGAACGCGGTCGACTCGCTTACGTACGGGTTACACGGGTACGGGAGCGGAATCGCCTGTTGCGACCCACCTGACAGGAGAGACGTTGCCGTGTTGACGGCGGCTACGCCCGCATTTGCGAGGCCGTGGGCAGAGAGACAGCTGATCTGATCTTGGACGCATTGTCCGGCCCCGCCCACAACGTGAACCGTGCCATCCCAGGCTCGCTTCCAGAAGGGTTTCAAGCCCCACGGGTCAACGGCCCCTGTTGGATCGCCTGCGACGTAGGAGTACGGTTGGTCGGTCTCGTCGACGAGCGGGTCGACACTCACGAACTGCCCTGTGGTGGGGTCGTAGTAGCGCCCTATTCAGAACCAAAGCTGCGCCGGCGTGCGTTCCATGACTGCCTCGCGCTCCTCGGGGTCGAGGCTGAAGCGGCCGTCGGCAATCAGGGAGAGGTCGCGCAGGTAGCCCTCCTCACCGCCGCCGACCGGGAAGTCGGAGCCCCACACGATCCGGTCGACGCCGAAGGCTGCGACGACGTCCTCGACGAAGCCGTCGAGCGGTAGGTACGGGTACGGGCAGAGCTCGAGGAAGCCCGAGAACAGCACATACACGCCCGGTGAGGCAGCCAGCTCGAGGAGCTCGCGTCCGGCGGTGACCCGTCCGTTCTCGATCGTCGGATAGCCGAGGTGGGAGACGAGGAAGCGACCGCCCACCTCGCCGACGAGGGCGCGAATCGGCTCGACGCAGTCGCGGATCCCGTCCTCGGCGTCGAGCATGACGACGAGACCGTCCTCCAGGCCTGCGCGTGCCACATCAGGCCGGGCGAGCAGCGTGTGATGGGTGAGCCGGAGGCCGGTGAACTCCGGAGCGGCCGCGAGCTCGGAGACAGCCTCGCGCCAGCCGGGAGAGCTCTCGTCGACCAGGCCCACCGCCGTGTAGCGCTCCGGCGCGGCGGCGGCGGCCGAGGCGAGGTAGCCGTTGTCGTACTCGCCGAGGTGCTGCACGAGGACGGCGCGGCCCACTCCCGCGCGCACGAGGACCGGCTCGACCTCCTCGATCGGCAGGTACTTCGAGATGCCGCAGTGGCAGTAGGAGTCGATCACTGCGCGTTCGACGCCTCGGCGGCGCCGACCTTGAGGTCCGGCGCCGAGGCGATCAGCTCGCGCGTGTAGGAATGGCTCGGGGCCCCGATCACCTCGGCGGTCGTGCCGAGCTCGCGTACCTCGCCCGCCTGAAGCACGAGCACGCGGTCCGCGATCGAGTTCACGAGCGCGAGGTTGTGCGTGATGAAGAGGATCGCGAGGCCGTTCTCGCGGAGCTCCTCGAGCAGCGACACGATCGCGGCCTGCGTCGAGACGTCGAGGGCGGAGGTGATCTCGTCCGACACGAGCACGGTCGGCTCGGTGATGAGGGCCCTGGCGATCGCCACCCGCTGCTTCTCGCCGCCCGAGAGCTCGCGCGGGTACCGGGTCAGGAGCCGGGCCGGCAGGCGCACCTGGTCGAGCACGGCCGCGATCTTCGCCTGCCGGTCGCCGCGGGCCGTCCCGAAGAGCTGCAAGGGCCGCATGATGATCGACTCGATCGTGCGGCTCGGGTTCAGTGACCGCTCGGGATTTTGGAAGACGAGCTGGATCGCCTGGCGCTCCGAACGGTCGCGGTCAGCCGCGAGGCCCCCGAGCTGCTTGCCGTCGAGCGCGATCACCCCGGAATCCGGCCGGTGGAGACCGGCGATGCAGCGCCCCAGCGTGGTCTTCCCGCTTCCGCTCTGGCCGACGAGCGCAAGGCACTCGCCCGGATCGAGCTGGAACGACACGTCGTGGAGGACGGTCTGGCCCGAGCTCTTGTACGACGCCACGACGTTCGAGACGCCCAGCAGCCCGGTCGCCTGTTCGACCACCGCCTCGCCCTGCGGCCGCTCGGTGAGGATCATCTTCGGCCAGAGCTCCGAGGCATGCCAGCACCTGACCGTGTGGGCCGCCTCGACATCGGACGCCGCGGGAAACTCGGCCCGGCAGCGGTCGTCGGCAAGCGGACACCTCGGTGCGTAGAAGCAGCCCTCCGGGCGCCGCCCCGGCGACGGTGCGGTTCCCGCGATTCCCACCAGGTGGTAGCGCGTGGCGATCCGGGGAACCGAGCCGAGCAGCATCGAGGTGTACGGATGAGCGGGCCGCCGGAACAGATCCTCCTGCCGCGCCTGCTCGACGATCCGCCCCGCGTACATGACGAGCGAGCGGTCGGCCAGCGAGTCGACGACGGCGAGGTCATGCGTGACGTAGACGAAGGCCACCCTCGTCTCGTGCCGGAGCTCGCGAATCAGGTCGAGAATGCGCGCCTGCGTCGTCACGTCGAGGCCGGTCGTCGGCTCGTCGAGGACGACCACCGTCGGCCGGCCGGCAAGCGCCATCGCGATCCCGACCCGCTGCTGCTGGCCGCCCGAGAGCTCGAACGGGTAGCGGTGGACGAACTCGTTGTCCGAGGGAAGCTCGACTCGCTCGAAGAGCTCGCGAACCCGTGCGTCGGCGTCGATGCTCTCGTCGTCGCGCCTGGCCACCTCCGCGATCTGGGCGCCGACGCGCATCCGCGGGCTGAGGCTCGACGTCGGGTCCTGTGCGACATAGGAGATCCGGGTGCCCCGCATCGAGCGGCGAGCCGCCCCACGGAGTGCCAGGATGTCCGTTCCGCCGATCTCGATCGAGCCGGCCGTGATCCGGTTGCCCTCCCGCGCATGGCCGAGCAGGGCGAGCGCGGTCGTCGTCTTGCCGCAGCCGGACTCGCCGACGATCCCGAGCAGCTCCGCCTCTTCGAGGTCGAAGGAGACGTCGTCGACGATGTCGTGGCCGAGGCTCGATTCGACGCGGAGCCCGCGGACGGCGAGCACGGGCATCTACTCGTCGGCCCCTGACACGGACCGGCCGATCGTCCGGGCCGCTCCGTCGGCGACGCAGTTGATCCCGATCGTGAGCAGCGCGATCATCACCACGGGGCCGATCGTCACCCACGGGTTCTCGGTGAGACCGACGCGATTCTCGTTCACCATCAGCCCCCAGTCCGATGCCGGGGGGCGCAGCGCGACGCCCAGAAAGCTCAGCGAGGCGAAGAGGATGACCGCGTGCGCGAGGCGGAGCCCGACGTCGGCGAGGACGGGAATCCAGATGTTCGGGAGGATCTCCTTGAACATCAGCGAGGGAAGCCGCTCGCCGCGCGCGATCGCCGCCTCGACGAAGTCGGAGGTCGAGAGCTCGACCGCGACGGTGCGGACGATGCGGATGATCCGCGGCGCCTGGATCACCGCGATCGCGATCACGACGACCGACAGGCGCGGCCCGCTCGCGGAGAGCAGGACGAGGATGAAGACGATCGGCGGGAACGCGAGCAGGATGTCGACGAGTGCAATCGTCGCCAGATCGACCTTGCCGCGGAGGAAGCCCGCCACGAGCCCGAGCGGGATCGAGATCAGGTAGGCGAGGAGCGTCGAGAGGACGGCGACGAAGATCATCGCCTTGCCGCCCCAGAGGAACCGGCTGAACCCGTCGCGACCGAGGAAGTCGGTGCCCAGCCAGTGGGAGTGGCTCGGCGGCTGGTAGTCGAGGCCGACGATCGCGTTGGGGCTGTAGGGCGAGAAGTACGGGCCGACGAAGGCGATCAGCACGATCAGCAGACAGATGACGAAGCCGATCCGGCCCGAGGTCGTCTGCGTGACGCCCCGGTAGAGCGGCGTGCTCCTGAACCGGAGCATCCGCGAGCGGTGCGGGACGACCGTGGGGGCCGCGACCGCGCTCATTGCCCCCGCCTCACGCGCGGATTGAGCAGCACGACCGAGAGCCCCGCGATCATGTTCATGATCACGTACGCCGCGGTGATCAGGAGCCCGATCGCCTCCACGGTCGCGACGTCGTACGACTGGACGGCGCTCGTGAGATACGAGCCGAGGCCCGGATACCCGAAGACGGTCTCGACCACCACGATCCCGCCCACGAGCGAGGCGGCGTTCAGCGCGAGGATCTGGATCGTGGGCCCGAGCGCGTTCGGGAGCGCGTGGTGGAGCAGCACGCGCCGTTCGGACAGGCCCTTCAGCCGCGCCATCTCGACGTACTCGGAGCGCAGGACGTCGATCAGGCACGCACGCACCATCCGGGTCGTGCCCGCGACGGAGTGGAAGAGCAGCGTCAGCACCGGCAGCACGAGGAACTTCGGCTGCAGGAACACGGATTTCGCGGGGTTGATCAGCGAAACGGCAGGAAACCACCCGAGCCAGACCGCGAGGATGAGCACGAGCACCGTCCCGACGACGAACTCCGGCATCGCGACGAAGGTCAGCGTCGAGCTCATGATCACGTTGTCGACGGTCCCTCCGCGTCGGACCGCGGAGATCACCCCCAGGCCGATCGAGATCGGGATCAGGAAGACCAGGGTCGCGAGTGCGAGCGCAAGCGAGTAGATGACGCGGTGCTTGATCAGCGGCCAGACCGGCCGCGCCGCGCCGGTCGCGAACGAGTTGCCCATGTCGCCCTTGATGAAATGCCCGAACCAGATCCCGTACCGCTCGACGAGCGGATGGTCGAGGCCCATCTGCTGGCTGAGCGACGCGATCGACTCCGGCGAGGCCTCGGGCCCGAGCACGGCCTCGGCCGGGCTGCCCGGGAGGGCCGCGATGCCGATGTAGATCAGCACCGAGGCCCCCCAGAACGTGAGCGCCGCGATCGCGACTCGAACGAGGATCAGCCGGGTCATCTATGTCCTCTTTCGACTCATCACAGGGCTCTCTCGATCGACCGAGGACTAGACGAAGTGGGCTGTCCTGAAGTCGTAGAGGTTGAAGTTTCGAATGACGCCCGAGTTGATCCCCGCCACCTTCGAGGAATAGCAGTCGATCAGGTCCTCGACGCAGGGGATCACGTAGGGCCCCGTGCTCCACATCGTCTTCTGCAGCTGGATCGCGAGATCATGGCGCTTCGCGTCGTTCTGCGTCCCGCGGTACTGCTGCCAGAGCGAGGTGAAGCTCGGATCGCTCCAGTTCGTCTCCTGCGTGCCGCCTCCCGGGATCAGCGACTGGCTGATGTACTCGTCCAGGTAGCGGGCCGACCAGAACACGGTGACGAACGGCGAGACCTTGTACCGGCTGCCCTGGTAGACGGCGGAGGTGACGACGTCGAGCGGCACCGAGATATTGCTCGCCGACTGCGCCTGCTGGGAGAAGACGGTCGCGATCTGGGTCGAATAGTCGCCGATCGTCGGGCAGGCCGTCAGCGGGATGTTGAGGTTGGGCACGCCGGCGGCGGCGAGCAGCGACTTCGCCTGATCCGGGTCGTACTTGTGCTGGGGGATCTCCTTCAGCGTCGCCCGGTCCGGGTCGAGTGCGTTCTGGACGTCGTTCGCGATGTTGCCCGCGCCGGCCATCGCCGTTCCGAGCATCTGCGGGCGGTTCACGAGGAGCTTCATCGCCATCCGCACGCGGTTGTCGTTGAACGGCGCGATGTCGGAGCGCATCGCGAGCGCCCCGAACGCCCCGCCGCCGTGGGCGAGGAGCTTCACGTTCGAGTTGCCCTTGACGGTGTTCAGGAGCCCCGGCGGCAGCTGAGCCAGCGCATGCACCTGGCCGCTCTGGAGCGCGTTGTAGCGCGCCGTCGGGTCGGAGATCAGCTGGATCTGGAACTGGTCGACGTACGGCTTGCCGTGCTGCCAGTAGTGCGGGTTGCGAGTGCCCGTGATCTGCTGGCCCTGCGTCCAGTTCGAGAACACGAACGGCCCGGTGCCGACCGGCGGGTTGAACGGGCCGCTCTGACCGTCCCTGACGATGAAGAGCCGCAGCTCGGAGAAGATCTGCGGCAGGAAGACGAGCGGGCCCGAGAGGTTGAGCTGGACGGTGAGGCTGTCGAGCTTCTGGATGCTCTGAGGGCCTGCGAGGAACGACTGGAGGGTCGCGGTCGCCGACACGCCCGGCGTGTTCAGGATGTACTTGAGCGACCACACCACGTCGTCGGCGGAGAAATGCCCGCCGTCGTGCCAAACGACGCCCTCCCGCAGCTTGATCTTCCAGACGGTCGCGTCGGCGTTCGACGAGAACGCGGTCGCGAGCCACGGCAGGATCTTCCCGGAGGGGGAGACCTTCGTGAGCCGTTCGAAGAACATCTCACGCAGCGCGATGTTGACCTCGCCTCCCTGCGTGCCGCCGAGGGGATCGAGATCCATGCCGGTCGGGGTGCCGTCGGTGGCGAGCACGAAGTTCCCGCTCGGCTTCGGCTGCGCGGGCGGCTTCTTCTTCTTCGGCTTGGCCTTCCCGAGCGCGAGGCCCGGGACCGCTCCTGCCGCGACGAGCCCGGCGCCGATGCCGGCGCCGCGCCTGAGGATGTCGCCGCGGGTGACTGAACTCTCGTTTGCGAACTCGTAGTTCGACTCGGGTCCGTCTCCGAGCTCGATCCTTGGAAAGGATGTGCTGTCGTTCTTCATGTCGGGAAACCTCCAGGTGTCCGGGATGAGGAGGCGGAAGTCGGAGACCTCCCCGGCAACAGTGATTGTCCTTGTCCCTCGCTCCAGCTCTCGAGCTCACATCTCCGCAGAGCCACCCCGATGTCGCAGGTGGTCGGCGGCGTCCCCGGATGTGACCTCCTGGGTGGCGAGACGCTCGTCCGGCGTGAACCGCGCAAGATCGCGCGATGGTAGGCGTCGCCATAGTTCCATGTCAAGCCACATGCGTTTCATGTATGGCGCCTAGCCATTTTTCGGCCCGGCTACACTTCCCTTCCCGCAACGACCGAAAGGCCGGTTCAGGGCGATGGCAAACTCAGGCAAGGGCGCGAAAAAAGCCGAAAAAACGGCGCCGCAGCGCGAAGAATCGCGGAACATCGCGATCTGTTACAACCGCGCCTGCTCCGACTACCGGCGCGAGCGGCCGCTCGGCGAGCCCTGCGCCTGCAAGAAGAAATCGACGCGTGAGCCGATGTTCATGCGCGACTACGAGTTCAAGGAGTAGCCCGGCGCATCCGGTCGAGGAGCCGCGCACAGGCATCCACGGTCGCCGTGTGCGGGACATCGAGCCCCAGACGGGAGGCGAGCTCGATCACGGCGCCGCTCATGCAGTCGAGCTCGAGCTCCTTGCCTGCCTCGAGATCCTGCAGCATCGAGGTCTTGTGGTCGCCGACCTCGAGGCCCGCCTCGAGCCTCCGGTCGAGCGAGACGGG
This sequence comes from Gaiellaceae bacterium, assembly GCA_036271235.1. GTDB lineage: Bacteria > Actinomycetota > Thermoleophilia > Gaiellales > Gaiellaceae > PALSA-600. The sequence continues at coordinate 61,865 of DATBBA010000017.1, forward strand.
CAGCTCGACTCCGAGCTCGCGCGCGACCGCCGTGCACTCCTCCAGGATCGCGCGAAGGACGGCGACGAGCGCAGGGTCGGTACCGAGCTCGCCGAGGGTCGCTCCCGTGAGCGCGCTCACGGGGTTGAACGCGACGTTCCCGACCAGCTTCAGCCAGATGTGCCCACGGATGTCGCGCTCGACCGGGCACTTCAGCCCGCCGGCCACGAACGCCTTCGAGATCGCGCGGCAGCGCTCGCTCAGCTCGCCGTCCGGCTCTCCGATCGCGAACCTGGTCCCCTCGATGTGCCTGATCACGCCCGGGGAGACGATCTCCGTCGAGCAGTAGATCACGCACCCGATCACCGACTCGGGCGGGATCGACGCCGTGATCGCCCCGCCGGGGTCGACCGACTCGAGGATCGTGCCTTCGAGCGGCCCGCGCTGCGACTGGAAGTACCACCACGGCATCCCGTTCTGCGCCGCGATCACCGCAGCCCCCGGCCGGAGTGCGGAGGCGATGCGTGGCGCCAGCGTGGGCAGGCTGTGCGCCTTGAGGCCGATGAAGACGACGTCGGCCTCGCCGAGGGCATCGAGGTCGTCCGTCGCGGCCGGATGCGCGTGGAAGTCTCCTCGTGGGCTCCTGACCTCCACGCCGTCGGCCTGGAGCGCCCGCAGGTGCTCGCCACGGGCGATCAGCGTCACGTCGGCACCTCCGCGGTCGAGCGCGGCACCGACATACGCGCCGATCGCACCGGCACCGAGGATCGCGAATCTCAACGTCTTACGAGCCCGTCTGCGCCGAGAGCGCCTCGCCGACGCGCTTGCGCTGAACCTTGCCGGTCGCAGTACGCGGGATCGCATCGAGGATGTGGACCACCTCGGGCACCTTGAACGCGGCCATGCGCTCACGGCAGTAGGCGATCAGCTCGCCGGGCTCGACCGGCTCGCCGACGGCCACGGCTGCGCCCACGCGCTCGCCGTACTTCTCGTCGTCGACCCCGAAGCAGATCGCATCGCTGACCGCCGGGTGCGCGAGCAGCACCTCCTCGATCTCGTACGGGGAGATGTTCTCGCCGCCTCGAAGGATCATCTCCTTGAGCCGGCCTTCCAGGCGCAGGTAGCCCTCGGCGTCGAGCGTGCCGCGGTCGCCGGTCCGGAACCAGCCGTCGAAGAACGAGGCCGCGTTCGCCTCGGGGTTTGCGAGGTAGCCGTCGGTGACGCCCGGGCCCCTGATCGCAACCTCCCCCGCAGCGCCCGGCTCCACGGAGCGGCCGTCCGCGTCGACGATCCGGATCTCGACCCCGGTCGGCAGACCGACCGAGCCCGGCTTGCGCTCGCCCGGCGGAAGCGGGTTCGACGCCATCTGGTGGCTTGCCTCCGTCATCCCGTAGGCCTCCACGAGCGGCGCGCCGAGCGCCTCCTCGGCTCGGGCCATGAGCGCGGGGGTGAGCGCCGAGCTGCAGGAGCGCGCAAAGCGCAGGCTCGAGGGCGCGCCCTCGGCATCCATTCGCTCGAGGATCATCTGGTGCAGAGTCGGCCCGGCCGAGAACCAGGTGACGCCGTGGCGACGCAGCTGCTCCCAGAAGGCACGGGGCGCGAGCCGCCGCGGCACGACCACGGTGCCGCCGCCCGCGAGCGCGCCGAAGGTCGAGGCGACGAGCCCGTGCACATGGAAGAGCGGCATCGCGCAATAGGAGACGTCGTCCGGCCCGAGGTCGTAGAACGCGGCGATCGTGTGCGCCGACGCGGACAGGTTCCGCTGGCGGAGCGGCACCTGCTTCGGCCTGCTCGTCGTGCCGCTCGTATGCAAGAGGAGCGCCACGTCGTCGGCCGAGGCCGGCTCGAACGCCTGCGAGGTCTCGAGTGTCTGCCCGCCCTCGCGGAGCAAGGGCCCTCCGGGATCCGAGGCGACGTCGATCGTGCGGATCGTCTCGCCGGCGGCCTCACGCGCCGCCTGGAGCTCGCCCTCGGGCACGAGGAGCAGCTCGGGCTTCAGATCGTCGAGGTAGAACTCGTACTCGTCGCGCTTGTAGGCAGGGTTGAGCGGTGCCGCGGTCGCGCCCAGCGAGACGAGCGCGAGGAGCACGCGCAGGAAGTCGGGCCCGTCGGGCAGCACGAGCGCGACGCGGCTGCCGCGCCCCACACCGAGGGCGGCGAGCCTGCCGGCCAGGTCCGCGGCGGCAGTGCGAAGCTCGAGGTAGCTGAGCGTCTCCCCGGTCTCTGCCGTGACGAGCGCCGGGCTGCCGTCGGCACCGGCCTCGAGCAGATCCGTGAGCAGTCCTGCCGTCACGTCGGTCATGGCGCAACCACGCGGGTGATCGTAGATGCCACGCTCACGAGGGCTCCGCGAAGTGCGGCCTCATCGGGTCGCCTCGGTGCCGAAGCACCGAGGCCCAGAGCCCTGCGACGCCCGCGAGCGAAGCGGCGATGCCGCCCACGACGAGCCCCGAGCGCGCGCCGGTCGCCTCCGCGAGGCCGCCGACGAGGAGCGCGCCGATCGGGGTCGTCCCCATGTAGACGATCTGGTAGAGCGCGAGGATCCTCCCGCGCATCTCGGGCGCCGCGTTCAGCTGCAGCGAGGCCTGGACCGACGCGGAGAAGGTCACGCTCGCGGCTCCGACGAGGAGAAGCGCCGGCAGCGCGAGGCGCAGGTCAGGTGCCGCCGCGGCAAGGCAGAGCGCGAGCCCGAAGGCGAGCGCGGCCGCCGAGACGACCCGGGTGCTGATCGTCGTCCGCATGCTCGAGATCAGCGCGCCCCCGAGCGCGCCGACGGCCAGGAAGTTCACCATCACGGCGTACGTCGTCGCGGTGCCCCCGTAGGTGAACCTGGCGATCGCGGGCAGGACCACCGTGAAGTTGAACGAGAAGAGCCCGACGACGGCCATCAGGAGCAAGGGGAGCCTCAGCTCGGGCGTCCGCGCCGCAACCGACAGCCCGGCTCGCAACTGGCCCTTGCCGCGAGGCGTCACCGGCTCGGGATGGAGCTCGGAGGCGTTCATCGCGAGGAGCATCGCGATCATGAACACGAAGGTGAGGGCATTCAGGAGGAAGCACGGCCCGAGGCCGAGCGTGGCGATCACGAGCGCCGCGATCGCCGGGCCGAAGAGGCGTCCCGCCTGGATCACCGAGGCGTTCAGCGACACGGCGTTCACGAGCTGGTCGCGCTCCACGATCTCGGCGACGAAGCTCTGGCGAGCCGGGTTGTCGACCGTGTTGACGACACCGCGGAGCACGACGAGCACGTAGACCATCCACATCTCGATCGAGCCGCTCTGGGTGAGGACCCAGAGCACGATCGGAGGGATGACCTGCAGCGCCTGCGTCGTGACCAGGAGCCGGCGCTTCGGGAAGCGGTCGGCGACGAGCCCTCCCCAGGCGCCGAGGAGGAGGTACGGCGTCGTCTGGAGCGCCGTCGTGAGGCCGAGCTGGAACGCGGATCCGGTCAGGCGCAGGACGAGCCACGCGATCGCGATCTGCTGCATCCAGTTGCCGCTGACCGAGACGACCTGCCCGAAGAAGTAGAGGCGGTAGTTTCGGACGCGAAGGGAACTCAATACCTGATGGAGCCTCGCTTTCATGCGTTCTCGGCCAGGAGTCGCACGAGGAGCCGGGTCGCGCGGTCGAGTACCTCGAGCTCCTCACCGTCGAGCTCGGCAAGGAGCCGGGTCAGGTAGGAGTCCTTGCGGTCGCGCTGGTCGTCGTGGAGCATCGCACCCTTCGCGGTGGCTGCGATCCGGAACGAACGACCGTCGTCGGGATCCGGGTGGAACTCGACGAGCCCCTGCGCCTCGAGCTTCGCCACGAGCCGGCTGATCGTCGGGCGGCTGATCTGCTCGCGCTCGGCGAGCTCGCTCGTCGTGAGCGGCCCGTGGCACGTGATCGTCGACAGGACGGACGCACGCGAGGGTGTGAGCTCGTCGCCGGCCTGCTGTCGCAGCCTCCGCCCGGCGCGGGTGACAGCCATCCGGAGCTGGGCCGCCGTCTCCGCGCGCTCCTCGGCCGTGGGGATCTCCCGTGACGACTGTTTAATTGTCACTGCTAACTACCCCCGCGTTCCTGGGACGCAACGGACGGAATGCCGCGCTGCGCGAGCCGTTCGCGAACGACATCGAGCGGGACGCTCCCCGGAGCGCCGCCCGCAGCCGCGAGGTCGCGGGCCATGCGCTGGACGAGCGCGTTGACCGGCGCCTCGGTGCCGGACTCTCGCGCGAGCAGCGCGATCTCGCCGTTGAAGAAGTCCGCCTCGATCGATCCCGTGCGCCGCACGAGGCTCTGCCACGAGGAGTTCCCGGCCCTGACCTCGGGAACGCGCGGGAGGAGCCCGCTGCGCGCGGTCCATTCCTCGCGCGGGACCATCGGGATTCCCGCTGCCGCCACGACCGCTTCGCCCTCCGCGCGGATCGCGTCGCCGACCTCCGAACGCGCCGCCTCGGGGCCCGACAGCGCCATCAGCCCGTTCAGGAGGTTGTTCATGAGCTTCGCGTACTTCCACGGCAGGATCTCCTCGCGCGCCTCCGAGAGAAAGCCCGCCGCCCTGAGCGCCCCCGCGATCTCCACTGCGCGATCGTCGAGGCCGCTCGGGTACCGGCCGATGTCGAGGATTCCGTAGATCGGCGTCGCGCCCATCTCGACGAGCCCCGGCTCGAGGTGGACGCCCGGGCACTGGACGACGACGCTGTAGACGTTCGGGAAGCGGCGCAGGGCGAGCCGCTCGTTCTCGACGCCGTTCTGGACGCAGACGACGGCGATCTCCTCGGGCGCGGCGGCGGCCAGCTCCCGCAGCGCCTGCTCGGTGTCCTGCGACTTCATCCCGAGAAGCACCACGTCGCCGGGCTCGAGTGCAACGGCGCCGATCCGCTCGGCGGCGGGAATCCGGTGGACCGTGTGGGTGCCGTCGGGTGCCTGCAGGGTCAGGCCGCGATCGCGAATCGCCTCGAAGTGGGCGCCGCGGGCGACGACGGAGACGTTGTGGCCCGTTGCATGCAGCTTGCCCGCGACGATGCCTCCGATCGCACCGGCGCCGTAGACGACGTAGTGCCTGCCGCTCACCGGGGGCTCCGGAATCGGGCCGTATACTCGCCGCCGTGCAGTACCGCGATCTCGAAGGTACCGACCTCACCGTCTCGCGCGCGGCGCTCGGCACCATGCCGTTCGGCTCTCAGACCGACGAGGAGACCTCGCTGCGGATGATCGAGCAGGCGATCGAAGGCGGGGTCAACTTCATCGACACCGCAAACGTCTACAGCGCCGGCCGCTCCGAGGAGATCGTCGGCAAGGCGATCAGGAGCCGCCGCGACGAGATCGTGCTCGCAACGAAGGTCAGGAATCCGATGGGCGAGGATCCCGAGCTCACCGGCCTCTCGCGAAAGGCGATCCGCCGGGCGCTCGACGACAGCCTGCGGAGGCTCGGAGTGAGCCACGTCGACCTCTACTACCTCCACCAGCCCGACTACGAGGTTGCGATCGAGGAGTCGCTGGAGGCGATGGACGAGGCCGTGCGCGCCGGCAAGGTGCGGTACCCGGCGAGCTCCAACTACGCAGCCTGGCAGGTCGTCGAGATGTTCTCGATCGCCGGTCGCGAGGGCTACCTTCCCGCGAGGCTCACCCAGCCGATGTACAACCTGCTCGCGCGCAGCCTCGAGGCGGAGTACCTGCCGATGGCCGAACGGATGGGCGTCTCGACCATCGTCTACAACCCGCTTGCGGGTGGACTCCTGACCGGCAAGCAGAGCCGCGAGACGCCGCTTCCGGGCTCGCGCTTCGACCGCTCCACGCACCGGCTCGGCGACCAGTACCTCGATCGCTACTGGTACGAGGCGATCTTCGACGCGGTCGAGGAGCTGCGCTCCCTCGCCGAGCGCTGCGGACGCTCGCTGATCGCGCTGGCGCTCGGCTGGCTCCTCCACCACACGCCGGCCGATTGCGTGATCCTCGGCGCCTCGCGCCCCGAGCAGCTGGCCGAGAACCTGGCGGCGCTCGACGCGGGCAAGCTGCCGGCGGACGCACTCGAGGCGTGCGACGCCGTGTGGCGCTCGCTGCACGGCGTCACGCCTGCCTACAACCGTTGAGATGAGTAGTTCCACGAGATCGTCTGCTTCGGGGCGCGAGCTGAGTGGTCTGGGGCGCCTCGGCAGGCCCTCAGTGCGGCTAGACGCCCCGATGAGGGCCTGCCGAGGCGAAGCGCAGGCCTCACGGAAGCCGGCCTTATCGGATTCCGCGAGGCCGGAGCGGCCCAGGCCGCTCAGATCGTGCATCCGGACACGCGAGATCGTGGAACTACTCATCTAAGATCTTCCGGGCACTCAAACTAGTTGTCAATGCTAATCAACTCTCCCCGGGAGAGCGAGCGCCACCCCGGAGCGCCGCCCGGAGACGTGGCGCCGTAGCGCATAGAGCCCGATCCCGGCCGCCGCGAGCGCCGCAAGGGCGCCGAGAAGAAGCCCGGCACGGCCGCCGAAGTGCTGTGCGACCGCGCCGACGACCGGGCCCCCGATCGGGTTCAGGCCGTCGCTCGCAACGAGCCAGAGCGCGATCACGCGCCCGCGCATCAGCGGATCCGCGTTCAGCTGGAGGGTCGCGTTGGTCGACGAGAGGAACGTCACGCTGCCCGCACCGACGAGCGCAAGCGCCGCGAACTCGAGTGCAAGACTCGGAGCGAGCGCCGCGAGCAGCAAGGCGAGCCCAAGCCAGCAGGCGAAGATCGTGAGCGGCTTCAGGCCGATCTTCCCGCTCCTCGCGGCGTAGAGCGCACCGCCGACGGCGCCCAAGCCGAGCGAGGCCATCAGGAAGCCGTAGGTCTGCGGCCCGCCGTCGAAGGTCCGGGCGGCGACGATCGGGAGGATCACAGGCCACTGCACCGCGAGGCAGCCGGCGAGCGCGGTCATCAGCAGCGGCACGACCAGGATCGGCCTGCCGGCGACGTAGCGGAGGCCCTCCCGGAGCTGCCCCCGCGCGCGGGGCGTCGGCGGCGAGGGATCGAGCGCAGCGACGTCGAGCGTCAGGAGGACGAGGATGATCGCGACGAAGCTCGCGGCGTTGAGCATGAAGCAGACCCCGACGCCGGTCGTCGCGATCAGGATCCCTGCGAGTGCCGGTCCGATCGCACGGGCGGCGTTCGGGATCACCGAGTTGAGGCTCACGGCGTTCCGGAGGTCCTCGCGCCCGACCATCTCGAGCAGGAAGGCCTGCCTGGCGGGGATCTCGAACACGCGCGTGATCCCCAGCACGAAGGCGAGCACGAAGACCTGCCAGACCTGCACGACGTGGGTGAGCGTGAGCACGCCGAGGATCAGCGCCAGGAGCGCCATCACGCCCTGGAGCGCGATCACGACGCGGCGCTTGTCGACGCGGTCGGCGACGACGCCGCCGTACGGGCCGAGAAGGAGCATCGGCAGCGACTGGAGCGCGACGGTGAGCCCGAGGGCGGCGCCCGAGCCGGTGAGGCTGTAGACGAGCCAGGACTGCGCGACGTTCTGCATCCAGGTCCCGATCTGCGAGATCGCCTGGCCCGCGAAGTAGCGGCGGAAGTTGTAGTTCGCGAAGGCGGCGAACGTGCGGCTCTCGGCCGCGGCCGCTGCGGTCACGGCTCGATGCCGAACTGCTGGGCAAGCGACTCGAGCGCCGCGAGCGCGTCGAACAGCCCGGCCGCGTCGGCACCGCTCATCCGCTCGACGGCCCCGAGCAGATGCGCCGTCCGCTCGCGCCGGATCCGCACGAGCGCCCTGCGGCCCGTTCCGGTCACCTCGAGCCGTGCCGCGCGGCGATCGTCGGGATCTGCCAGCCGGCGGATGAGCCCCGCGTCGGTGAGCTTGCCGACGATCCGCGAGACCATCGTCGGGTTCAGCCCCTCGATCTCGGCCAGTTCGCCTACGCCGATCTCCGGGTTCGCGGCGACGGATCCGAGCACGGAGATCTGGCTCGGGGACAGTCCGATGCTCGGGGTCGCGGAGTTGAGCCGGCGCGAGAGCTGGCAGATCACCGTCCTCAGACGGGTGATCGTTTCGGCGTCGACGAGCGCGAGAGCTTCGATCTTCGGAAGATACTTGCCTATCGGCAGACAAGTCAATTCCGGCGTTTCACGATCGCGTAGGATCTCGGGTCGTGGAGCTGCGTCGATTGGGCCGGACCGGGGTCGAGGTGTCGTCGCTGTGCCTGGGCGCGATGATGTTCGGCCGGCGGGGCAATCCCGATCACGGCGAGTCGATCGAGATGATCCACCGGGCGCTCGATGCGGGAATCAACTTCATCGACACGGCGGACGTCTACTCACAGGGCGAGTCCGAGGAGATCGTCGGCAAGGCTCTCGCCGGTGGAAAGCGCGACGACGTCGTCCTCGCGACGAAGGTTCACGGGACGATGGGCGAGGGCCCGAACCGGAGCGGGAACTCGCGCCGCTGGATCCTCGAGGAGGTCGAGAACAGCCTGCGGCGGCTCGGAACCGACTGGATCGACCTGTACCAGATCCACCGTCCGGATCCGAGCTGCGACCTCGACGAGACGCTCGGCGCCCTCACCGACCTCGTGCGTTCCGGCAAGGTGCGCTACGTCGGGTGCTCGACGTTCCCCGCCCACGAGATCGTCAAGTCGCAGTGGGTCTCCGAGCGGGGCGCGCTCGAGCGGTTCGTCTGCGAGCAGCCTCCGTACTCGATCTTCGTCCGCGGCGTCGAGACGGCGGTGCTTCCGGTGTGCCAGTCCTACGGGATGGGCGTGATCCCGTGGAGCCCGCTCGCGAGCGGATGGCTCACAGGCCGCTACCGCAAGGGGCGCGAGCTGCCGTCGAGCAAGCGTGCCGAGGTCGTGCCGCAGCGCTTCGACATGACCCTGCCCGGGAACCAGGCCAAGCTCGAAGCCTCCGAGCAGCTCGCCCTGCTCGCCGACGAGGCCGGGCTCACGATGGTCCAGCTCGCGATCGCCTTCGTGCTCGAGCATCCGGCGGTCACCTCGGCAATTGCCGGGCCGCGGACGATGGAGCACCTCGAGGCGTACCTGGCCGCAGCCGAGGTGCGGCTCGACCGCTCCGTGCTCGACGCGATCGACGTGATCGTGCCGCCCGGGACGAACCTCAACGCGGGTGATTCCGGCTACCAGCCCCCGGCTCTGGTCTCGGCCGAGCTCCGGCGGCGGAGTACGTCGTGACGAAGGCGCGCGAGCTCTCGCAGGAGGAGATGGAGTCGACGCGGCTCGCCCGGTTCGAGGAGCTGCCGCTCTGGGGCCTGCTCGAGGACGACGGGATCCCGGTCGAGGCGCGCGACGTCTTCGTCGCCCGGAGGCTCTGGTCGATCGTGTGCCCGTCGAGCCTCGAGGGGAGCCTTCAGAACCCGGCGCCGATCCGCGACACGGAGGACTTCGTGATGACGATCGCGGCCTGCCCGCCGGGCCAGGGCCCGGGGCTGCACCATCACCTTCACGCTACGGAGACCTACACGTGCCTCCAGGGCCGCTTCCGGGTCGCCTGGGGAGCGCGGGGCGAGCACGAGCTCGTCCTGAGCCGCTGGGACACGCTCTCGGTCCCGCCCGGCGTGATCCGCCGCTTCCAGAACGTCGGCGACGAGGAGGGCTTCATCCAGGTCATCCTCTCCGGCGACATGAGCAAGATGAAGAACGATTCCGCGAGCACGCCCGAGCAGCGCGACGAGATCGCAGCGTTCGGCGAGGACGTGCTCGCCCGCGTCGAGGCGACCGGGCGCCGCTTCGACGCTGGCGTTGCGTAGCCCGGCCATTTCGCTGAGACGAAATGGCTAGGACAGGCTGAGGGCCGCTTCGAGTGCTCTGCCCGCTGCCAGGACACGGGCGTCCTCACCCGGTCTGCCGACGAGCTGGATCGATGCGGGCAGACCGTCCTCCGCGGCACCGCAGGGGAGCGCGAGCGCCGGCCAGCCGAGGGCGTTGAACGGGAACGTGAAGCGTACGAACGAGCCCCGGACCGCGATCTCGTCGACGTCGTTCCGGGGCGCGACGAACGTGAGCACGGGGGCAAGGAGGAGGTCGAACGGCTCGAGCGCCTCGAGCGTCCGCCCGCGGTAGACCTCACGGAACTCTGCGGCGGCGGTCGCCTCGCCGTCGCTGACCGCAAGGCACCGCTCGATCTTCGGGGCGACGTTCTCGCCGTACTGCTCGGCGTGCTCCGCATAGAGCTCGCGGTGGACGTCTCCGACCTCGCGCATGAAGAGCGGCTGGATCTCGCCCGCCTCGGGGAGATCGAGCCGCGTCCGCCGTGCGAAATGCGACGCGGCGTCGCCGAGCCGCGCGCCCACGAGCGGGTCGGCGGCTTCGAACCAGGTCGTCGCGACGTCGAGATCGTCGAGCTCGAGCTCGTCCACCGTGAAGCCCGGCACGAGCGCCTCCATCATCGAGATGCACCCGCCGACGTCGCGGGCCATCGGCCCCACGTGGTCGAAGCTCGGCGCGAGCGGGAAGACGCCGTCCGCGGACACGAGCCCGTAGCTCGGCTTGAAACCCACGATGCCGCAGCAGGCGGCCGGAATCCGGATCGAGCCTCCCGTGTCGGTGCCGAGCGCGGCATCCGCGAGGCCGGCGGCCAGGGCGGCTGCCGAACCGCCGCTCGAGCCGCCCGAGGTGCGACCGGGCGCCGTGGGGTTCGGAACGGTGCCGTAGTGGAGGTTCTGCGAGGTCGTCCCGTAGGCGAACTCGTGCAGGTTCGCCTTCCCGACGTTGGCGTACCCGCCCGCTTCGAGCCGGGAGACCGCCGGGGCCGTCTCGGACGGGACGTGCTCGGCGAAGACGGCCGAGCCGTACGTGGTCCGCACCCCGGCCGTGTCGAAGAGATCCTTGACCGCGAGCCGGATCCCGTCGCCGGGCGACTCGAGCTCCGTGATGAAGACGCCGTCCAGCGGGCCGGTCAGTTCACGCTGTTGTAGAACAGCCCGACGGCGAACGTGCCGGCGAAGAGGAGCAGCGCGAGCACCGTCAGCGCGATTGCGAGCCGTGCGTTCTTGCGGGCGAGCTCGGGGCTCGGCCCGACCGCGTCGTGCATCAGGTCGGGCGGGTGCGTCACGGCCGTCGCGGCCGGCGGGAGCGGCTCGCTCATCAGACGACCGCGTCCAGCGCCATCGCCACGAAGAGGAGCGCGAGGTAGATCATCGAGAAGTGGAAGAGCTTCACGGCGTGAGGCCGGGTGGTCTGGCGCCAGAGCGACAGGGCGAGCGCCGTCAGCGCCAGGCCGAGCACGAGCGCCGAGACGCCGTAGAAGAGCCCGAAGATGCCGAAGCCGACGGGGACGATCGTGGCGACGACGAGCGCGATCGTGTAGAGCGTGATCTGCCGGGCCGTCTCCCGCTCGCCGCGGACGACCGGAAGCATCGGCACGTTCGCGTTCGCATAGTGCTCGCGGATCATCAGCGCAAGCGCCCAGAAGTGCGGCGGTGTCCAGAGGAAGATGATCCCGAACATGACGATCGCAGCCCAGCCCAGGTGCCCGGTCGCGCCGGCGTAGCCGACGAGCGGCGGCACGGCCCCGGCGGCGCCTCCGATCACGATGTTCTGCGGGGTCGAGCGCTTGAGCATCCGGGTGTAGACGAGGACGTAGAAGAGGTTCCCGAGCAGCGCGAGCAGCGCCGTCGGCAGGTTCACGAGCGAGTCGAGCAGCACGAAGGAGGCCGCCGAGAGGGCGATCCCGAACTCGAGCGCGCGCTCGGGGGCCATGCGGCCCGAGGCGACCGGGCGGCCGGCGGTGCGGTTGCCCATCAGCTTGTCGATGTCGCGGTCGAGATAGTGGTTGAGCGTCGCCGCGCCGCCGCAGGCGAGCGCGAGCCCGATCATCGTCGCGGTGAACATCCCCCATGCCGGCACGCCCTCGGCACCGACGAAGATCGCGGCGCCGCCGGTGAGCAGGAGCAGCGACATCACGCGCGGCTTCGTCAGCGTCACGAGATCGCGCAGGCTTCCAGCCGGGCCGGGCTCGCCGCGGAAGGCCTGTGCCGCGAGCACGGCGGTGGCCGCGAACGCGAGCGAGGCCGTCGCGATGTGCAGGCCGCGGCCGGTGAAGAGCGCGGCCGCGCCGAAGAACGCGAGTGCCGCGATCGAAGCGGGCAGGAGCCGCCGCATCGCCATCACGGCAAGGATCAGCAGGCCCACGAGCGGCGGGAGCGCGACGGCCGCGAGCAGCCGGTGTGCCGTGTGCCAGTCCGCCGCGCCGGAGACGACGGCGAGGGCCGTTGCCGCGACCGCCGTGGCTGCGAGCACGCGGGCCCAGGGCCCGGCTGTCACAGCCGTCCTTCCTGGGTCAGCCGCCGACGGAGGTCGCGAAGCGGCCTGGCCGAGATGATGTAGGGGACGCGGTCGAAGTTCCATGGCGGTGGCGGGGAGGTGGCGTACCACTCGAGCGTGTCGGCGAGCCACGGGTCGTTCACGGCACGCTCGCCGGTCCTCGACGTCTTGATGATGTTGACGGCGAAGACGAGCATCCCCACGGCCATCGTGAACGCGCCGATCGACGAGATCAGGTTGTACACCTCCCAGAGTCCGTGCTCAGGATACGTGTAGATGCGCCGCGGCATCCCGAGGAGCCCGAGCAGGTGCTGGGGCATGAAGGTCAGGTTGAAGCCGATGAAGACGAGCCAGAAGTGCAGCTTCCCGAGCCGCTCGTCGAGCATGCGACCGAAGATCTTCGGCCACCAGTAGTAGAGCCCGCCGAAGATCGCGAACATCGAGCCGCCGAAGAGCACATAGTGGATGTGCGCGACGACGTAGTAGGTCTGCGTCAGCTGCCAGTCCACCGGGAACGCGGCGAGGAAGATCCCCGATAGGCCGCCGATCGTGAAGAGGCCGATGAACCCGAGCGCCCAGAGCATCGGCGTGTCGAACGAGATGTTCCCGCGCCAGAGCGTGGCGAGCCAGTTGAAGATCTTCACGCCCGTCGGGATCGCGATCACCATCGAGCTGACCATGAAGAACGAGTCGACCGAGGTCGGCAGCCCGACCGCGAACATGTGGTGGCCCCAGACGAGGAAGCCGAGGAAGCCGATCGAGACGGTCGAATAGGCGACGGCCTTGTAGCCGAAGATCGGCTTGCGGGCGAACACCGGGATGATCTCGGAGATGATCCCCATCGCGGGCAGGACCATGATGTAGACCTCGGGATGCCCGAAGAACCAGAAGACGTGCTGGTACAGGATCGGGCTCCCGCCGTGGGCCGGATCGAAGAAGTGGGTTCCGGCGTGGCGGTCGAGCAGCATCATCGTGATCCCGGCAGAAAGCGTCGGGAGCGCCAGCACGAGCAGCCAGGCGTAGGTGAGGATCGTCCAGACGAAGAGCGGCATCCGCGTCCACGTCATCCCTCGCGTGCGCATGTTCGTGATCGTCACGATGAAGTTGATCGCGCCGGCAAGCGACGAGAGCGTCAGGACGTGGAGCGAGAGGATCCAGAGGTCCTGGCCACGGCCCGGCGAGTGGAGCGTGGAGAGCGTGGCGTACGACGTCCAGCCGGCCTGCGCGGCGCCGCCCTTGGCCTCGAAGCTCGCATAGAGGATGAGTCCGCCCAGGAGGTAGAGCCAGTAGGAGAGCGCGTTCAGCCGCGGGAAGGCCATGTCCTGGGCGCCGATCATCAGCGGCACCAGGTAGTTGCCGAAGCCTCCGAGGATCGGGACGATGACGAGGAAGATCATCGTCGTCCCGTGAATCGTGACCGCCTGGTTGTAGGCGCTCTTCGTCAGGAAGTCGTTGTTCGGGACCGCCAGCTGGTAGCGGATCATCAGCGCGATGATCCCGCCGAGCCCGAAGAACACGAGCGCCGTCAGAAGGTAGAGGATCCCGATCCGCTTGTGGTCGACGGTCGTCAGCCACGAGGTGATCCGGCCGCGCTTCCAGTCGGTGCGGTAGGCGACGACCGGGGTCTCAGCTGCCACTGGGCGCCTTCACGAGCGTCGAGGTGTAGGCGACGAGCGCGTCGATCTGCGCCTTCGACCAGTCGCTGCCGACGGCCGGCATGTTGCCGACGCCGTTTTTCAGGATCCCCGTGAGATCCTTCGCGTTCGTGAGCAGCGGGTTCTGGCCGAGCGCCGGGCCGACGTAGTTCTCGTCGAGCTTGTGGCACGTCGAGCAGACGTGTTCCCATTCCTCCTGACCGAGGCCTGTCCCGGTGGGATCGGCGGCCCTCGCCTTGATGAACGCCTCGTACTGGTCCCGGGGAACGACCTTGACGCTGGCGAGCATGACCGTGTGCTGGATCCCGCAGAGATCCGAACAGCGCGCCGGATACAGCCCGGCGGGGGCCTCGAACCACGAGTGGTTCGTGCGGCCGGGGATCGCGTCGATCTTGCCGGCGAGCGCCGGTACCCACCAGCTGTGGAGAACGTCGTTGTCGGGCGCGAAGACGTCCTCGTTCACGACGTTGCCGGCGGGCGCGGTCATCGTCCCCACCGAGATCGCGCCGTTCGGGTAGTGGAACATCCAGTAGAACTGCCGGCCTTCGACCCCGATCGTGGTCTCGTTGGCCGCATTCGCAGGCGGGGCGTTCGCGATGTCGGGAAGCTTGATGAAGATGAACGTGGCGATCGCGGCGAGGATCACGGCCGGCACGACCGTCCAGAGGATCTCGAGGCGGGTCGAGCCGTGGAGCTGCAGGCCGTCGGCGTAGCGCGCCCGCTTTCCACGGCGGTAACGGACGATCAGCGCGATCAGCGCGCCCTCGACCCCGATGAAGACCACGATCGCGAAGATCGAGACGAAGAAGTAGCTGTCGCGGATGCTGCTTGCGCCGGGAGAAGAAGCGGGCTGCGGAGCGACCCCGCCGTTTCCGGCGAAGGCTGCCCCGGCGAGCACAAGTGCCCCCGAGCATGCGATCCAGAGTCCGAGGGCCTTGCTTCGCACGCTTCCTGGCATCGTATAGTCGATGGAGGCAAAGACACGGATCGACCTGCCCGGACACGTGACGAGACCGTTCGAGGTTTTCGTGAACGGCATCCCGCAAACCGAGGGAACCGACTTCGAGGCGGTCGGCTCGTCGCTCGTCTTCGCCGAGAAGCTGTCGCGGGAGGGAAACATCGGCTTCTGGCGCTGGCTCCGCATGGGACTCGGGATCGCGGGGACGTACCGCAAGAACGACACGATCGACGTGGTCTTCTCGCTGAACGGGCGGCGTGTGGTCGCGACGCTTGCTGCGCCGGTCGCGGACGGGTCTGTCTCGAGCGGGGCCAGCTAAACTGTTGTCAATGAGGCATCAGCGGGTACGGTCGGCTCTCGCGGGACGTGGATTCGTGCTTCTGCCGGTGGCCGCCTTCGGAGTCCACCAGTTGCGGTACGAGCTGGCCTACGGCTCGCACTCGGGCGCGGCCCTCGCCGCACAGGGGCACGGCTACCTCGATTCGTTCGCGCCGTGGCTCGGAGTGCTGGTGGCACTCGGCCTCGGATCCTTCGTGACGCGCCTTGCCCGGGCGGCCGGCGGTCGATCCGACGAGCGGCCACGGCGCTCCTTCGCCGCTCTGGCCGGGCTCGCCTCGCTGGCGCTCCTCGTGACCTACTCGACGCAGGAATGGCTCGAGGGCATGTTCGCGGTCGGGCACCCGTCGGGCGTCGAGGGCGTCTTCGGCCACGGCGGCTACTGGGCAGTCCCGCTCTCGGTTCTCGCCGGCGTCGTCGTCGCCGCCCTCCTTCGCTTTGCTGCGGCCGCGGTCGAGGCAGTCGCGCGGCTCACGTCCGGCCGCTCCGTCGCTGGTCTCGCCTTCGCGTCCCTCCGCCCGACGGCGTTCTCGGCCGTCCGGGTCTCTCCGCTCGCCCGCCGCAGTGCAGGCCGTGCGCCTCCGTTCGGAATCGGTCTCTCCTAGGGAAATCGGCCAGCCCTTCCGGCCGGATTCCCCACCATTCCGATTCCGTACGAAAGGAGACCAATTTGCGCGGGCCGCTCCGGCTCCGCCTCGTTGCACCCGCCCTGCTCGCGGCGCTTGCGCTGCCCGGGCAGGCAGCCGCCCACGGCCGCGGTCCTACGGTCGCGCTCGACTACCGGCTGACGCTCAGCCCGGCCACGCGCGCCCTTTCCGGCGTGCACGTCCGTGTGCTCGACGGCGACCGCGACTTCCAGGTGCGGGCGAATCCGGGCGTCGACCTGCTCGTGCGCGGTGAGCTGCGAGAGCCGTTCCTGCGGATCGACTCCTCGGGGGTCTGGGTGAATGCGGCCTCGCCGACCGCGACCGCGGATCTCCTCGTCTCGGCGAAGAAGCAGGGGTGGGTGCATCTCTCGGGCAGCCGCACCGCCACCTGGCACGACCACCGGCTCGCACCGCCCCGTGTGTCGCGTCCGGGGCCGGCCGGGCAGTTCGTGGTCGCTCTGGACGTGAACGGCAAGCCGGCAGCGATCTCGGGCACGTTCGTCCGTGTGGCCCGGCCCGCGGTGTGGCCGTGGCTCCTGGCGGGCGCGGTCTTCGCGGGAGCGGTGCTGGTGGCGATGCGGCGCCGCGCGACGCGGACCGCGCTCACGATCGGTCTCGGGCTCGCGTCCGGCGCCGCCGCCCTCCTCGAGGTGACGACGTTCGCGGTGCGCGACGCGCCGACGGGCGGGGTGGCGTGGCTGCAGCTGATCGCCGCCGTCGTCGTGGCCGGCGTGCTTGGCGGGTTGCTGCTTCGGCTTCGCGGGCGGGCACGGGTGCACGCAGCCGGAGTCGTCGGGGCGGTCGCAGCCGCCGTGAGCCTCAGCTCGCTGCCGATCTTCTGGCACGGCGTCGTGATCTCGGCCCTCCCGGGAGCCTTCGCCCGCGCGGTCTGCGCGCTCGCGATCGCCGCGGGCGTCGCGGCGGCCGCCCTGAGCTTCCTACCCGACTTCGACGAGCCTGTCCGCGCCAGGATCGCGGTGCCGCGATGAAGACGTTGTTCGCAGCCGCCGCTCTCGTTCTACCGCCGTCCGTGCACCCGTGGCCGATCGGAGCCGGGCCGCGCTATCTCCCGCCGGCGAAGACCACGGCCGTGGTGGCCGGGACGCCGGTCGGCGAGCTTCTCGCCGGAGCGGCGGGACCCTCGTTCCGGATCCACCTCGAGCTCTTCGCCAACCGGAAGGTGGTCGTCGTCCCGGCCGGGATCGGGATCTCCCCGCGCGGCGTCTATCCGATCCGCACGACGTCGCCGGGCGGCGTGGTGGAGGTCGCCCGCGGCACGAAGCTCCGCGTCGCCGACATCTTCCGCGTCTGGGGGCAGGCGCTCGGCTCGCGGCGGCTGGCGTCGTTCTCGGGGCCGGTCCGTGCCTATGTCGGCGGAAAGCTCGTGCAGAGCGCGGCCGGTGCGATCCCGCTCACGCCGCACGCCGAGATCGTCCTCGAGCTCGGCGGCTATGTCGCGCCACATCCCTTCTTCCTGTTCCCCGGAGGTGACTCTTGAAGCTGACCCGCGTTCCCGTGCTCGCCGCGGCCGCCGGGCTCGTGATTGCCGCGGCCGGCTGTGGCGGAAGCTCCACCAGCATGTCGACCCCGCAGATCCAGCCCGCGGCGGACTACAAGATCGTGAAGTTCCAGCCGTCGGGGCCGGTCGTGGCCGGCAAGCCGGTGAAGGTCTCGTTCACGATCGAGCAGCCCGACGGCACCCCGCTCGTCCACTTCAAGACCGGGCCGGGACCGCACACCGGCGTCCACCTGATCCTTGTCCGCGACGACCTTGCCTACATCATCCACCAGCATCCGCCGGTCGGGAAGAGCGCGACGGTCTCGAAGGTCGTCACCTTCCCGGCACCCGGCCCTTACCGGCTCGTCGTCGACGTGTATCCGAAGAGCTCTTCGCAGCAGAACGTGAACTTCCAGCTGTTCGGGAAGGTGAACGTCAAGGGGCGCTACGTTCCGAAGGCACTGCCGCCTCCAGCGAGCTCGACGGTGATCGACGGATACCGGTTCACGCTCCACGGCGCTCAGAACCTCAAGGCGATCCAGGCGCAGCTCGTCACGGTGGACGTCACGGGCCCGAACGGCGAGAAGCCCACGTTCACGCCGTGGTTCGGAGCGCTCGCCCACGCCATCTTCTTCCGCAAATCGAGCCTCGACTACTTCCACACGCACGTCTGCGCGCCAGGGGTGAGCGGGTGCACGAGCGTGCTGGGCCCGACGAAGGTCACCGGCACCTCGTCGACGCCCGGGAAGCTCAAGGTAGGGGTGCTGGTTCCCGCGCCGGGCACCTGGCGCCTGTTCCTCCAGTGCCAGATCGACGGGAAGGTCTTCACCGCACCGTTCACGCTCGAGGTCGGCGCCTAGAGATGAGGGCGCGTACGGGGATCTGGGTCGTCGTCGCGCTGTCGGTGGTGCTCGCGACCCGCACGATCGTCTACGCGCTCGCGCCTCAGTCGGTGCTGCTCGCCGCACTCGCGCACAACCAGGTAGGCCCGGACGTCACGGTGCCGCTTCTGGTCGCTGTCCTCGTCGCGGCCGCGGTCGCGGCGGCCGTGCTCGGGCTCGCTGCGCTTGCCGTTCGCGAGCGGCTCCTGCTCGAGGGGCGGCGGCTCGTCTCGAGGCCGCAGCTTCGCCCCGTGCTCCTTCTGGTACGCGCGGTCCTGCTTTTCGGTGCCACGTCGTTTGCGTTCGCGATGCTCGAATCGACAATCCACTGGCGCGAGGGGCTCGGCTGGCATGGGCTCCACTGCCTGACCGGCCCCGTCCATCGCGACGCGATTCCCGTTCTCGCCGCGCTTTCCCTCATCGCGGTCGCAATCCACGGGGCTATCGAGCATCTTCTGGACTGGGCCCGCCGGCTCTTCGCCGAGCTCGAAGCCACGCTGCTTCCTGGACTCCGCCGCCCACCGGCTCTACCGCCCTCGGTGCTTCGGGCCACGAGCCGCCGAAGCCTCTTGAACCCGGCGCGCGGACCGCCCGCCGTTCTCCGTCCCCAACTTCCATGAAGTCACACGAGAGGAGTCGAGAAACGGTGAACAAGCTCTATCGCGGCAGGCGCCGCCTGCCATCAGCATTCGCATGCGCGGCTGTGGCGGCGTTGATCGCCGCTTCCGTGGCCTCTGCGCATGCGCGGATCAGTCCGCCCGTGTCGCTTTCGAACACGCTCCAGCTCTACAGCCTCGCGATCCCGACCGAGAAGGAGAACGCGTTCACCACGAAGATCGTGCTGACCGTACCGCAGGGCTTCTCGATCGACTCGTTCGTGCCGAGCCCGGGCTGGACGCGCACGCTCGAGCAGACCGGATCCGGCGAGGACGCCGTGATCCAGAAGGTGACGTGGACGGGCGGTCACGTACCGACGGAGGAGGACTCGCTCTTCCAGTTCCTCGGGCAGCCGGCGAAAGCCGGGACCTACACGTTCCAGGTCCAGCAGACCTACTCGGACAACGAGATCGTGAACTGGTCCGATCCCGAGTCGGGGGCCAATCCTGCCCCGACGATCCAGGCGAAGGCATCGCTCGGCGGAGGCGGAACGTCGGCTCTCACGATCGTCGCGCTCGTCGTCGGCGCAGTCGGAGTGATTCTCGGCATCGTCGCGCTCGTCTCCGGCGGTGGCGGCGGGAAGAGGCAGCTCGCGTGAGAAACCGGGGGCGGGTCGTCCTTGTCCTGGTCCTGGCGCTGATGGCTCTCGCCATCCCTGCCGCGGCCTCGGCGCACGCATATCTGACCAAGACGGTCCCGAGTGCGAGCGCAATCCTGGACTCCCCGCCCCCGGATGTCGCCCTGACCTTCGACGAGGCGGTGGAGCCCCGCTTCGCGATCGTCTCCGTCACCGACAGGGAGGCCCATCAGGTGACGACGGGGCCCGTGATGCGCTCGCCGGCGAACCCGGACACGCTGATCGTGCCGCTGAAGCCGCACCTCCCCGAGGGCTGGTACCTCGTCTACTGGCGAGCGATCTCGGTCGACGGTCACCCCGTTCAGGGCGCGTTCACCTTCGCCGTCGGCCCGAACGCGGGGCCGGCTCCGCAGTTCGTGATCCCCCACATCGCCCAGACGGCGACCACGACTCCGCTCCTCGTCGCGCGCTGGGCGGTCTTCCTCACGGTGATGTCCGCGATCGGCCTGCTCGTGCTCAGGCTCGCGATCGCGCGGCCCGCGGCGCGCCGGGTCGAGGGAACGAAGCTGCGAGCTGTTTCGATCGCGTTCCTGATCGCGTCGGCACTCGGCCTCGTCGCGATTCCGATCTATCTCGAGGAGTCGACGGCGATCGACTCGCTCCGATCGTTCCTCGACTTCGGCGCCCTCGTGCCGCTCTGGCGCACGACCGCCTTCGGCCGAGGGTACGTCGATCTCTGGATCACCTTCGCCCTCTTCTGCCTCGCCGGCTGCATCGCCCTCTGGGTCGACAGGCCCGAGCGCGAACACCGGTCGATCGCCGAGATCCTCGCCGCGATCGGGGCGATCTCGGCCGCCGCCGCCGTGCTCGCCGTTCCCGGCGCCTCGGGCCACGCCGCCCAGACCTCACCCCGAGGGCTTGCGGTCGCGCTCGACTGGCTTCACCTCGTCTCCGGCTCCGTGTGGCTGGGAGGCCTCATCGGCCTGATCGTCCTCTCGGCGGCCGTCCCGGCGGGACGCCGGCTCCCGGTGCTCTCGGTCGTCGTCCCGCGCTTCTCGAACACCGCGCTCGTCGCGGTCGCGCTCCTGCTCGGATCGGGGATCTGGGCCGCGATCCTCCACCTGCCACTGCTCTCGGCGCTCTGGACCACCTCCTACGGGCAGGCGATCCTCGTGAAGGCCTCGCTTCTCGCGGTCGCGATGCTGCTGGCCGCGGTCAACCTTGTCCGGACGAAGCCGCGCCTCGCCGCCTCGCGAGCTCGCCCCGAGCTCGCCCCCTCCGCTGCGAGGCTCCTCCGAACCCTGATCTCCGGCGAGGCCCTGCTCGTGATCGCCGCCGTCGGCGCCGCCGCGGTGCTCTCGAGCCTGGCGCCGCCCTCGAAGTTCCTCGGCGAGGAGGGCTCGGCACTCGCCAAGGTGGGCCCGGGCCCGGTCGCGACGACGATCCAGCAGGGCCCGTATACCCTGAAAGTGCTCGTCAAGCCGAACAAGGCGGCCGCCCCGAACGACTTCGCGCTCCAGATCACGAAGGACGGGCAGCCGGTCACCGGAGCCAGCGTGACGGTCACCTTCGCGATGCTCGACATGGAGATGGGAAACCAGGAGTACCAGCTCTCGGAGACGGCTCCGGGCGTCTACTCGCATCCCGCCCCGGCGCTCGTCATGGTCGGCCACTGGGGGCTGTCGTTCAACGTGACGCCCAAGAACGGAGAGCCTTTCACCGCCCTCATCGTCGACCACGCAAGCGGATGACGGGCGCCCCCGCACTGCGGCTCGCCGTGTCCGCGATCGGCTTCATGGCCGGAATGGTCGCCGTGGTGATCGTGCTCCTCCTGCTGAGGACGGCCCTGGGATGAGGGCCCGGCTCCTGCTCGCCGGGCTCCTCGCGATGTTCCTCGTCGCCGCCCCCGCTGCGCTCGCCGACGGCGACCCGGCGAGCGACTACCTGCTCGGCGGCTCGACCTACCTCTCGCCCTTCGACAGCCACATCCCGAAGGCGGAGCAGGCCAAGCTGGTCGCGATGCTCGCGAGCGCGAAGAAGCAGGGCTTCCCGCTGAAGGTCGCGCTGATCGCGACGCGATACGACCTCGGCTCCGTGCCGAGCCTGTTCAAGACACCGCAGACCTACGCGCACTTCCTCGCCGAGGAGGACTTCTACTACTGGAAGACCGAGGTGCTCGTCGTGACCCCGAGCGGCTTCGGGATCTACAAGGCGAAGATGCTCCCGGCCGCCGACAGGGCCATCGTCGCGAAGCTGAAGGTCCCGGCGAAGGCGACCGGGCCCGAGCTGATGACCGCGGTGCAGGGTGCCGTGAAGAAGCTCGCAGCGAGGCGAGGGCTCACCCTCGCCACGACCCCGGTGGCCAAGCGCGGCGGCTC
This sequence comes from Gaiellaceae bacterium, assembly GCA_036271235.1. Lineage (GTDB taxonomy): Bacteria > Actinomycetota > Thermoleophilia > Gaiellales > Gaiellaceae > PALSA-600. The sequence goes on from DATBBA010000017.1 coordinate 83,659, forward strand.
GGAGTCGACCGAGCGCGTCGAGATCGCCGGCGGTGCCATCGTGCTCTGCCTGATCGGGGGCGGGATCTGGCTGCTGCTGCGGCGAAGGAGGACCGCGTGACCCTCGAGGACGAGACCGCAGCCGAGACGCCACGTGCCAAGGCTCCGCGAGTCCAGCTCGGCCCGGGCCGCGAGGGCTACACGCGGCCCACGCGGTTCTGGATGGCGCTCGGGCTCGGCGGCGCGATCCTCGCGGTCGTGATCATCGCCGTCGTCGCGGCCGTCAGCTCGAAGGCCCCGACCGCGCACCCCACGGCGATTCCGGCCGCCGACCGCCACGCGTCGCCCTCACTCCGTGCGGCGGCGGAGGCGGTGCACTTCTACCCGCACCGAATCGGAGGCGCCGGCCAGATCGAGGACCAGCCGATCGAGGGCGTCACCCCGCCCGCCGACTCGAGCCTGCTGCCACCCGGCTCGAAGGCACCGCCCTTCACCTTGCGGACACCTGAGGGCGTGCCCGTCAGCCTGCGCTCGCTTCGCGGCAAGACGGTACTCCTCGAGCTCTTCGCCACCTGGTGTCCGCACTGCGCCGCGGAAGCGCCACACCTGAAGACGATGTACGGGAAGCTCTCGCCCAAGCACTACGCATTCGTCGCCGTCAACGGCGACGGCGAGGACGCGGCGAGCGTGCTCGCCTACCACGTCTATTTCGACTCGCCGTTCCCGGCCGTGCTCGATCCGAGCAGCCGCCCGGGCACCTTCAGCGACGCGGGCAGCCCGGGGCCCGTCTCCAGGGCCTACGAGCTGAAGGTGTTCCCGACCTTCTACGTGATCGACCGCCACGGGAAGATCGCCTGGTCGGCGGTTGGCGAACAGCCGGACGCGCTGCTGATGGCCGAACTGCGAAACGCGGCTGCCGCATAGCAATGCGGCAGCGCCGGTCGGTACCGTGTAGTTGGATGAAGGTGGAACTAGTCAGCTAGATGGCAGGCGGACGGTCAGGCGGCTTCATGCCGCGCGAGAAGATCGAGCGCCCGGCCGACAAGGCGGTGCGGCAGGCCAACCTGCGCCGGATCGGGCGCCTCTTTCGGCCCTACAAGCTCAAGCTCTCGGTCGTAACGGGTCTGATCGTCTTCGCCTCGGCGCTCGGCGTCGTGCCTGCGTTCCTGCAGCAGCGGGTCTTCTCCGAGGCCTTCAAGCCGATCGTCCACGGCAAGCACGAGTATGTGACCGTCGACCTGAGCCTCCTCGTCGGGCTCGTCGTCGCGATGATCGCGATCGCGCTGATCAACGGCGCGTGCGGGGTGTTCCAGTCCTACCTCTCGACGCAGGTCGGCCAGAGCGTGATGCACGATCTCCGCACCGGCGTCTTCCGCCACCTGCAGCAGCTCTCGCTCGCGTTCTTCACGAAGACGCGCACCGGCGAGGTCCAGAGCCGGATCGCCAACGACATCGGCGGCGTCGACAACGTCCTCACCTCGACGGCGACGTCGGTCATGTCCACGGTGACGACGGTGATCGCGACCGTCGTCGCGATGTTCCTGATCCAGTGGGAGCTGGCGATCGTCGCGCTCGGGCTGATGCCGATCTTCGTCCTGGTCACCCGGCGGGTCGGAAAGGCACGCCGGGCGATCTCGACGACGCGGCAGGAGTCGATGGCCGACATCTCCTCGCTCGTCCAGGAGTCGCTCTCGGTCTCGGGGATCCTGCTCGGGAAGACGATGGGGCGCTCGTCGGAGCTCGCAGAGCGCTTCGAGGGCGAGTCAAGCCGGCTCGCCGGTCTCGAGGTGCGCAGTCGCATGACAGGCCGGTGGATGATGCAGTCGATCCAGATCACGTTCGCTGTGATGCCCGCCGCCATCTACCTGGTCGGCGGCC
>DATBBA010000018.1:0-101870 GCA_036271235.1 Gaiellaceae bacterium
CGTGCCGCGCTTGGTGCCTACCCGGGATCGCACCTGAAAGCGCGCGATCCCGGGAGGGCGCGAACCTAGACTGCGGCGCCTTCGGAGACCGGCGCCGGGGCGGCGGGGCCGCCCGCCGGAACCGTCTGGATCGTCTGCAGGATCCGCCCTGCGATCTGGTACGGATCGCCGAGCGAGTTCGGGCGTCGATCTTCGAGATAGCCGCGGTAGCCGTTCTTGACGAAGCTGTGCGGAACGCGGATCGAGGCGCCCCGGTTCGCGACGCCGTAGTTGAACTTGTCGATCGACTGCGTCTCGTGGAGCCCCGTCAGGCGCATGTGGTTGTCGGGGCCGTACACCGCGATGTGGTCGTCCTTGGCCTCGTCGAAGGCCGTCATCAGCGACTCGAAGTACTCCTTGCCGCCGACCTCGCGCATGTACTGGGTCGAGAAGTTCGCATGCATGCCGGAGCCGTTCCAGTCGTGCTCGATCCCGAGCGGCTTCGGATGGAAGTTCACGTCGACGCGGTAGCGCTCGCAGAGCCGCAGCAGCAGGTACCGGGCGATCCACACCTCGTCCGCCGCGCGCTTCGAGCCCTTGCCGAAGATCTGGAACTCCCACTGGCCCTTCGCCACCTCGGCGTTGATGCCCTCGTGGTTGATGCCGGCGGCGAGACACATGTCGAGGTGCTTGTCGACGATCTCGCGTGCCACCTCGCCGACGTTCTTGTAGCCGACGCCCGTGTAGTACTCGCCTTGCGGCAGCGGGAACCCGTCGCGCGGGAACCCGAGCGGGCGGCCGTCGCGATAGAGGAAGTACTCCTGCTCGAAGCCGAACCACGTGCCCGGGTCGTCGGGGATCGACGCGCGGCTGTTGCTCGGATGCGGCGAGTCGTCGGGCAGGAGCACCTCGCACATGACGAGCACGGAGTTCTCGCGGGCCGGGTCGGGGAACGACGCGACCGGCTGCAGCATGCAGTCCGAGTCGCCCCCGTCCGCCTGGCGCGTCGAGCTTCCGTCGAAGCCCCAGACCGGGAGCTCTTCGAGGCTCGGGAACTCCCCGAACTCCTTGACCTGCGTCTTGCCGCGGAGGTTGGGGACGGGCTCGTAACCATCGAGCCAGATGTATTCGAGTTTGTACTTGCTCATGGGCCGCTCCTCGGTCTCTGGGAAAGCTGAAAGGACAAACCGTTCCGGAAAGACAAAAAGGCCTGAAGATCCCTCGCGGGGTCCTCAGGCCTCGTCGCCCTGCGCCGTCCATGGGGACAGTGCAAGGCAAAGGTTAGCGACGACGCGACCGCGCCGTCAAACCCGAACGTGAGGGTTCTAGCTCAGCGTCAGCGGCCCGTAGCGACCGCGGACGTCGTCGACGAACGCGGCCAGGCCGTCGGCGATCTCCGCGTCTTCGATCTCGAGGACGTTCTCGGCGTTCCGCTCGCCCGAGCGCGAGAGATTGAAGGAGCCGGCGAAGACGGTGTCGTCGCAGATCGTGACCTTCGCGTGCATGAAATCGTGCACGTTGCCCGCTCCGTAGGGCGTACTGAGCTTGGCCGTGAACGCGCCTGCGACGCGCTGGAGCAGCGGCACCTTCCAGCCGCCCTTACCCGAGCGCCATTGCCGTGCGACGTCGCGCATCTGGGTGCCGTCGACGCAACCCCCGACGTCGACTCGCCCCCCGACGACGGCCCCGGCCAGGGCACCGAGGACGGGCGGGGTCGTGAGCACGGGCGAACAGACCCGCACCCGGCGCTGGGCGCGGCCGATCGCCTGGCCGACGCGATGCGAGAGCGCTTCCCCGTGGGCCGGGGTGAACCACGCGCGGACACCGTCGTGCCAGGTCGGATCGACGTGTCCCGTCCCGACCGACGTGCCGGAATCGATCAGCTGGGTGAAGTCGCGCCTGAACTCGGCCGCGAGTGCCGTGGAATCGGCGATCACGATCACGTTCTCCTGCCTCGTCCAGGCATCGTCCGTCCAGTTCAACGATCCGGTCCACACCGCGGCGTTGTCCCGGACGACGTACTTGTGGTGCATCAGATCGGGAACACCCGCGATCGCGAAGGCCTCGATCGGCAGCGAGTCGATCAGCGTCTCGTCCGGGGAGGGCGGCGGAGGCACAGGGACCGGGTTGGCGTGGTCGACGTTGTACGCCAGCCGGACGCGAACGCCGCGGGCGGCTGCCCGACGAATCGCGTCGCCGATGACGGCCGAGGTGGCTGGGCCGAGGTCGAAGTCGTACTGGGCCAGGTCGAGCGTCCGCTCGGCGCCGTCCAGGAACCCGGCGATCAACGCGCCGACCTCGGACGCCGGCTGGCCGCCGTCGGTGAGAGTACGGATCGTGAGGAACGGTTTCATCGAGCGGCTCGCCGCCGCCCGGATCGGCGCGACCTGCAACTTCTATCGCGACGGCGACCCCGCCGCCTGCCGCTCGGACCGCAGCCCGGTCGATGCCCGGCGCCGGCGCGTCCAGCCGCTGCGTTCTCAGCTCTACCAATCCTGGTACTCTTGAGCCCGCGGCGGGCACGTGCCCGCCCTTCGTACGACAAGCTCAGTTCCCTCACCGCAGACCTCTCGATGAAGACCTACAGCGCCAAGCCCGGCGAAATCCCACGCGACTGGTACGTCGTCGACGCCGACGGCCAGACCCTCGGCCGCCTCGCGACGCAGATCGCCGATCGCCTGCGCGGAAAGAACAAGCCCCAGTTCACGCCTCATGTGGACACGGGCGACTTCGTGGTCGTCGTCAACTGCGAGAAGATCGCGGTCACCGGCAACAAGCTCGACCAGAAGATCTACTACCGCCACTCCGGCTATCCGGGCGGGCTCCGCGAGCGGCCGCTGCGCGAGCAGCTGCAGCGCCGGCCGACCGAGGTGCTCCGCAAGGCGGTCAAGGGCATGCTGCCCCGCAACAAGCTCGGCCGCCAGCAGCTGACGAAGCTGAAGATCTACGCCGGCCCCGAGCATCCGCACACCGCGCAGGAACCGAAGCCGTTCTGATGGCGAGGACTCTCTAGATGGCAGTCGCGCAGTACTCCGGAACCGGCAAGCGGAAGACGTCCGTCGCGCGCGTGATCCTGCGGCCCGGCAGCGGGGCGACGTGGATCAACGGCAAGCAGATCGACGTCTACTTCCCGCGCATGACGCATCGCAAGGCGATCATGTCGCCGCTCGAGACGACCGAGCTCGCCGGCCAGTACGACCTGCGCGTTCGCGTGCACGGCGGCGGCGCCTCCGGCCAGGCCGGCGCGATCCGCCACGGCATCGCCCGGGCCCTCGTCGAGATCAACCCCGACTTCCGCGTGATGCTGAAGCGGCAGGGCTTCCTCACGAGAGATGCCCGCCAGGTCGAGCGCAAGAAGGCCGGCCTGCACAAGGCGCGCAAGGCGCCGCAGTTCTCCAAGCGCTAGCACCGGCTGCCTCGACTAACGTCCCGCGCCATGGGTCGGCGGTACTTCGGGACTGACGGCGTTCGAGGGATTGTCGGCGAGTTCCTGACCGCCGAGCTCGTCGAACGGCTCGGACGGGCGGCCACGCTCTGGAGCGGCGCGTCGCTCGTACTCGTCGGCCGCGACACCAGAGGATCCGGGATCGAGCTCGAGGCGGCACTCGTCGAAGGGATCGTCTCCGCAGGTGGGACGGCGGTCATCGCCGGCGTGCTGCCGACCCCTGCGGTCGCGCTCGGTGCGCTCGACCTCGGGATCATGATCACGGCCTCACACAATCCCGCCGAGTACAACGGCGTGAAGTTCTTCACGGCCGGCGGGCGCAAGCTCACCGACGCCGAGGAGGAGGCGATCGAGGCGCTCCTCGACGCGCCGCCCAAGCGCGATCGCGGGACGATCGAGGCGCTGCTCGACGCCGATGCCGCGTATGTCGGCTACGTCGTCTCGCATTTCGGCTCCGAACTGACCGGTCTCGAGCTCGTGGTCGATTGCGCCAACGGTGCATGCGCGGGGCTCGCGCCCGAGGCCTTCGAGCGTCTCGGGGCGACTGTCCATGCCATCGGGAACGAGCCCGACGGCACGAACATCAATGCCGGCTGCGGCGCCACCGACACCGCTCTGCTCCAGAGGACGGTGAGGGAGCGCGGTGCCGCGCTCGGGGTCGGGTTCGACGGCGACGGCGACCGGCTGATGGCCGTCGACGAGAAGGGCGAGGTGGTCGACGGCGACGGGATCGTCGCGATCCTCGCGCTCGATCTCGGCGTCGAGGTCGTCGCGGTGACGCAGATGACGAACCTGGGGTTCCACGCGCTGATGGCCGAGCGCGGGATCCGGGTGGAGACGACCGACGTCGGCGACCGCTATGTGCTCGAGGCGCTCGAGCGCGCGGGCGGTGTGCTCGGAGGCGAGCAGTCGGGTCACGTGATCTACCTGCGCGACCACGTCACCGGCGACGGCCTCGCCGCGGCGCTTCTCCTCTGCAGCGCCCTCCGCGGTCGTACCCTCGGCGAGGCTGCGGCCGTGCTCCCGCACTTCACCCAGGCCAAGGAGAACGTCCGCGTCGCGTCGAAGGAGCTCACGCAGCCAGTGCTGGCGGCCGTCGATCGCGCGAACGCCGAGCTCGGCGAAACGGGGCGCGTGCTCGTTCGCCCGTCCGGGACGGAGCCCATCATCCGAGTCCTCGTGGAGGCCCAGAACGGTGATCTTGCGAGCGAGGCCTGTGGTACCATTGCCAGGCTTGTCGAGAGTGAGCTCGGCTGATTTGCCTCCCCTGAAAAGAAAGGCTTTCAACGGTCGGTGGGGTTGCAAAGCAGGCCGGGCTTTTCGTAATTTACCGGCGGTGTCGTAAAAGTCGGGCGTCTTGGAAAGGACAGTGCCGAAGCCCTCCATGTGGCCGGCTCGGGCTAGAGAGGAGTCAGCATGTGCGGGATCATCGGTTACGTCGGGAGCCGTGCTTCGAAAGACCTCCTGATCCGCGGCCTCGAGCGCCTCGAGTTCCGCGGGTACGACTCGGCCGGCATCGCCCTTCTCGAGGCCGGCGGCCTCGAATACGTCCGCGCCGTCGGCAATCTCGGCAATCTCAAGCAGGTGGCGGGGCCGAACGGCTCGCATGCCACGACCGGCGTCGGCCACACGCGGTGGGCAACCCACGGCGGGGTGAACGAGGACAACGCGCACCCGCTCACCGGCTGCGAGGACAGCAAGCTCGCGATCGTGCTGAACGGGATCGTCGAGAACTACCGCGAGCTCAAGCGGGAGCTCGAGGACGGCGGGCACGTCTTCAGCTCCGAGACCGACGCCGAAGTCGTCGCGCATCTCCTCGAGACCGTCTATGACGGCGACCTGCTCGAAGCGGTGCGCGCCGTCTATGCCCGGCTCGAGGGGCACTTCACCTTCGTCGCGATTCACCACGACGAGCCCAACCGGCTCGTCGGCGTCCGGCGCGAGACCCCGATGGTCGTCGGGCTCGGGGACGGCGAGAACTTCCTGGCCTCGAACCTGTCCGCGTTCCTCTCGGAGACGCGCCGCGTGATGTACCCGGGCGACGGCGACATCGTCGAGGTGAGGCCGGAGGGTGTCCGCGTGCTTCGCGCCTCCGACGGGGCTCCCGTCGAGCTCGAGGAGATCCGGATCGACTGGGACGAGGAGGTCGCAGAACGGGAGGGCTTCGAGACGTTCATGCTCAAGGAGATCTACGAGCAGCCTTATGGCTTCGAGGTCACGATCGGCGACCGCGTCCGCCACGGGCATCTCGTCCAGGATGGTCTCGGGATGAACGCGCAGGACCTGCGGGACCTGCGCCGGATCGTGATCGTCGCGTGCGGCACGGCCTACCACGCCGGCGTCGTCGGCCGCTACGTGATCGAGGAGTGGGGCCGCGTCCCTGTCGAGCCCGATATCGCGAGCGAGTGGATCTACCGAAACCCGGTGATCGATGCAGACACGCTCGTGATCGGGATCTCGCAGTCCGGCGAGACGCGCGACACGATCCAGGCGATGAAGCTCGCGAGGGAGCTCGGCGCGCGCACCGTCGCGATCACGAACCAGATGGGCTCGCAGATCACGCGCGAGGTGGATTCCGTCCTCTACACGCGCACCGGCCTCGAGGTCGGCGTCGCCGCATCGAAGACCTTCTCGGCGCAGGTGGGGCTGATGTATCTGATCGGGCTCGAGCTCGCGCGCGTGCGCCAGACGCTGCCGGCGGAGGAGATCGAGTTCATTCTCGACGGGGTGTACCGGCTGCCGCAGAAGATGCGCGAGTTCCTCCACGGAGACCACCCGATCGACGACATCGCCCGGCGCTTCTACGACCAGCCGTTCTTCCTGTTCCTCGGCCGACACATCGGGCTCCCGGTCGCGCTCGAGGGCGCGCTCAAGCTCAAGGAGATTTCCTACATCCCGACCGAGGCCTACTCGGCCGGCGAGATGAAGCACGGCCCGATCGCCCTGCTCGAGGAAGGCACGCCGGTCGTCGTCGTCGCCACGCGCATGAACACCGTGTACGACAAGGTCGTCTCGAACATCCAGGAGACCCGCGCCCGCGGTGCGCACGTGATCGCGATCGCGACCGAGGGCAACGAGGAGATCCAGCATCATGCCGACGACGTGATCTACGTGCCGAGGTCGGCGGCGTTCCTGCAAGCGGTGCTCGCGACGCTCCCGCTCCAGCTCCTCGCCTATCGCATCGCCCGGCTCCGCGGCCTGAACGTCGATCAGCCGCGGAACCTCGCGAAGACCGTCACCGTCGAGTAACCCCCCGAGAGCCGGGTCGAAACCGGCGCTCACTCGGTCACACCCGGCCCGCACCCATCCCTCGAACGAGGGAAAGTTCGTTGAGTACCCCGGAAGGGGTAGGAGAGGTGGCCTATGCCTGCCTAGGGTGAGGCGCATGAAGCGGCCTCGTCAGCAGTCGTCCCCTGCCCCGCACTCGACGCGCTTCGGCATCGCTGCGCGCATCCTCCTCGTCCTTGCGCTCTCTGCTGTCGCTCTCGTCGGTGCCCGGAGCGCTCTCGCGGGCCCGCCTCCGCCTCCGCCTCCGCCTCCGCCCCCGCCGCCTCCGGCCGGCCCCGCGAGCGTTCCCCCGGCGATCTCCGTCTCGATCGGCGGGACCCTTCGGCCGGGTGGGCAGGCGACCGCCACCGTGGCATCGACCGGGAACACGAGCGGCGTCAACTTCACCTACTCCTGGCGTGTCAACGGCTTCCTCGTCCGGACTCAGCCGGCCACCCACTCGCTGACCGACAGCCTCCCGCTCGGCCCCTACGGCTGGCGCTCGGTCGTCACGATCACCGTGACGCCTTCGGTCGGCTCGAAGAGTGGAACCGCGGCGACCGACTCCGAGACGCTCGTCGATCACGCGCCGGTGGCCACCGTGACCCTCTCCGGCCCACCGAAGCCGGGCCCTGCGCCCGGTGGCCCGTCTGCCTCGCCCTGGCGGCCAAGCGGCCAACTGACCGCGACCGTCGCCGCCGGCGACCCCGACGGCGACCACGTCCAGCTGACGTATGTCTGGAAGGTCAACGGAGCGATCAGGCAGGTCACGAGTCTGACGGCCTCGACGGGCGACCATTTCACGATCGACTCGTTGAAGAACGCCGACGTCGTGACCGTCACCGTCATCCCCTTCGACGGGATCCTGGTCGGGGATTCGGACACCGCATCCGGCTTCATCGCCAACCTGCCGCCGACGGCCGACGTGAGGCTGGCAGGTTCGACGCAGGTCGGCGCCACGGCCACGGCCAACGCAACCGCGAGCGATCCCGAGGGATCGCCCGTCACGTTCACGTACGTGTGGCTGCTGAACGGCGCCCAGATGCAGGTCGATACGAATCGCGGCCCGCATGACGACTTCGCGATCGACGCGAGCGCGAAGGCCGGCCAGACCCTCAGCGTGCGCGTCATCCCCAACGACGGTTACGTCAACGGTCACGTCGCGACCGACTCGGCGACTCTGACGAAGCCCACTCCGCCGCTTGCGCCGCCTGCCCAGCGTCCCGGGCCTGGCCCGGGTGGCCCTGGCCCCGGCGGCCCTGGCCCCGGCGGCCCTGGCCCGGGTGGCCCAGGTAGCCAGTCGCAATCGAGCGGCAGCTCGCAGACGACAACCTCTCAGGATTCCTCCAGCTACGACCCGACGACCGACCCGTACTCGATGTACGAGACGACCCTCGGGACGGGAGCACAGTCCTGGTGGAGCGCCGGCTACACGGGCAAGGGAGTCGACGTGGCGGTCATCGACACGGGCGTCTCGCAGGTGCCGGGCCTCGACGCGTCCGGGAAGGTCGTGTACGGGCCCGACCTCTCGCTCGACTCCCAGTCGCCGAACCTCCGCAACCTGGACGCAAACGGTCACGGCACCTTCATGGCCGGGCTGATCGCCGGCCGCGACTCCTCGCTGAGCGCGCCCTACACGAGCGCAGGTGCCTCCACCTATCGAGGCATGGCGCCGGATGCACGGATCGTCAGCGTCAAGGTCGGCGACGCCGACGGTGGCGTCGACGTCACCCAGGTGATCGCGGCGATCGACTGGGTCGTCCAGCACGCGCACGACCCCGGTTTCAACATCCGCGTGATCAACCTCGCCTACGGAACGAACTCGACGCAGCCCTACCTCGTCGATCCGCTCGCCTTCGCCGTCGAGCAGGCCTGGAAGGCCGGGATCGTCGTGGTGGCCGCAGCCGGGAACACCGGCTATCAGGAGGGCAGCGGCGCCCCGGGCGTCGCGGATCCCGCCTACGACCCCTTCATCATCGGGGTCGGCGGGTACGACACGATGGGCACGATTGCCACGGGCGACGACCGGCTCGGCGGCTACTCGGCCAGCTCGTCCGGGTGCTCGTCGGCCGGCGGCTCCGCCCCCCTGTGCAAGGGCCCCGACTTCATCGCCGACGGCTCGCACCTCCAGGGTCTTCGCGACCCGGGCTCCTTCGTGGACGACGGGAATCCGACCGGCCGCCTCGGCACGCGCTACTTCCGCGGGAGCGGCACCTCGGAGGCGACGGCGATCACCGCCGGCGCCGTGGCTCTCATCCTGCAGCGTTTCCCGCAGCTGACGCCCGACCAGGTCAAGCGCTTCCTCACGACCGGGGCGAAGCCGATCGCGGGCGTCGATCCGAAGGACGGCGGCGCCGGGGAGATCGATCTCGGCCATCTGCTCACCGCTCCTGCACCGCCGGCAACGGCTCAGTCGTTCACGCCCTCCGACGGCAGCGGGACGATCGAGGGCTCGCGCGGTCAGGATCACCTCACCCTGAACGGCATCGTGCTGCAGGGCGAGGAGGACATCTTCGGGCAGAGCGTCGATACGACAGCGCTCGCAGCCCAGGAGGCGGCCGACGCGAGCTGGAACCGCGGGGTCTGGAACGGCAGCACCTGGTCGGGCAGCACGTGGTCGGGCAACACCTGGTCGGGGAGCACCTGGTCCGGGAATACGTGGTCCGGCAATACGTGGTCTGGCAGCACCTGGTCCGGGAATACGTGGTCCGGCAATACGTGGTCCGGCAGCACCTGGTCCGGCAGCACCTGGTCCGGGAACACCTGGAGCGGGAACACCTGGAGCGGCAGCACGTGGAGCGGATCCGCCTGGGCCTCGGACGACTGGGACTAGGGTCCGGGGTGCATTCGGTCGATTGAGAAGCATGGGGATAGCTTCGGCCAGCGACGATACGAACAGAACCCGGCGTTTCAGCCTCGGGTTCCGCGCGATCTGGGTCTACAACGTCGCGCTCGTCGCGGCCGGGATCGGTGCGTGGTACTGGCTGCTCGGCCATTTCGACCAGGCGCCGATCGTCGAGGTTCGCCCGATGCACTGGTGGGTGATCGCGCTGCTCTTCTACCTCGCCGAGGCCTACGTCGTCCACATCCAGTTCCGCCGCGAGGCACACACGATCTCGCTCAGCGAGGTCGCGCTCATTCCCGGTCTCTACATCCTCTCGCCGTCGGGGCTCCTGGCGGCATCGCTCTCGGGTGCCGCAGTCGCGCTGATCGTCGTGCGCCGCCAGCGCGTCGAGAAGCTGGTCTTCAACCTGGCGCAGCTGGCGCTGACGACGGCTGTTGCGGTGATCGTCTTCAGGTCGGTCGCGGCCCTCGGCGACCCGCTCACCGAGCTCGGCTGGGTGGCCGTGATCGTGGCGGTGATCGCTGCCTCGCTCACGGGAATCGTGCTCGTGACCGCCGCGATCGCGATCGCGCAGGGCTCTCTCGATCTCCGGCAGATGCCGGTGGCAGCCGGGATCTCCTTCGTCGCGGCGCTCGGGATCTCGAACCTCGTCCTGATCGCGATCGTGCTCTCCCGGGCAGACCGCGAGGCGATCGTGCTGCTGATTCTCCCCGCGGCGATCGCGGCGGCCGTCTTCCGCGCGTTCGCCGCCCAGGCGCGGCGCCACGAGCATCTCGAGTTCCTGTACGAGTCGATGAAGACGACGCAGGGCGCGCCCGAGTTCACCCTCGCGGTGGGACAGCTCCTGCTCACCGTCCGGCAGCTCGTCCGTGCCGAGTACGCCGAGATCTTCCTCTTCCCCGCGGGTGGAGAGAACGGGCTCCGCAGCGTGCTCGGCCGCTCGGCCGGGATGGCGACAGCCTCCGGTCCGGCGGAACCCTCGGACACGAAGACCCTCGAGGCGATCGAGGCGGGCGGGGGCTGCATCGTCCTGCCGGCTCCCCGGCCCCCGCACGAGCTCGACGACTACCTCGCCACGCGCGCGCTCGCGGACGGGATCGTGGCGACGCTCCGCGGCGAGAGCGGCCCGTTCGGCCTTCTCGTCGTCGGCGACCGCTCCGGCGACGTCGAGTCGTTCAACTCCGACGATCGGCGGCTGCTCGAGACCTTCGTCGGGCACGCGAGCGTGATGCTCGAGAACGGGCGCCTCGAGCGCTCGCTCGCCCAGGTGAACGACCTCAAGGAGCGGCTGCGCCACCAGGCCTACCACGACCTCCTCACCGGGCTCCCGAACCGGGCGCTGTTCATCGAGCGCGTCCAGGCGGCCCTCACGCACGGCTCGTCGTCGAGCTCGGCCGTGCTCTTCGTCGATCTCGACGACTTCAAGGGCATCAACGACACACTCGGCCACGCGGTCGGCGACGAGGTGCTCGTCGAGATCGGACGGCGCGTCCAGCGCTCCGTGCGCCAGGGCGACACCGCGGCACGCCTCGCCGGAGACGAGTTCGCGGTGCTGCTCGAGTCGACCGACGGCCAGGGCGCCGAGATCGTCGCAACCTGCATGCTCGAGTCGATCCAGCGGCCGATCATGCTCCACGGCCGCGAGACCAGGCTCAACTCGAGCATCGGAATCGCGCTCTCGCACGACGGGATCACCGCCGACGAGCTTCTCCTGAACGCCGATGTCGCCATGTACTCCGCGAAGCAGTCCGGCAAGCACCGCACCGCGCGGTATGCGCCGGAGATGCACGCCCAGGTGCGTCGCCGCCACGAGTTTGCGGTCGAGCTCCAGCGGGGTCTAGAACGTGACGAGATCGGCGTCGTGTTCGAGCCGATCGTCGACCTCCGTGACGGCAAGATCGTCGCGTTCGAGGCGCTCGCCCGCTGGTACTCGCCCGAGCGCGGGCTCGTCGGCCCCGGCGAGTTCATCCCGGTCGCCGAGGAGATCGGCCTGATGGAGAAGCTCGGAAACCAGGTGCTTCGGAAGGCCTGCGAGGCTGCGGCCGGCTGGCAGCAGGCCCATCCGGTCTACGGCCAGGTCGCGGTTTCGGTGAACCTCTCGCCGAGCGAGCTCGGAAGCGAGACGCTCGTCCGCGACGTCGCCCGCGTGTTGAAGGACTCGAAGCTGCCGCCCGAGAGTCTCATGCTGGAGATCACCGAGAGCGAGGTGATGCGCGATCTCGACATGGCGCATGCGCGCATCGCGGAGCTGCGGGCACTCGGACTGCGCCTCGTCCTCGACGACTTCGGAACCGGCCGCTCGTCGCTCGAGCGCCTCGGCACGTTCCCGCTCGACGCACTCAAGATCGCCAAGCCGTTCGTCGACCGGCTCCTCGATCCGGGCGCCGAGTCCGGCTTCATCGACACGTTCGTGCGGTTGACGCAGTCGCTCGAGATCGAGTGCATCGCCGAGGGGATCGAGTACGCCTCGCAGGCCCGGACGCTCCTCCAACGGGGCTGCGTGCTCGGCCAGGGCTTCCACTTCGCGCGCTCGATGACCGGTGAGGAGCTCGAGGAGTTCCTCGGGCTTCCGGCAACCCAGCTCGCCGCCGTCGGCTGACGAGCCTGGTGCCGGTCTTCACCCCGGGTGCCAGACGCCGTAACGCGAGTGTGACATCGGTCGCTCGAACCCAGGGTCGATGCGCGCTTCAGCTCGCAAAGGCGGTGTCAGACACCGGTGTTCGGCCCTCGGAGCGGCCGTTCAGGCGGTCTCGGCGCCGACTTCGAGGGCGGTGGCGACGAAGGCGCGTAAGGCGGGGGAGTGGTAGCGGTCCTTGTGGCGCGTGATCCCGATCTGCCGCCGGGGAATGCGCGGGCTGAGGTTCGTGATCCGGACGGATTCGTCGTTCGGGTCGATCGCAAGGCGTGGGATCACGGCGATGCCGATCCCGGCGCCGGCGAGACCCTGGACGACGCCGTTCTCGTCGGAGCGGAAGACGAAGTGGGGTTCGCGGCCGCCGGCTCGCAGCTGGTCGACGACGATGTCGGTCGCACGGCAGTTGCGGTACCCGATGAGCGGCTGTTCGGCGATCTCGCGCAGGCTGGGCGCGTGCCCGTCGGCGGCGAAGCTCGAGTCGACGGCACTCAGCAGGACATAGTCGTCCTGGAGCACGAGCTCGGTCTCGAGCCACGGGTTCTCGAGCGGAAGCTGGACGAACGACAGATCGAGCTCGCCGCGCTCGACGAGATCGGCGAGCACGTTGTCGGAGTGCGATTCCCGGAGCTCGACGTCGACGTTCGGCCACGCCCGCGTGAACCGTCGCATCACCTCCGGCAGGATCTTCGCGCCGACGCTCTGGAAGATGCCGACGTGCAGCGAGCCGGCCTCGCCGGCCGACAGCGCGCCGAGGTCGGCCTGCGCCGCCTGGAGCCGCGAGACGATCGCGCGCGCGTGGCGGAGCAGGAGCCTTCCGGCTTCGGTGAGCGCGACCGGGCGAGGGCCTCCCGGCCGCTCGATCAGCTTCTCGCCGACGATCCGCTCGAGCGTCGCGATCTGCTGGCTGATCGCCGACTGCGTATATCCCAGCTTGATCGCAGCGCGTCCGAACGAGCCCTCCGTCTCGACCGCATCGAGCGCGGCGAGATGACGCAGCTCGACCCCGAGCCAGGGGTCGGGCGTGGCCAGAGCAGGGGCGCTCATATGATCGTGTTCACTGATGGTTAGTAGTCATAACTCGATTTGATCTAATGATAGCTCGCGCCGATAATACGGGCATGTTCGCTCTCATCTTCATTCTCGGAATCGCCGCCGTGTGCGTCCTCGGAGCCGTCTACGGCACCGATTCACGGCACGACGAGTCCGTCAGCCACCGCTCGAACCTGCTCGGCTAGGAATCGACTTCAGGCGGTCGCCGCGCCTGTTTGCGGCCCGACTGCTGACGCTTCTGCTCGAGCCTTCGCTCGCGCGCTGCGCCGGACGGCTTGGTCGGCCGGCGTTTCCGCAGGAGCTTCGCAGCCTCGGCGACCTGTTCCACGATTCGCTCTGTTGCGAGCTCGCGGTTTCGTAGCTGCGAGCGCTCGTCCTGCGAGATCGCGCGCACGGTGGGGCCGAGCTTTGCGAGCACGCGGCCCCGTTCGGCCTCGCTGAGCCCGGCCGAGGACTCGACGTCGAAGATCGCTTCGACCCTGGTCGAGCTCTTCTGAGCGTGCTGGCCGCCCGGCCCGCTCGACCTCGAGAAGCGGAACCGGAGTTCCGACCGAATAGACTCGGCGTCCATGCCTGCGATTCTGCTCGACGTGGACGGAGTGCTGCATGTCTCCGGCGAGCCGATCCCCGGCGCCGTCGACGCGGTCCGGCGCCTGCGCGGAGCCGGCCACCGCCTTCGCTTCGTCACGAACTCCACGACGATGTCACGCGCGGAGCTCGCGGGGAGGTTGCGCGAGATGGGTTTCGGCGTCGACGACGACGAGCTCCAGACGACGGGCGGCGTCGCCTCGAAGGTGCTCGCAGGCAGGCGCGTGCTCGCGCTCACGAGCCCCGGCATCCTCGACGACCTCGAAGGCCTCGAGCTGATCGGGATGAACGCCGAGGCCGTCCTCGTGGGCGGCTGCGACGAGAGCGCCGAGCCGGGACGGATCTTCTCGTACCTGAACCTGAACCGCGCATTCCTCGAGCTCCTCGCAGGTGCGGAGCTCTACTGCCTCCACAAGAACCGCTGGTGGCAGACGACCGACGGGCCGCGACTCGACTCCGGGGCGTTCGTCGCCGGGCTCGAATACGTGGCGGGAGTCGACACGATCGTCCTCGGCAAGCCCAGCCCCGCCTACTTCAGCGCCGCGATCGAGGCGCTCGACGCGGACGCCGAGATGACCTGGATGGTCGGCGACGACATCGAGGGCGACATCGCAGGCGCGCAGGGCGTCGGAATGCGGACCGTTCTCGTCCGCACCGGCAAGTTCCGGCCCGACGAGGTGGAGCAGGCGCGCGTGGTGCCCGACGGGATCGTCTCCTCGATCGCGCACCTGCCGGAATGGCTCGAGGCGAACGGATGACCGCACCGGTGAGAGTCGGGGTCGACCTGATCGAGATCGATCGTGTCCGGCGCGCCCTCGCCCGCCACGGCGACGGCTTCCGCGAGCGCTGTTTCACAGAGGCCGAGCAGGCGTACTGCGACTCGAAGCCGAACCCGGCCCAGCACTATGCCGGGCGCTTCGCGGCGAAGGAGGCGATCGGCAAGGCGCTCGGCTCGGGCGTCTACTTCACCTGGCGCGAGATCGAGATCCGCGGCAGGCCGAAGCCCGGAGTGCACCTCAGCGGCCGTACCGCAGCGTTCGCCGAGCGCACGGGAGCCGGCGCGATCGAGTTGTCGATGACGCACTCTCGCGAGCTGGCCGCCGCGGTCGCCGTAGTGGTCGCAGCCTGATGGACGCGCTCCCGCTTCTCACCGCGGCCGAGACACGGCGCGCCGAGGAGGCCCATGACGGGCCGATGGACGAGCTGATGGAGCGGGCCGGTGTCGCCGTGGCCGACCTCGTGACCGAGCGCTATCCGGGTCGCGTCGCGGTGCTCTGCGGCCGGGGCAACAACGGAGGCGACGGCCGCGTCTGTGCGCGCGTGCTGAAGGAGCGGGGCCGTGAGGTCGTGCTGGTGGAGGCGCTCGGCGACTTCGGCGAGCCGGATGTGATCGTCGATGCGCTCCTCGGGATCGGCCTCGACGAGGCCCCTCGCGAGGACGTCGCCCGGATGATCGAGCGGATCAACGCCTCGGGCAGACCGGTGGTTGCGGTGGACGTTCCCTCCGGCGTGAACGCGTCGACGGGGGAGGTTCCGGGTGCCGCGGTGCGCGCCGAGACGACGGTCACGTTCGGCGCGGCGAAGGTGGGTCTTGCCGTGGCGCCCGGGCGCTTCTATGCAGGCCTTGTCCACGTCGCACCGATCGGGCTCGAGCCCGCCGACTTCGAGCACCGGCTCGTCCAGGCCTCGGCCCTCGACGGGGTCCCGTCGAAGAGCGCCGAGAGCAACAAGTACCGCGCCGGCTCCGTCCTCGTCGTCGGCGGCTCCCCCGGGAAGACGGGCGCCCCGGCCCTCGCGGCGCTCGCCGCCTTCCGTGCCGACGCCGGCTATGTGACGGTGGCCGCGCCCGAATCCGCGCTTGCCCCGATCGAGGCGCGCGTCCTCGAGGCGGTGAAATGGCCGCTTCCCGAGGACACCGCCGGTCGGCTTCTGCCCCGGTCGGCCGAGTCGGTGCTCGAGGCCGCCGAACGGGCGCACGCCGTCGTGCTCGGGCCTGGCCTCGGCCGAAGCGACGGCACCCGCGACCTCGTCCGGCTTCTGCTCGAAGAGCTCCGCGTGCCGGTTGTCCTCGACGCCGACGCACTCTGGTCGCTCGAGCCCTTCGATCGCGCCGGTGTGACCGTGATGACGCCGCACGCGGGCGAGCTCGCCTCGCTGCTTGCGACCGAGGCGCCGGAGATCGACGCTCACC
The DNA here is from genome assembly GCA_036271235.1 of Gaiellaceae bacterium. Classification (GTDB taxonomy): domain Bacteria; phylum Actinomycetota; class Thermoleophilia; order Gaiellales; family Gaiellaceae; genus PALSA-600. Next base: position 16,001 of record DATBBA010000018.1, read on the forward strand.
GCCTCGAATCGGTGCGCCGGGCGGCCTCGAGGTTCGGTGCCACCGTGATGCTCAAGGGGGCCGACACGCTCGTCGCCTCGCCGCGGGAAGGTGTGCTTGTGGCGGCCTACGGTGCGCCGTCTCTCGCGACTGCGGGCACGGGCGACGTGCTCTCAGGTGTCGTCGGGGCGTTCCTGGCCAAGGGCATGGAGACCCGTGCCGCTGCTGCGCTCGGTGCGGTCGTACACGGCCTCGCCTCCCGCCTCGTCTCGCCCCAGCGAGGCCTCGTCGCGAGCGACCTTCTGCCCGCGATCCAGCGCGCCCTCGAAGGCGAGGGCCGGGAAGCGGTCTAGAACCGGCCCGGCCCGAATCGCGCCCAGGCGCGGGCGAGCCCGCCTGGAGCGGCGGCCTGAGCCCAGGCTGCGGGGAGATACCAGCGGGGCACCAGGATCTCGCGGCGGTCGTGCTCGATCGCGCCGACGATCCGCTCCGCGACGAGCTCGGGGGTCGCGACGAGCCGGTGGAAGCGCCCGAGCCGCTTGCGCTGCGGGAAGCCGGGCGTCTCGACGAATCCGGGGTTGACCGTGTGCACCGAGATCCCCTGCCGCCCGAGCTCGACGGCGGTGGAACGCGAGAACGCGAGCTGCGCGTGCTTCGAGGCGGAGTAGGGCCCGACGGCGACGAGCCCGGCGATCGAGACGACGTTCACGACGTGCGACCCGACGCCGAGCCCCGGTAGGAACGCACGCAGGCTCCAGACCGAGCCGAGATAGTTGGTTGCGATCAGCCTCTCGATCAGCTCGGGCGAGGCGCCGAGGAACTCCTCGCGGCCTGCGATCCCCGCGTTGTTCACGAGCAGGTCGATTCGCGGGTAGCGCTCGAGCACCCGGACGGCCACGTCGTCGACGGACGTCCGGTCGGAGACATCGCAGGTCTCGTGCTCGTCGGCGTCGGGTGCGGGTGAACGCGAGAGCCCGACCACGTGCCAGCCGCCGGCCCGGAGCGACCGGCAGAGCGCCGCCCCGATCCCCGACGACGCTCCGGTGACGACCGCGACGCGCATCCTGCCGCGACAGTAGCCGCTACCAGCCACTTCCCCTGGTGGGGCCACGATCCACCGAAACCACCCTCGGGGAAGTGGCTAGAGTCGCGGCCATGTCCTTCGAGGGAAAGCGCGGCCTCGTGCTCGGCGTCGCGAACAAGCGCTCGATCGCGTGGGCGATCGCGCAGCGGCTCGCCGAGGGTGGCGCGCAGCTCGCTTTCACGTTCCAGGGCGAGCGGATCGAGTCGACCGTGCGCGACCTTGCCGGAACGGTGGCAAGCCCGCTCGTCACCTCGTGCGACGTGCGCTCCGACGAGGACATCGCCCGCGTCTTCGCGGAGGTGGGCGAGGCCTTCGGCGGGACGCTCGACTTCCTCGTCCACTCCGTCGCCTTCGCGGCCGCCGAGGATCTCGAGGGACGCTTCACCGACACTCCCCGCGAGCGGTTCTGGATGGCGCTCGACGTGAGCGCCTATTCGCTCGTCGCCACGGCGCGTGCGGCCGAGCCGCTACTGGAAGCAGCGGGCGGCGGATCGATCGTGACGATGACCTATCTCGGAGGCGAGCGGGCCGTGCCGCACTACAACGTGATGGGCGTCGCCAAGGCGACCCTCGACTCGAGCGTCCGCTACCTCGCCTGGGACCTCGGCCAGAAGAACATCCGCGTGAACGCGGTCTCCGCCGGACCGGTCCGAACGCTCGCGGCCCGCTCGATCGCGGGCTTCCCGACGATGGAGGCGATCGTCGAGGAGCGCGCTCCGCTTCACCGCCACATCGACGCAAACGACGTCGCCGGCGCTGCCGCCTACCTCCTCGGCGACGACGCCCGGAACGTCACCGGTACCACGCTGTATGTCGACAGCGGGTACCACGCGATGGGCATGTAACGAGGCGCCGGTTCAGATCACGCCGGGCGACCGACGTGGACGGCTCGCCGCTGGATGCTGTTGTTGGAGTAGCCGAGCCGGTTCCAGCGGGGCTCGTCAGGCTGGGACGTGCCGGCGGCGTCCGTTGCCCGAACCGCGATCACGTGTGGGCCTCGGCCGGCGTCCCACCGGTACCGCCAGAAGACCCGGCCCCAGTCACTCGGCCGCTCGAGCTCGGCCTCATGCCAGTCGCCGTCGTCGATGCGCACGTCCACCCGTTCGACACCCCCACTGCCGCCCCAGGCGATCCCTGCAACCTCGTGGACGCCGGGCGCGATCGCGGCGCTCTCGTCCGGCGGGGAGATGAGGGAGTGAACCGGCAGAGCGTGGAGTTCCTCGCCCTCGCCCTCGCCCTCGGCATCGGCGAACAGGCGGTAGTCGAACTGCTGGAACGGTCCTCGAAACTCGCTGCTCAGCACCGTGACGCGCTCGAGCCACTTGACCGAGTCGACGGCGTAATAGCCCGGGACGATCGCCCGGATCGGGCCGCCGTGGAGCTCGGGGATCGGCTCGCCGTTCATCTCCCACGCGATGAGCGTGTCTTCGTCGAGTGCCTTGGCGAGCGGAATCGCGCGGGCGAACGGAACCCTGAGCTCGCTCGAGAAGTGGCTGCCTCGATCCCGTCCCTGGAACGACACCGCGCAGGCTCCCGGTTGGATCCCCGCCTCGCGCAGGAGCGCGCCGAGCGGCACGCCTGTCCAGCGCGCCTCGGCGACTGCGCCCACGCCCCACGGAACCCCGGCGGTTGGCGGACGGAGCTCTGCGCGGCGATGACCTGCGCACTCGAGCACCACCGGAAGGGTTCGGCGGCTCGGATGGGATCGCAGCTCATCCGGAGACACCCGAACTTCCCGTACGCCTTCGAGGACCAGGTCATGGCTTGCAAGACGGGATGGGAGATCGAAGTGACGGCGCCGGAAATGGAGCTCGGTCGGGATCGAGCGCAGGCCGAGGGCATCGATCGGGGTCGGTTGAGTCAGCGGTTCCAGCTCCGGCTGCGGCTTGTCCACCTTGCCTGTCGGAATCGTACTCATGCGCCTTACTATACTTTATAAAGTAATGGTGGCTCGGCGAACCGAAATCGGTCGGGAAACGATCCCTGCGCCTGTCCGGGCGCTCTCGTACCTCGATCGGCTCGAGGCGGAGGCGATCGACATCCTGCGCGAGGTCGTCGCACAGGCCGAGCGGCCGGTGATGCTGTATTCGATCGGGAAGGACAGCTCCGTGCTCGTCCACCTCGCGCGCAAGGCGTTCCACCCGGGGAGGCTCCCGTTTCCGCTGCTTCACGTCGACACGACCTGGAAGTTCCGCGAGATGTATGCGTTTCGCGACCGGATCGCGGCCGATCCGGACATCGAGCTGCTCGTGCACGTGAACCAGCGCGGCCTCGACGAGGGAATCGGGCCGTTCACCCACGGCTCGGCCGTGCATACCGATGTGATGAAGACCGAGGGGCTCAGGCAGGCGCTCGACATCCACCGCTTCGACGCCGCCATCGGCGGCGCGCGCCGCGACGAGGAGCGCTCGCGGGCGAAGGAGCGGATCTTCTCGTTCCGCTCCGCGCAGCACCAGTGGGACCCGAAGCAGCAGCGGCCGGAGCTGTGGCGCCTCTACAACGCCTCGCTGGGGAAGGGTGAGTCGATCCGCGCCTTCCCGCTCTCGAACTGGACGGAGCTCGACGTGTGGCACTACATCCACCGCGAGCGGATCCCGATCGTCGAGCTCTACTTCGCACGCCCGCGGCTGGTCGTGGAGCGTGAGAACACCCTGATCATGGTCGACGACGACCGGATGCCGCTCGGGCCGGGGGAGGAGCCGGCGCTCCGCACGGTCCGGTTCAGGACGCTCGGGTGCTACCCGTTGTCGGGAGCGATCGAGAGCGAGGCGGCGAGCGTCCCCGAGCTGATTCGCGAGATGCTGCTCGGGTCGGTCTCCGAACGGCAGGGACGGCTGATCGATCGAGACAGCGACGGCTCGATGGAGAAGAAGAAGCGGGAGGGATACTTCTGAACACGGATCTCGCGGCGACGGAGATGGACGCCTTCCTCGAGCAGCGCGAGCAGCGCGGTCTCCTCCGCTTCATCACGTGCGGCAGCGTCGACGACGGGAAGAGCACCCTGATCGGTCGCCTGCTCTACGAGTGCGGGGCGCTCTACGACGACCAGCTCGATGCGCTCGAGGCCGATTCCAAGCGGCACGGCACCCAGGGAGACGAGCTCGACTTCGCCCTGTTGATGGACGGGCTGTCGGCCGAACGCGAACAGGGGATCACGATCGACGTCGCGTATCGCTTCTTCTCGACCGACCGGCGCTCGTTCATCGTCGCCGACACGCCGGGGCACGAGCAGTACACGCGGAACATGGTCACCGGTGCATCGACGGCGGATTGCGCCTTGATCCTGATCGACGCGACCAAGGGAGTCGTCACGCAAACGCGCCGTCACGCGTTCATCGTCGGCGCGCTCGGCGTCCGCCACGTCGCCGCGGTGATCACCAAGATGGATCTGGTCGACGGGACCGAAGAGGCGTTCCGCCGGATCGAGGCGGATGTTCGAGAGGTCGCCGCCGGCGGGGGCTTCGACCACGTCTGCATTCCCGTCTCGGGGCTCCGCGGCGACAACGTCACGCAGCGCAGCGAACGGCTGCCCTGGTACGACGGGCCGACCATCCTCTCGTACCTCGAGAGCGTCGAGATCGACGAAGAGCGCATGCAGGCGAAGCCTTTCCGGCTACCCGTGCAGTGGGTCAACCGGCCGGACGCCGCGTTCCGCGGCTTCTCCGGGATGATCGCGGGCGGCGTCGTGCGCCCGGGCGATCCGGTGCGGATCGCGCCCACCGGGCGGACCAGCACGGTCGAGCGCATCGTCACCTATGACCGCGACCTCGATGTCGCGGTCGCAGGGCAGGCCGTTACCCTGACCCTCGCCGACGAGATCGACGTGAGCCGCGGCGACGTGATCGCGGGCTCCGATTCGCCTCCGGAGGTGGCCGATCAGTTCGAGGCGACCATCGTCTGGATGGCGGACGACCCGATGCTGCGAGGGCGGGGTTACCTGATCCGGGTCGGAACGCGCACGGTCGGCATGACGATCGCGCCCCTGAAGTACAAGGTCAACCCGGAGACGCTCGAGCATGTTGCTGCGACGCGGCTCGAGTTGAACGAGATCGGTGTGTGCGCGATCGAGCTGTCCGAACGGATCGCGTTCGATCCCTACGTCGAGAACCGGGACACGGGCGGCTTCGTCGTCATCGACCGGATCACCCGGCAGACCGTCGGCGCGGGACTTCTCCGTTTCGCGCTGCGCCGCTCGCACAACGTGCACTGGCAGTCGCTCGATGTCGACAGGACCGCGCGCGCCTCGATCAAGGGCCAGCGGCCCTGCGTGGTCTGGCTGACCGGCCTTTCGGGCGCCGGGAAGTCGACGATCGCGAACCTCCTCGAGCGGGCCCTCCATGCCCGAGGCAGCCATACCTACGTCCTCGACGGGGACAACGTCCGTCACGGCCTGAACAAGGATCTCGGCTTCACCGATGCTGACCGGGTCGAGAACATCCGCAGGGTCGCCGAGGTCGCGAAGCTGATGTCCGACGCCGGGCTGATCGTGATCGTTGCGTTCATCTCGCCGTTTGCCCAGGAGCGCCGGATGGCGCGCTCGCTCTTCGGCGAGGGCGCGTTCGTCGAGGTGTTCGTCGACGCGCCGCTCGAGCTGGCCGAGGAGCGCGACCCCAAAGGGCTCTACCGCAAGGCGCGGAGCGGCGAGCTCGCCAACTTCACCGGGATCGACTCACCCTACGAGCGGCCCGAGGCCGCCGAGGTCACGATCGACACGGCAACCCTTTCGGCGGAGGAGGCGGCCGATCTCCTCGTCTCGTTCCTCGCCCGCTCCGAGGTCATCAGCTAGACGAGCTCGTCCCGGAGCCTTCGGTGGCCGGCGCCGCCGTCAAAGGCGGGCAAAGATCTCCTTCAGCCTCTCGTTGGCTGCGGCCTGGACGTCGTGGTAGAGAGAGCCGCCGTGCGCGTCGATTCCGACGGTGAGCGGCCCGAAGTCCTTGACGCGGAACTTCCAGAGGCATTCGGGCATGAGGTCTTCCCACGCGACCTCCTCGATCTCTTCGATCTGGGTCGTCTCGAGTGCGGCCGCGCCGCCGACGATCGCGAGGTAGACCATTCCGAGTCGTCGCATCGGCTCGATTGCCTCGTCGGGGAAGCCGCCTTTGCCGCAGATCGCGCGTACGCCGTACTGCTGGCCGAGCGGCTCGGTGAACCGCACCATTCGCGCACTCGTGGTCGTGCCGATGCAGAGCTTCTCGTAGCGGCTCCTGCCCTCGGAGTCGGTGTCGAGTTTGCGGACGTTGGGGGCGGTGTGGAGTAGGAACGCGCCGTTGAGGTCCATCGGTGGTTCGACGCCCTGGTCGAAGATCCGGATCTGGGTGCGGTCGCGGATCCCGATGATGTGGCCCTGCACGACGACCTCGTCGCCGGCGCGGAGCTTCAGGATCTCTGCGGAGTCCGTGATCGGGAAGCTGAGTTCATGAACGGCCAAGCTCACGCCTCCCATGTCCAGTTTGGACAGCGACGAGCGTGGGCCCCCACCCTGGGTGGGGACGCCTCCCCGCCACCCTCAACACCAATTCTACGAGCCCGGAGCCCCCGTGTCTGTACCAAGATTGGAAAATCTTCTCCACAGGCCCACCGGTCTCAACAGACTTCGTGACTTGCAACACAAACCGGTATTGGTGGGTCGGGGTGAGCGGCATCTCTCAGGCCTCGCGGTCGTAGTCGATCTCGCCGCCCGGTGAGATGTGAGCGCTCGCGCGGCGCGCGGCCCAGCACTGGTAGTTGACGGCAACCGGGTTCAACGTCATGTGGGTGTCGGCGTGCTCGATATGGCACTGCAACACCGTCACGTCCCCGCCAAGGCCCATCGGGCCGATCCCGGTCTCGTTGAGCAGCCCGTACAGCTCGTCCTCGAGCTCCGCGACAAGCGGATCGGGATTCCGCGTTCCGATCGGACGCATGATCGCCTCCTTGGCGAGATGCATCGCGTAGTCGGCAGAGCCGCCGATCCCGACACCCACGATCCCGGGCGGGCACGGCTTGCCGCCCGCCCCGACGATCGATTCGAGCACGAAGCGCTTGATCCCGTTGACCCCGTCGGCCGGGACGCACATCTTGAGGAAGCTCATGTTCTCGGAGCCCGACCCCTTGGGGACGCACTTCACATCGAGCCCGTCCCACCCCGTCACGAACTCCCAGTGGACGATCGGAAGCCGGTAGCCGATGTTCGGGCCCGTGTTCTCCCGTGTGATCGTATGCACTGCATTCGACCGCAGCGGATGCTCAACGGTGGCACGTGCGGTGCCGGCGCGGAGCCCGTCGTAGATCAACGCCGGATGCAGCGGAAAGCCATCGCCGACGCGGCAGTGGTACACAGCGATCCCGGTGTCCTGGCAGACCAGGTTCTTCTCGGAGTCGGCGACGCTCACGTTGCGATGGATCGTCTCGAGGACGCGCCTACCCGGAACCGACGTCTCACGATCGCGCGCCGCCGCCAACGCATCACGCAAATCCTGCGGAATATCCTTCAACGCCCACACATACAAAAACGCCGCCGCATCCTCGACCGCACCGCTCAGATCGACCTCGCGATCAGTCATCCTCGTACACCGTGATCAGGTCGGTGTAGAACTCGATCGCTGCACGGCCCTGCTCGTGCGGGCCGTATCCCGAAGCCCTGATCCCCCCGAAGGGCACGTGCACCTCGGCACCGGCGGTTTGCGAGTTCACGTGGAGGATGCCCGCCCGGGCACTGCCGACGAACTGCCGCGCCTCGCGCAGGTCTTGCGTGTAGATCGACGCGGCGAGCCCGAACGGCACGCCGTTGGCACGCTCGAGGGCTTCGTCGAGCTGGTCGAAGGCGTAGAGGCTCGTCACCGGCCCGAAGACCTCTTCGCAGGAGAGAAACGCATCGTCGGCGACGTCCTCGAAGACCGTCGGTGCGACGAAGCAGCCCTCGTCGCCGATCCGGTCGCCGCCTGCGATCACCCTGCCACCTTCGGAGCGGCCGCGCTCGATCGCGGCCAGGACGTCCGCGAGCTGGCGCTCGTTCACGAGCGGCCCGACCTCGGTCTGCGGATCCGTCGGGTCGCCGACGTGCCCGCTCTCGACGCGGGCGAGCAGCTTCTCCCGGAACGCGTCGTACACCGTCCGCTGGACGTAGATGCGGCGCGTGGCCGTGCACTTCTGCCCTGCCGACCAGAAGGCGCCGGCGAAGGCCGCCTCGACGGCAGCGTCCAGATCGGCTCGCGCCGTGACGACGAGCGGGTTGTGGCCGCCGAGCTCGAGCTGCACACGGGCGCCTCGGCTCGTCGCCCGTTCGCGCACCGACTCACCGACCGGCACGGAGCCGGTGAACGAGATCGCGTCGACCGAGTCGTCGGCGACGAGCGCGCTGCCCACGACGGATCCGGGACCGGTGAGGACGTTGAGGACGCCCGCGGGAAGCCCCGCCTCCTCGAAGCACTCTGCGATCTGCAGACCCGTGCGAGGCGAGTCGTAGGCGAGCTTCAGCACGACGGTATTGCCGTAGGCGAGCGCGGGTGAGAGCTTCCACAGCGGAATCGCGATCGGGAAGTTCCAGGGAGTGATCAGACCGACGACGCCGACCGGCCGCCGGGTCGTGTACACGGGGCTTCGCTTCGCCGACTGCTCGTAGACCTCGCCGACCGCGCGGTACCCCTCGCCTGCGAAGTACTCGAGGATCGAAACCCCGCGACCGGTCTCCCCGCGCGCCTCACGCACGGGCTTTCCCATCTCCGCGGTCATGTCGTCGGCCACGCGCTCGAGCCTCGTCTCCAGGGCACGGGCGGCCCGCGCGAGAACCGCACCTCGGGCGGCAGCAGGCAGGGCCGCCCAGGCGGGCTGCGCGGCGGCCGCGGCAGCAACCGCGTCCGCGACGTCGGAGGCATCGGAGGCCGCGAAGCGTCCGACGACCTCCGACAGGCGGGCCGGGTTCCGACGCTCGTACGTCTCGCCCAGCCGCGCCGGAAGGCGCTGCCCGCCGATGGAGTTGCCGTGGCTCGTGGGAGCCGGTTCGGAGCTGCCGGTCACGCGCTCTGGTAGAGCCGGGTCATCACGAACTCATGGTGTCCGAGGGTCTCTGCGCACGTGAGCCGTCCGTTGGCCGTCCGCTTCAGGATCTCGAGCAGCGCCTCTCCCGCCTCGCCGAGCCCCAGCTCGCGCGAGAGCAGGCCGCTGACGTCATGGTCGATGTGCTCGGCCATCGTCGCCGCGGTCTTCGGGTTGCCCGTGATCTTCAGCACCGGTTCGATGGGGTTGCCGATCACGTTCCCCTGACCGGTGGGGAAGAGGTGGAGCACTGCGCCGCCGGCACACATCAGCGTGATGTGCTCGGCCGCGGCCGACGAGCTGTCCATGAAGTAGAGGCCCCTGCCGTTGAGGGGCGCCTCGGCGGGCTCGAGGACGCCGACGACCGGCTTCGTTCCCGTCTTCTCGATGTTGCCGAGGGCCTTCTCCTCGATCGTCGAGAGCCCGCCCGCGATGTTGCCCTGCGTCGGCTGCGAGCCGAGGAGGTCTGCGCCGTTCCCCTCGATCGCCCCGACGTAGCGGCTGTACATGCGCATGAAGCCGTCACGGACTTCGTCGGATTCGCACCGGGCCGCGATCAGGTGCTCCCCGCCGGTCAGCTCGGGCGTCTCGCCGAAGAAGACGGTGGCGCCGGCCTCGACGAGAGCGTCCACGACGTAGCCGACGGTCGGACACGAGGCAAGGCCGGTCGTGGTATCCGACTCGCCGCACTTGATGCTGACGGTGAGCTCACCGAGCTCGATCGGCTCTCGCCGCAGCTCGGTCGCGTGCTGAACGAGCTTCTGCGCCGCGCGCGACGCGTCGGAGACCGTCTTCAGGTCGCCGTGACCCTCGATCGAGAACGCCTCGACCGGTTTCCCGGTCGCCGCGATCCCCTCGGCGAGCCGCGCAGTCCAGTTCGGCTCGATCCCGATCACGATCGCCGCGGCGACGTTCGGATTCGCGCCCGTCCCGATCAGCGTCCGGAAATGCAGGTCGAGGTCCTCGCCGTACTGGAGCCTGCCGTAGGCGTGGGGGAGCGGGAACGTGCCCTTCACCTGTTGTGCGACCGAGAGGCAGGCGGCATTGGAGAGGTCGTCCACCGGAAGCACGACGACATGGTTTCTGACGCCGACGGCTCCGTTCTCGCGTCTGTAGCCCTCGAGGGCTACCACCGTGCGCTCCTCAGGTTGTGCGTGTGGACGTAGTCGCCCGGCACGAAGCCCTGCGGGGCCGTGCCGATCTGGGTGCCGTACTTGAGAACCGGTGCATCGGGCGGCAGTTCGACGATCGCGATCTTGTGCCCGAGCGGCACGCTGTCGTGCGCGTCGACCTCGATCGTCGAGTCGTCGTCCATGAAGACGCCTTCGACGTGCTCGCCGGCATCGATGTCGACAACGGCGACGCCGACATGGTCGCCGTGCTGGTGGATCAGGAACTTGTGACTCACGCATACCTCCGTGGGGTACCGAGTTGGATAAGTGCACTGTCGAGCTGATCCCGGTCGAGGGCCGAGCCCCGGCCGGAGAACTCGAGAACCGTCAGGTTCTCGAAGGTGATGAGGGCCGCCTGCGCAGCACCGACTCGCGCCGCGAGGTACGCCCGTACCTCGTCGTGGAAGCGGGCGTCTGCGGCCCGCTCCGCTCCGAAGAGCTCCACGCCGTCGCTCTCCAGGTCGAAGACGGCGCGACCGAGGAACCAGCCCTCGCCGGGTGTGACCTCCTGAACGGCCACGAGCTCGAGGACCTGGTGTTTCGCATGGTCGAGCAGCGGCTCGAACGCCTCCCGGCGCGTCGGCGCGGCGAACGCGACTTCAGGCATGCGCCAACCGCCAGATCGCGACGAGCCCGATCACGAAGAGCGCGGTGCAGGCGGTGACGAGGGCGCGCGAGATCGCTCGACGCCGGCGCCCCGAGATCGCGTAGTCGGCGAGAGCGACCCGAACGCCGGTCGCGCCGTGGGCGAGGGCAGCCGCGAGCATCAGGCTGTCCCAGAACACCCACACGAACGACGAAAGCTGTCGGGACACGAACGCCGAGTCGTCTTTCGCGACGTCGGTGACGAAGTGCGTGACGACGAAGTGCCCCAGGACGAGCACCGACAGCAGGACCCCGGTCAGCCGCAGCAGCAGGTACTCGACGAGATAGGGCGTCCGCTCCGACTCGCCGGTCAGGGCCGGCGCGGTGATCGCGGGGCGCTCCCAGGCTGCGGCCGGGCCGCTCATGCGACGAGTGGCCGCAGGATGAGGAGGCTTCCGGCCAGGCCCGCGAGGGCGCAGAGGACGATCACGCCGACGAGGGCCTGACGCGACCAGCGCGCGGTGCGCGGTACGAGGTCGAGCGCGAGCAGACGCAGGCCGTTCCCGGTGTGGAAGAGGATGGCAAAGAGGAGGCCGCACTCGAACAGGCGCAGCGGCGCGGATCCGTACAGCCGCTGGACGTCGTCGTACAGCCGGTGCGAGCCGCTGTCGAGGCCGATGTCGACGATGTGCAGGGCGAGAAACGCGAGAATTGCGAACCCGCTCACCCGATGCAGGACGAAGGCGACCCGGCCGAGCTCGTCGACCTCTCGCCGCCGCTGCACGAGGCTCGCACCGAGCGAGCTCCCACCCTGCGCGACCGCGCGCACGACGACCACGGAATACAGGACGACCGCGCAGAGGACGACCGCCAGCGCGACGACGAAGACGGCGTCGACTGCGATCACGGAGCACCCACCGGGAGCCGGGGATCGTGACGCGTGAACTCCACAGGCCGTGTCTCGAGCTCGATCCCCTCGCTGCCCGTGCGCACGACGATGTGGCGGAGCCACTCCTCGTCGCGGCGCTCGGGATGGTCCTGCCGGAAATGGGCGCCTCGTGACTCCTCCCGGGCGAGGGCCGATGCGACCATCGTGCGAGCGACCTCCAGCTGGTTGACGACGTCGAGGGCCTGCTGCCAGCCCACGTTCCACTCCGGCGGGCCGGATGCTGCAAGGCCGGTGCTCCGTTCGAGCAGCGCCTCGATCTGCGCGCCCGCGTCCTCGAGGCCGTCCCGCGTCCGGACGAGCCCGCAGCCGAGCCACATCACGTCCTTCAGCTCGCTCAGCAGCTCGCCGGCGGCGACGCCCTCGCGCGCGAGCGGCGCCGCGGCCCGGGCGACCGATGCCTGGACCTGGGCCGGATCCGGGTTGCGTCGCGCACGCGAGGCCGCCACCTCGGCCGCTGTCTCGCCCGATCTGGCGCCGAAGACCGTGGACTCGGCGACACCGTTCCCGCCGAGGCGATTGGCGCCGTGAGCTCCGCCCGCGTCCTCGCCTGCCACGAGCAGACCGTCGACGGTGGTGCGGCAGTCGCGGTCGATCAGGACGCCGCCCATCTGGAAGTGCGCGGTCGGCGAGACCTCGACCGGCCGCCGCGCGAGGTCCTGTCCGATCAGGCGGGTGCGAGCCGCCATCCCGGCGAAGCGGCGGTCGACCTCGTCCGCGCCGAGGTGGGAGATGTCGAGCAGCACGCCGCCTCCTGCCGTGCCGCGTCCGCCCACGATCTCGAGATAACACGACCGCGCGACGACGTCTCGGGTCGACCGCTCGAGCCGCTCCGGGTCGTAGCGCTCCATGAAGCGCTCGCCGTTTGCGTTGTAGAGGTGGGCACCGGCGCCGCGAAGGCCTTCCTCGAGCACCGAGCCGGTCAGGATCGACTCGCCGGCGAGCAGCCCCGTGGGGTGGAACTGCAGCATCTCCATGTCGCGCACCTCCAGACCGGCGCGCAGGCACATTGCGATCCCGTCGCCTGTCTTCTCGCGCGCCGGCGCCGCGATCCGGTACATCGTCGCCGAGCCGCCCGTCGCGACGACCACGACGCGAGCGACGAGGACGGCGAAGCGGCCTGATGCCGCATCGAGGATGGTGATGCCGGCAAGCTCGCCGTCCGCGTCGAAGACGAGGTCGAGCGCACGGACGTCCTCGAGCTCCCGGGCGCCGACTCGCAGGGCCTGGTCGCGGAGCCGCGACATGATCTCGATCCCGGTGAGATCGCCGCGATGGATGGTGCGGTCGAAGCTCTGGCCTGCGAACGCTTTCTGGTGGAGCTTGTTGTCGGCGGTCCGGTCGAAGAGGCAGCCGTACTCACGCTCCATCTCGAGCACGATGCGAGGGGCGTCGTTCACGAGCGTCCATGCGAGCTCCTGATCGTTGAGATAGCCGCCGCCCGCGAGCGTGTCCGCGAAGTGGAGCTCGATCGAGTCGCGAGGGTCGAGGACGGCGTTGTAGCCGCCCTGCACCATCCGGGTGCAGCCGGACCGGCCCACCGCACCCTTGCTGACGAGCGTCACGTCCAGCTCCGGTGCAGACCGGGCGACATGGAGCAGGCACATCAGGCCGGCGCCGCCGCTCCCGACGATCGCGACGTCGGTCTCGAGCCTGTCGACGGTGATCTCAGGCACGACCGCGCAGCCGAATCCGACGGAGCTCGACGATCGAACGCGCAGGATCGAGGCCGACCGGGCAGGCAGAGCTGCAGGCCCCGACGTAGTGGCACCCGTCGAGCCCGGTTGTCCCCACGACCCGGCGCATCCGCTCGGCGGCGGCGCCGTCCCGCGGGTCGGCGATCAAGGCAAGGGCCCGGTTGAGCGCCGCGGGCCCGACGTACTCGCTTCCCTCCCGCGTGACCCCGCAGGCCGAGTAGCAGACGCCGCACGAGATACAGCCGAGCGAGCCTTCGACGAGGTCCGACTCCGGCGTGCCCGGAACGAGGCGCGCGTCGTCCTCGGCCGGCACGAACCAGGGCATCATGCGCGACCAGGCGTTCCAGAACGGCTGCGTGTCGACAATCAGGTCGCGCACGACCGGGAGCCCGGCCAGAGGGGCGATCCGGACGTGGTCCTCGTCGGCCGGAATCACCGAGCGGCACGCCAGCGCGCTCCGCCCGTTCACGCGGACGGCGCACGTCCCGCACATCCCGACGCGACAGGAGTAGCGGAAGCCGAGCGACGGATCGTGGGCCCGCTGGATCGCGGCGAGAAGGTCGAGCACGGTGACCGGATCGCTCGCGACGACATCGAACTCCGTCGCTCCGGAGGCGTCGGTTCGGGCAACTTCGGCGCGGATCGTGCGCCGGCGGGGGACGGCGTCGGAGCTGCTCAAACGATGCTGGGCGCTCGGCGGCGCGGTCTGCTGAAGCACTTCGGTGTCCCCCGGAGGTCTACGTCGGTCTCGTTTTTGATTATACACAGGTTCGATTTCCATAAGCAGAAGTGCGAAAGTGATGCCGGGCGGCGGCCACCCGGGCCGCCGTCTCCGTCGCTTTCGGGGATTCCCGTGTCACGGGCGATGACCGCTCGAGCCCGTCAGATCACGGTTTGCAGGAGCAGGCCGCTCACGGCGACGACGGCCCAGAGCACCGCTCCGAGAAGGAGCGGCCGGTAGCCGGTGCGGCGCAGATCGCGAACCGAGGTCGAGAGGCCGATGGACGCGAGCGCGACCGTGATCAGCACCGCCGCGATCCGCGCGAGGTCGCGCGCCGTGGACGGGCTGATCAGGCCGGCGGTGTTGACGGCGGCGGCGGCGAGGAAGAGGACGAGAAAGCCGGGGAGCAGCCGCCAGACGCGCGTTTGCGCTTTCGGCTCGGTTCCAACCGCCGCGCGCCTGCGGGTCGTGAGCGCGAGCGCGAAGGCGATCGGGACGATCATCGTCGTCCGGGCGAGCTTCGTCACCACGGCAACCTGCGTCGCAGCGTGCCCGTAGGCCGAGGCGGTGGCGACGACCGACGAGGTGTCGTTCACGGCCGTGCCGGCCCACATGCCGAAGCTCTGCTGGCTCAACCCGAGCAGGTGGCCGATCGCGGGGAACAGGATCACGGCCGCGACGTTGAACACGAAGATCGTCGAGATCGCATAGGCGATCTCGACCTCGGAGGCCTCGATGACCCCCGAGATCGCACCGATGGCCGAGGCGCCGCAGATCGCCGTGCCGACGCCGACGAGCGTCGTCAGGTTCCAGTCGACCCGCAGCGCACGGCCGACGGGGTACATGACGAGCAGCGCGGCAGCGAGCGTCCCGAGCATGAGCGGAAGCGACCTGCCGCCGACCCGCAGGAGCTCGGAGAGGCCGAACGTCGCTCCGAGCACCACGATCGCGGCCTTGAGCACCGTCCGCGAGGCGAACGCGATCACCGGTCGTCCGGCCTCGGTCGGCGTGTACCAGAGGCGGATCAGGATCCCGACGAGGAGCGCCGAGGCCGCTGGTCCGATCACCGGTACGGTCGCCCCGAGCAGTTCTCCGAGGGTGACGGCGGCGGCGATCGCGAGAGCCGCAGGCGCAGCGTCCCTGACGATGCCGGTCCGCGTCGAGCGCCGCGCGCCTCGTCGTTCTCCCGATGCCTCGGCCCGGGCAGACGCGTCGGTGTCTCCCTCTCTCGCGCGGCTCTCGGACTCGATAACAATCCCTTCTGGTTTAGCCGCCTCTCGCATAACAGTTGTCCGAGGTTATCTGACGGTTTGGGTGGCTGCAACCCGGTGGCGACAGGGTTCGGAGGCCTGGCGCGGCGTGCCTTCTGGCCGATCGATTCTTATGGTCGCTCCGACCAGTCCACAGATGGTGTTATAAACCCGCATATGTCCACGCCCCCCGAATCACGGATCCCCGTCGGCCGGATCATCAGCGCCACGGGCTTCAAGACGACGCTCGGCGGCGGGACGCTGCCCGAGGTCGTGCGCCTCGCGATGCAGGAGGCGTCGAGCTCGACCTTCCAGCCCGACCGCCTCCAGGCGTGGGCCGGGGAGGCGATCTCCGAGGCGACGGGCTCCGAATCCGGCTGGATCACCGCGGGCGCCGCGGCCGGGATCACGATGGCGACTGCCGCGTGCATCGCCGGCAAGGGTCTCGCTGCGATGGAGGCCTTGCCTGCCCCGACCGACCCGCGCGCCGAGATCATCATCCAGCGCGGACATCGGAACTCCTACGACCGGGCGTTCCGCAATGCGGGCGCGCGCCTGGTCGAGGTCGGATTCCCCCATATCGAGGGGATCGGGCTGACCTACGAGTGGCAGCTCGAAGCGGCCTTCACGGAACGGACGGTCGCCGTCGCGCACGTCGCGATCGCCGACGACGACGGCGTGCCGCTCGAGCGGGTCTGCGAGATCGCCTCCGCCCACGGTGTCCCTGTGATCGTCGACGCCGCCGCAGAGCTGCCTCCCGTGTCGAACCTACGGCGCTTCGTCGAAGCCGGTGCCGCAGTCGTGACCTTCAGCGGCGGCAAGGCAATCCGTGGCCCGCAGGGCTCTGGCATCTTCGCCGCCCGCCGCGACATCGTCGAGTCGGTGCGGCTGCAGACCCTCGACATGGACGTGGACGTCGCCCGCTGGGTGGCCGACGAGGGCGGTGAGCCGCCGCATCACGGAATGGGACGCACGATGAAGATCGGGAACGAGCAGATCGTCGGTGCGGTCGTCGCGCTCCAGGAGTTCGTGCGGCGAGATCACGAGGCCGAGAGTGCAGAGCAGCGCCGTTGGCTCGAGGACGATGTCGTCCCGGCCGTCGCAGGTCTGGGCGAGGCAACCGTCCGGGCCGACATGCACTTCTATCCGCGTCTGGTCGTCTCGGGCATGGGTAGCGAGCTCGCTCGCGACCGCATCGACCGCCTGGCGAACGGCACGCCGTCGATCATCGTCGCGCACGCACCTCAGGCGCGGGGCGAGCTCGTCGTCCTGCCGGAGGCGATCGCCATACAGGACCGCGTGCTCGTGCAAGAGGCGCTCGCCGCGCTTCCGCGCTAGCTGCGATGTCCGGCGGTCGTCGTCTCGTCTTCACCACGCCGCTTCAGCCCGAGCTCGTGCAGCGGGTGCGCGAGGTCGACGATCGGCTCGAGGTCGTCTATCCGACAGATCTGATCACCCAGCCCCGCTATCAAGCGGGCCATCCACGCCCCGATCTCGACCGGCCCGGAGCCCACGAGCAGTGGGACGAGCTTCTTGCCGGGGCGGAGATCCTCTTCGATTTCGGGCCTCTCGAGCTCGTGCCGACGCTGGCCTCGCGCGAGCGGCTCCGCTGGGTCCAGGGCTCGAGCGCCGGGGTCGGCCGCATGGTGGAGCTGAGCGGGCTCGTCGACTCGGAGGTCGTCGTGACCACGTCGAGCGGTGTGCACGGGCGCCCGCTCGCGGAGTTCGTCGTCCTCGCGATGCTGATGTTCGGCAAGAACACGCTCAACCTGATGCGCCTCCAGCGCGAACATCGCTGGGAGCGGCAGCTCGACCGGCCCCCCGACGAGGAGATCCGCGGCAAGACCGTTTGCGTGATCGGGCTCGGCAGCATCGGCGGCGAGGTCGCCCGCGTCGTGCGGGCCCTCGATGCGCGCGTCGTCGGAGCCGTACGCAGCGTCGGCACACGCACCGCCGCGGAGCTGGGTGTCGAAGAGCTTCGCTCGACCGACGAGCTCGACGACCTGCTGCCGGACGCCGACGTGATCGTCCTCGCGACGCCGCAGACAGCCGCGACTCGCCGGCTGCTCGATGCTCGCCGCCTTGCACTCTGCAAGCCCACGGCGATCGTCGTCAACGTCGGGCGCGGAGACACGATCGACGAGGCGGCGCTCATCGACGCGCTTCGCGAGGGACGCCTCCGCGGTGCCGCGCTCGACGTGTTCGAAGAGGAGCCGCTGCCGGCCGAGAGCCCCCTCTGGGACCTGCCGAACGTCTTCGTCAGCCCGCATGCGGCGAGCACGGCGGTAGGCGAGAACGAGCGGATCGTCGGGCTCTTCTGCGCGAACCTCGAGCGCTACCTCGAGGGCAGGCCGCTGCTGAACGTGTTCGACAAGGAAATCCTCTATTGACCCCGCCCGCGGGCGGGTGAGACGCGCCGGCGGGTCGAGGACTGCAAATGGCCGAACTGATCGCCGGCGGTGTCGCTGTCGTCGTTGCGTCGTTCATCGGCGGGGTGACCGGCTTCGGGTACGGGCTCGTGGCCGCTCCGGCGCTCCTGCTGATCGGCTTCTCGCTGCCGTTCGTCGTCACGGCGAACCTCGCGATCGGGCTCCTGACGCGACTGTCGGTCGCGGTCCGGCTGAGGAGGCAGATCACCTGGCGACGCTCGACGATCCTCGTCGTCGCCAGCATCCCGGGCTTCTTTCTCGGCGCCCGCTTGCTCGTCGAGGCCGATCCGACGCTGATCAAGGTCGGGCTCGGCGCTCTCGTGATCGCGTTGTCGGTGGTGCTCGACCGCGGCCGGACGAGGCCGGCGCCGCGTCCGATCCCCGGGGCACCGCTTCTCGCCGGCTTCGCGGGCGGGTTCCTCGGCGGGCTCAGCTCGCTGAACGGCGTCGGCCCTGTCCTCCTTCTCACACGCGAGCGAGTCGCGCCGATCGCGGCGATCGCCAACCTCGCCTTCTATTTCGTCGTCTCCAACGCGATCGGCCTCGGCGTGCTCGCCGTGACCGGCGCCCTTTCGACGAGGGCGCTTTTCCCGGCCGTGGTGGTCTGGCTCCCGGGCGCGCTCGTGGGCAATGCGCTCGGGGTCGCCACGGCGCCGCGGCTGCCGGTGGAGCACTTCCGGCGCCTCACGCTCGGCATCGTCTGTCTCGCGGGCGCCGTGATAATAGCGACTGCTGTTCGATGAGCACCTCGAAAGTCGAGTAAGGTCTTATTCACGATGGCGTCAGGTCAGAGAGAAACTGGATACGAGGGGCTCGTGGTCGCGGGTGACCAGCTCGCCGCCGATGCCGGCGCGGCGGCGCTTCGAGCCGGCGGGACGGCGATCGACGCGGCTGTCGCCGCTGCCTTCGTGCTCTGCGTGGTGAAGCCGCAGAGCTGCGGCATCGGCGGTTACGGCGGATTCCTGACCTACGCGCCGCCGGGCGAGCCGGTCGTCCAGCTCGACTTCAACACCTGGGTGCCCCTGCGGCTGGAAAATCCCACCCTGCGCGAGCCGGGCTACGTCGACCCGCCGTCGAGCGGCGGGGCTGCGGTGGCACCGATGGCGGTCGTCCCGGGCCTGCTCGCCGCGCACAAGCGATTCGGAAGGCGCCCGCTCGCCGAGGTCGTCGAACCGGCCATCCGGCTCTCGCGGGACGGCTTCACGATCGGCGACCGCCTGGATCACTACCTCCTGGAGCACTGGGAAAGTCCGAACGGCGTTCAGCCCGAGTTCGCGTCGGTCTACTTCCCCGACGGCCGGCCGCCCCGGGCCGGCGAGATCCTCGTGCAGGCCGATCTCGCCGTGACGCTGGAGGCGATCGCGGCCCATGGCACCGAGCCGCTCCGAACCGGGCCGATCGTCGAGGCCGTCTGTGCGACGGTGAAGCAGCACGGCGGGTTCCTCGAGCCCGAGGACTTCATCGACGACGACGCCCTGGCGTTCGCGCCTCCGGAGAAGACGACCTTCGAGGACGCGGTCGTCTACGGACCCTCGCTCCAGACAAGTGGCGCCGGCGTCGTCTTCGCCGCACTGCGCCACCTCCGCCCGGACCGGCTCGGCGGGAATCGCGAGCAGGCCTACGTCGACGAGCTGGCGGAAGCGCTTCGGGCGGCCTGGAAGGAACGCACCGCCGCTGCGCGCGCCGCCGGCTCGAAGTCGAACGACACGACGCACCTCTGCGCCGCGGATGACGCCGGCGGCCTCGCTTCCCTGACCTTCACGCACGGGCCGTCGTTTGGCGGAGGCCTCGTGGCGACCGGAACGGGGATCGTGCTGAACGGAGGCGTCGACCTCTTCGCGTCCGCACCTGGAGGGCCGCTCGCCATCACCAACATGTCGCCGGTCATCGTCGAGCGGCCGGAAGGGATCCGCCATGCGGTCGGCGGTGTCGGCGGCCCGCGGATTCCGGCGATCATCTTCTCGGCGATCGTCGATGCCGTGCACTACGGCTCGTCGATGGCGGACGCGATCGCCGCACCGCATCTCTCCGTCCGGGCGACCGACGGTGGGCTCGAATGCGAGCCTGAGCTCCTTGCCCGCCTCGAGCCCGGTGCGGGCGAGCTCCTCGAAGGCTTCGGGCCGGCGTGCGGGATCACCCAGACGCCCGACGGCTCCGTTCCCGGCCCCGACCCGCGGTTCGACACGGGATTCGCGCGCGCCTAGTGGGGCTTCTCGGAACGTCCTCCTCGGAGCTCGCCGTCCCCGGCAGCCGCACTACCCAGGCGCTGCTGCCGGGGAGCACCGCGAGCGCCCGGCCTCGACGAAATCGTGCGTACGGTTATGTTAGGTTGCGCTTGTGAGTCGCGTTCTCTCATACGAGCTCCCGGGTGGCCTCGCAATCTGGCCGACCTGTGAGCCGCTCGCGACACAGACCCTGAGCGCGTGAGCGCCCACCCGGCCTTTACGGACGTGCGGGAGCGCATGGGCGCACCGCCGGCCCCGCTCTTCCACGAGACCATCCTCAGGAGCTTCTTCGAGTTCAAGAAGGAGCACTGGTTCGGGCCGCTCGTGGCGACGCACCGGGCCTGGGCCGTCTGCCTCCATGAGGCCGGGATGATCGACGCCGACGATGCACGGGCGCTACGGGGCGCACTCGACGCGCTGGCCCAGGTGGGCCCGGAGGCCGCGGAGCCCTACGAACCGGCCTTCGAGTACTTCTACCTCCACATCGAGCGGTTCCTCGTCGAGCAGGTCGGCGAGCAGATTGCGGGCCAGCTCGACCTCGGCCGCACACGGCCAGAGCCGCTGACGCGCATGACCCTTCGTGCCGACATTCTCGGCCTTGCGGGACGGCTCGTCGATCTCCGTGCGACGCTCATCGGGCTCGCGGGCCAGGAGCTCGAAACCGTGCTACCCGGCTATACGCACTGTCAGCACGGGCAGCCGACGACGCTCGCCCACTACCTCTCGGCCCTCATCTCCCATCTCGAACGGGACACCGAGAGACTGCTGACGGCGTACGCCCGGGTGAATCTCTGCACGCTCGGTTGCGGGGCGCTTGCGGGAGTCGGGTTTCCGCTGGACCGGGGGCGGGCCGCGGAGCTTCTCGGCTTCGACGGGATCGTCGAGAACACCTACGACGCGGTGGCGTCCGCGGATCAGAAGGTCGAGGCGCTCGCGGCGGCGGCCAACGCGCTCTCGGTGCTCGGCCGCGTCTCGCAGGACTTCCACCAGTGGTGCACGATCGAGTACGGCATGGCCCAGGTCGATGCCGGCTTCGCCTCGATCTCCAGCCTGATGCCGCAGAAGCGCAACTCGCTCGTGTTCGAATACGTGCGTGCGCGGGCTGCGATCGTTGCCGGTGCACTCTCGACGGTGCTCGGAATCGCGCACAACACCTTCTTCCAGGACGTCGAGGACATCTGCATGGACGTCGAGCCGGTGCTCACAGATGCCTTCGACTCGGCGTCCCGCGCCGTCCAGCTCTTCGACGGGGTCTGCGCGACGATGCAGTTCGACCGCACTCGCATGCTCGAGCTGGCGCAGAGCGGCTTCTCCGCCGTCTCCGCTCTCGCCGAGGCGATCTGCGACGAGGCGGGGCTCTCGTACCGAACCTCACACCGGATCGTCGCTCTTGCGATCCAGCGGACACTCGAGGAGGACGGCGACGGCCATCTCAGCGGTGCCGTGATCGACGGCGCTGCGACGACCGTGATCGGGCGGCCACTCGGGCTCTCGCCGGAGAGCCTCGCTCGTTCGCTCGACCCGGTGGCCTTCGTCCGCACTCGCTCGGTCGAGGGGAGCGCGTCGCCGGAGGCGGTTGCCTCGATGCTCGAGGCCTCCGCAGGGCTGCTCGAGCGCGATCGGGCGGCTCTCGAGCAAGCCGAGAAGCGGCTCAGCGACGCCGACGAGCGGCTGACAGCGGCTCTAGCGGCGCTCTGACCGCGGGGCGCGCCCGTCGCGGATCAGGCCGGTAGCTCCAGCACCGCGTCGATCTCGACCTCGATGCGAAGCTCCGACTGGATCGTCGTACGCGCCGGATAGGGCTCGCTGAAGAACTCCCGGTAGACCTCGTTCATCGCCGGGAAGTTCGCCAGGTCGCGCAGGAAGACGCCGACGCGCACCGCGTTTGCGAGCGAGCCCCCGGCCGACTCGGCCGCGGCCGAGAGGTTGCGCAGCGTCTGGCGGACCTGCTCGTCGAACGGCTCCGCGATCGTGCCCGAGGCCGGGTCGACCGGTCCCTGACCGGACAGGAAGACGACGTTGCCCGTGCGGACGGCGTGCGAGTAGGGGCCCGACTTCGGGGGCGTGTTCGGTGAATCGGTCGCATGCGCCACGCGTGTCTCCCTCGGTGTTGTGTTGGACGTTGTCGCCGCCGGGCCCTGGTGCGATCCCGGGCCGCGGCTGGGCTGCAAACTATCAGGAGCTGTGCTCGGACTCGACTGTATGTATAAACGAACATATGCATTGGAGGCGCGACCTCGACCTCCGGAACCAGCCCAAGACGACCTGAAGGAGCTCCATGCCTGCGCCCGATAGAGAGCGAGCCCGACGATGAAGGACCTGCGTGGCCGCGTCGCCGTCGTCACCGGCGGTGCCGCCGGAATCGGTCGCGGCATCGCGAACGTGCTTGCCGCCGAGAACGCACAGATCGTCGTCGCCGACATCGACGGCTCTGCCGCGGAGGCGGCCGCGGCGGCAATCGGCAAGGAAGGCGGCGCGGCATTCGCCGTCGAGGTAGATGTC
Source organism: Gaiellaceae bacterium (assembly GCA_036271235.1). Lineage (GTDB taxonomy): Bacteria > Actinomycetota > Thermoleophilia > Gaiellales > Gaiellaceae > PALSA-600. The sequence goes on from DATBBA010000018.1 coordinate 38,604, forward strand.
ACCGACCGAGTCGCGGTCGAGGCGATGGCCGCCGCGGCGGTCGACCGCTTCGGGAGGATCGACATCCTCGCCGCCAACGCGGGGGTGTATCGCTGGGACGATCTGGCCACGCTCGACGACGTGGTGTGGGATCGGATCATGGACATCAACGTCAAGGGCGCGCTCCATGCGCTGCAGGCGTGCCTTCCGGCGATGCGCGGCGAGCGGTACGGACGGATCGTCTTCACCTCCTCGATCACCGGCCCGGTTGTCGCGACCGCGCGGCAGGCGCACTACGCCGCATCGAAGGCTGCGATGCTCGGCCTCATGCGCAGTGCTGCCCTCGAGCTCGTCGGCGAGGGGATAACGGTCAACGCGGTCCTTCCCGGAAACGTCGCAACGCCCGGGTTGACGGCCGCCGATCCGGAAATGCGGGCGAGGCTCACGGCGTCGATTCCGCTCGGACGGATGGCGACACCCGAAGAGATCGGATGGGCCGTTCGCTTCTTCGCCTCCGAGGAGTCGGGCTATGTCACCGGGCAGACGCTCGTCGTCGACGGCGGCCAGGTGCTACCCGAGATCCGGGCGTGAGGGCCTGTCCAGCAAGACGTGACGGCTGGGGTGGTTGGTCCGTGGATGCCAGGCGCCGCCGAGTGGCCGCACCGGCCGCACAGTTATTGCTCTACAGGCCCTACCTACTGCAGCGCGGGTTGCGCCGCGGCAGTCTCCGCGAGCTCGCCCGCGGGCGCCGCGAGGGAAAGACCGAGGGCATCGGCCTGACCCGATGACGCAGCAAGCATCTCCCGCGCATAGTCGACGAACGCACGCGACGCGGCGCTTTCCGACCGGCCGCTCGCGCTGATCAGGAAGATCTCGCGTTCGAGCTCGAGCTCGGCGACCTGTGCCTCGGTCAGCGTCCCGGCGGCGAGCTCCCGCTCGACCGAGGAGCGCGAGATGAAGCTGACGCCGTTGCCGCTTCGCACCGCCGTCGTGACGGACTCCTGGAGACCAAGCTCGAGCCCGACATTGAGGTCTCGCAGACGGATACCGAGATCGCGAAGTCCGTCCTCGATCATCTGGCGGATACCCGCGCCGTCCTGCATCAGGATCAGCTTCTCCTCGCGTAGCTCGTCGAGGGTGATCACGCGGCCGCCGAACCGGTGTCCCGGCGGGCAGGCGAGGACGACGGGGTCGCGGAAGAACGGCTCGTACTCGACTGCGCGGTGCCGGGGCGCGGCACCCACGATCCCCAGCTCGAGCGTCCGGCCGGCAACGCGCTCGATCACCGTCTGGGTGTCGAAGACGCTCAGCGCGATCCTCAACCCGGGGTGCAGCTCGGCGAAGCCGCACAGGAGCTCCGGCACCACGACTCCGCCCGGGCCGCTCGAGGCCCCGATATCGAAGCTCCCGGCGAGATCGCCGGCGGCCTGCTTTGCGAGATCGTTGACGATCTCCTCTTCGAGCTCCAGCAGCCGCTGGGCTCCACGGTAGACCCTGCGCCCGGCATCCGTCGGCTCGACGCGGCGCCCCGAACGGTCGATGAGCTTCGCACCAAGCCGCCGCTCCAATGCCCGCACGCGAAGCGTCACTGCCGGCTGCGTGATTCCCAGTCTGGCGGCCGCTCGCGAGAACGAGCGCTGCTCGATCACCTCGCAGTAGGTCTGGAGTTGCCGCGTCCCCATAGCGAACTGTCTTGTTCCTATCGTGGATTCGGGCTTCATGAATAGCAAACAATCATACCTTCGATCGCGTTCGGTCGTCTTCGACCATTTCTCGGCGCAAGCTCGGTCATCGGTTTGTCACATCGTTGTCCCACGTCGTTCAAACGAATGTCACGCTCTGTCGTCACATACCTGGATGCGCTGTTTTGGGGAAGAAACCGAGGCTCAGAGCCGAGACGAGCGGTTGCCGGCGGGTGGCCGCTTGACTGCCAGAGGAGCAGTCGATAAGAATACGCTCGTCTTCGACCCCTCGAGCGATGATTATTTCCTTCGAACGATGACGTATTGGAGAACTGCGAAAGTGACCAGCCAGAAGGATGTCGTGTCGAGCTTGCGGGCGTTGCCGGCGCCGTCGTGCCTTTCCGAGCCAACCCCGGTCGCGCCGAAGCCGCTACGACACTGGCCACCTACTGCATCAATCGAGGCGCGCGGACTCGAGCTACTCGCGCCGTCCGCTCTTTCCGGATTTCCGGAGCCAGGCTAAGGACACCTACAGGAGGGCAAGGAATGAGGACGACTAGTCATATGGGTAGTGTCAAGCGTCGCTTCAGCATGGCGGCGCTTGCAGTCGTGGCCGTGGCCTCGGGCGTCACAATTGCCGGGACGGCCGCGACGGCGCGGGGAACCGCCAAAGCTGCCGGTACGCCGGCGCAGCCGACGGTGGGAGCGATCCCAGCGACCGAGGTGCAGGCGCCGACGTGCAAGAAGTCGACCGGAACGATCAACTATGGCATCGCAGGCCAGGGAGTCAACAACCTCGATGCTTCGACGAACTCGAACGCGCCGCAGTCCGTGATGTTCCCGCTGGTCTACCCGGGCCTCGTCCAGATTCAGCCGGACGGCTCGATGCGGCCCGACATCGCGACCAAGTGGAAGTCGTCGGCCGACCAGAAGACCTGGTGGTTCTGGATCAAGCGGAACGTCCGCTACAGCACCGGCCGGCCGCTCACCTCGGCCGATGTCGTCCAGGTCTACCTGCACGACCTGAGCCCGACCGTCGCGTCGATCTCGAAGACGTTCATCAACGACATCCGTTCCGTCCGTGCGCTCGGGAAGTACGAGGTTCGGTTCAAGCTCGGCTCGTCGAGCTCGATCTTCCCGGACCAGATCTTCCAGGCGTACATGGTCGATATGTCGAACCCGACGGCTCTCGCCACGAGCGGAGTCGGCGCGGGGCCGTACAAGGTCGCCTCGTACGTCCCGAACAGCCTCCTGAGCCTGGTTCCGAATCCGTACTACTTCGGTCCCAAGCCGTGCGTCGCGAAGATCAACATCATCGGCGAGCCCGACCCGACCTCGATGGTGACGGCCTTCACGAACGGCACCCTGAACATGATCTGGCAGGTCCCGACGACGGACATCAATCAGATCCAGGCGATCCCGACCGCGAAGTTCATCGCGCCGAGGTCGGTCTCGAGCATTCACGTGATGCTCACGGACATGTCGTCCGCGCCCTTCAACAATCCCCTCGCTCGTGAGGCGCTCTCCTATGCGATCGACCGTAAGGCGATGGTCACCGCCGCACTGGACGGCGTCGGGAACACCGCGAATGCGAACTCGATCCTGAGCACGAGCAGCACGGCATACGACAAGGCGCTTCCTGCGCAGGCCTTCAACCTGCAGAAGGCGCAGCAGCTCTTCGCGCAGGCCGGGGTGGCGCAGGGCACGACCTTCACCTTCCTGGCGCAGTCCGGCAAGCGCCCGGAATGGATCACGATGGGAGAGATCCTGCAGCAGGATCTCCAGAAGATCGGATTCAACCTCAACATCGTCCAGAAGGATCCGGCGTCCTACCAGGCGAGCTTCCTTCCGGTCGGCAAGCAGTACCCCAACACGATCATCGCCGACTTCCTCTCGCTGCAGCCGAACCCGATCCTGGGCCTCCAGTTCGCCCTGGCCGGGAAGTGCGAGTGCAACTGGAACAACACCACGGGAACTCAGCTCCAGCAGTACAACCAGTACAACAGCCTGATCAGCGCGGCGCGCGCACAGTCCGACCCGACAAAGCGCCAGGCGATCATCAACCAGCTGCAGACGATGTTCACCCAGGTCGACCCGTTCATGGTGATCGCGAGCCAGTCGAACCTCGTCGCGCAGTCGAAGAGCATCACGGGGGCCTGGGTCGATCCCCGCGGCAATACCCATCTCGAGGACGCGCAGATAGCGTCCTGAGGATCGGTGGCAAGAGGAACTGACGAACGTCCCTGGAGGTCATGAGAGGTTACGTCCTCAGGCGTGTGGCCACGAGCAGCGGGTTGCTCGTGCTCAGCTCGGTGCTCATCTTCGTGGTGCTCCGGACGATTCCGGGAGACCCTACGATCGTGGCACTGGGCGGCACGCCTGAGGGCGCCGACCCCAAGGCCATCGCGGCGATCCGGCACAATCTGGGTCTCGACCAGTCGGTTCCTGACCAGTACTGGCACTGGATCGTCGGGATCCTGCACGGCAACTTCGGGAAGTCGTACTTCAGCGGGTTCCCGGTGACGACGCTTCTCGCGGAGCGAGCTCCGGCAACGATCGAGCTTGCGATGATGGCGCTCGTCCTGGGGCTCCTGATTGCGGTCCCGGCGGCGGTGCTCGGGGCGATCTGGCGCAACCGTCACTACGACCGGGCCCTCTCCGGGTTCACCGCGATCGGGATGTCGACGCCGTCGTTCATCAGCGGGATCCTCCTGATCCTGCTCTTCGGCGTGAAGCTGCACGTGCTTCCGATCCAGGGGTACGTCTCGATCGAGGACGATCCGCTCGAGAGCCTGAAGACGACGATCCTGCCGGCCTGCGCGCTGGCGCTTGCAATCGCGGCGCCGATCATCCGCCTCCTGCGCTCCTCGCTCGCCGACGTCTCGTCGGCCTCCTATATGCGTACCGCCCAGGGGAAGGGCCTGCGCCGGCACAAGATCGTGCTCCGGCATCTGCTCCCGAACGCATTGATCCCCTCGCTGACGATGGTGGGCGTGATCATCGGCGGCCTGATCGGCGGCTCGGTCATCGTCGAATACGTCTTTGCGCGTCGCGGGCTCGGCTCACTCATGATCAACGCTGTCGAACAGCGCGATTACCAGGTGCTGCAGGCGCTCGTCCTGCTCGCGGCCGCCACGTTCATCCTGACGAGCCTGATCACCGATCTCCTCTACGGCGTGATCGATCCGCGCCTGCGCGTGCAGCAGCGGCAGGTGTGACCTGACCACGGCAGCGTATTCCGTTCCCGATGTCGCTCCGCCCCGGCGCCGCGGACGCGTCGTGCTCAAGATGCTTCGCCGTCCGTCTGTGTCGATCTCGGCATTCGTGATTCTCGTGCTCGTTTTCGGCGCGGTCGCAGCGCCGCTCGTCGCGCCCTACTCCCCGAACCAGTTCGACTACACGAACCTCTTCGGCGCGCCCTCGTGGGCGCATCTGTTCGGCACCGATGAGCTCGGCCGCGACATGGTGACCCGCCTCATGTACGCAGGACGGACGACGCTCTTGATCGCCTTGCTGGCGACCGTGATCTCGATGACCCTCGGCGGAGCCTGGGGGTTCCTGGCCGCGTTTCGAGGCGGCTGGATCGACGAGATCCTGATGCGAACCGCCGACCTGACGCTCGCAATGCCGGTGCTGCTGCTCGGCCTCGTCTTCGTTGCGGCGTTCGGGACGTCGACCACCAGTCTCATCCTCATCCTCGGCGTCCTCTTCGCTCCCGCGACGGCGCGCTTGATGCGCTCGGCGACCCTTTCGGAGCTCGAGTCCGACTACTACATCGCTGCGATCTCGGTGGGTGCGCCCACGTGGCGCGTGATGGTCGAAGAGGTACTCCCGAACACGGCGCCGATTCTGCTCGCGCGCGGTTCGATCGTCGCGGCGGACGCGATCTTCGTCGAGGCGAGCCTCAGCTTCGTCGGGCTCGGCGTTCAGCCGCCGGCGGCGACCTGGGGAACGCTGCTCCAGACGGGGTACCAGAACCTCTACCGTTCGAACACCTATCCGCTCTTCCCCGGGATCATCATCATCGTCGCCGTCCTCGCCCTGAACACGCTCGGCGACGCGATGCAGGAAGCCCTCGACCCCGCACGCAGATGAGCGGCGAAGCGAACGGACACATGACTTCCAGCCCCGCAACAACCGACCCTGTGGCGCCCGACCCCGGCGTGATCCTCGATGTTCGCGACCTCTCGGTCGAGTTCCCGGGAAGCGGCACCCCGGTCACGCCGGTGCGCGGCGTGTCGTTCACGGTCTCGTCGCGCCAGCGTCTCGGGCTCGTCGGCGAGTCGGGCTCCGGGAAGTCGCTCACCGCGCTCTCGCTGATGGGCCTGCTGCCCCATCCGGGCCGGATCGCCGGCGGTCAGGTATTGCTCGAGGGCCGGGACCTGACGAAGCTGTCGGAGCGCGAGATGTCGCGCGTGCGCGGCGGGAAGATCGCGCTCGTGTACCAGGATCCGATGTCGTCGCTCAATCCGGTGCACACGGTCGGCGACCAGATCGTCGAGGCGATCTGCACGCACGAGGACGTCTCGAAGGGTGTCGCCCGCGAACGGGCAATCGAGCTGCTCGGGCAGGTCGGCCTGCCGCAGCCGGCACGCCGCTTCGGTGCCTACCCGCACCAGTTCTCGGGAGGCATGCGCCAGCGGGTGATGATCGCGATGGCGATCTCGGCCGGACCGGATGTGTTGATCGCCGACGAGCCGACGACCGCACTCGACGTGACGACGCAGGCGCGGATCATGGACCTGCTGTCGAGGCTCGTCGAGGAGCGCAACATGGCTGTGATCCTCATCACCCACGACCTCGGGCTCGCCTCCACCTTCAGCGACGACGTCCAGGTGATGTACGCCGGCCGGGTGGTCGAGCGAAGCCACCCGCGCGAGCTGTTCGAACAGCCGGTCCACCCGTACTCGGAGGCGCTCCTGAATGCGATCTGCCGCCTCGACCAGGACGTCAACGAGCCGATCGTCGCCGTTCCCGGCCAGCCCCCGATGCCGGCGATGCTGCCGTCCGGCTGCCCGTTCCACCCTCGCTGCCCGTATGCGTTCGAGAAATGCGAGCGAGAAGAGTCGGCCCCCCACGACCTCGGCGACGGACGCATGGCCGAGTGTCACCTTGCCGAGCAGCGCGTGGCGGCGGCCGTATGAGCAGTTCCGAGGTAGCGACGCAGCAGTCGGCTCCGGAGGGGGCGGACACCGACGCGCTCGTCGTCGTCGATCATCTCGTCCGGCACTTCGGGGGCCGGAAGGACAGCCAGGCCGTCCGCGCGGTCGACGACGTCTCGTTCTCGATCCGCCGCGGCGAGACATTCGGCCTCGTTGGCGAGTCCGGATCCGGCAAATCCACCACGGCGCGACTGCTGATGCGGCTCGACCAGCCGACCTCGGGACGTGTGCTCTTCGACGGCGACGACGTGTACTCGCTCTCGTCGCGGGCGCTTCGCCGGCTGCGTCCGCGGATGCAGATGGTCTTCCAGGATCCCTTCGCGTCGTTGAACCGGCGTCGAACCGTCGAGCAGACGATCGCATTCCCGATCCGCATGCACCAGCCCGAGCTCGGGTCGTCCGAACGGCGCGAGCGGGTGCGCGAGCTGCTCGATCTCGTGGGCTTGCGCGCGAGCCACGCGACCGCGTATCCGCGTCAGCTGTCGGGTGGGCAGTGCCAGCGCGTCTCGATCGCGCGCGCCCTCGCGCTCGGCCCCGACTTCGTCGTGCTCGACGAGGCGGTGTCGGCCGTCGACGTCTCGATCCAGGCGCAGATCCTGAACCTCCTGCGTGACCTGCAGGAGCGGCTCGGCCTCACCTACCTCTTTGTCAGCCACGACCTCGCCGTCGTTCGCTATATGTCGAACTCGATCGGCGTCATGTACCACGGTCGCATCGTCGAGCTCGGCTCGCGCGAACAGCTCTTCTCCAGTCCGCGGCATCCGTGCACTCACGCGCTGCTCGCGTCCATCCCCTCGCTGGAGACCTCCGCCGAGCTCGGCCGTGAGCTCGCGATCGTGCGCGAGGAGACGGTCGCGGAGGGAAGCACCGAGGGCTGCCGCTATCGGGGGCGCTGTCCGCTCGGCTTCAACGAGCTCTGCCGCGAGGTCGAGCCGGGTCTCGATCCGGTCGGCCCGGGCCACCGTGCGGCCTGCCATTACCCGCAGTCGAAGGAGGAGCTCCAGGCCTCCGTCGCGGCCCACGCCCGTGAGACCTCCACGGAGCCGGCAGACACCGTCTGACCGCTAACCGGAGCTAGGGATGGGGCACACCGAGCGGCACGTACTGACCGACGACGCCAGGCGGAAGCTGACGCAGGTCTCGACGGCGACGATCACGACTCAGCTCCTGCGACTCGGGTTCAGACGGACATTCATGGCCGGCATCGTCCCCCTCTCGCCGGATCAGCGCATGGTCGGGTACGCCTTCACGCTCCGGTACGTCCCCGCGCGTGAAGACGTCGCTGTCGACGCGCACTACGACAACGACCGAAACGTGCAGCGACTCGCCGTCGAGGCGGTCGGCCCCGAGGACGTTCTCGTGATCGACGCAAGGAGCGATGTCAGCGCTGCGTCCTTCGGCCACATCATCGCGACAAGGATCCGCGAGCGTGGGGCGGCAGGGCTCGTCACCGACGGCGCATTGCGCGACACGGCAGGGATCGCCCGGCTGAAGCTGCCGACCTACTACCGGGCAGCGCACGCGACGACCTCGGCGGTCGCGCACCATCCTGTCGACATGAACGTGCCCATCGGCTGCGCGGGCGTCCTGGTCATGCCGGGCGACGTGCTGGTCGGGGATGCCGACGGCGTCGCCGTGATCCCGAACGCCCACGCCGAGGCGATCGCGCATGCGTCGCTCGCGCAGGAGGAGCTCGAGGCGTTTCTCACGGAAAAGGTCGCGGCAGGAGCCGGCATTCGAGGCGTCTATCCCCCGAGCGACGACGTGCTCAGGGAGTACGAAGCACAGCGTCGCGATCGCCCGGCCTGAAGCTTCTGAAGCTCACCTCGGAGCGATCGCGACGGACTCGCCGATCAGCATGAGCTTCAGCTCGAACGGCGGCTGCTCCCGGTGATAGATCTCGAACAGGCGGACGAGATCGCCCGTGTGCTTGCGCCAGAAGTCCCAGTGGAACGGGATCAACGTGCCGGGGTTGAGATCCCGTGCGGCTTCGATCAGCTCCGCCTCGTCCATGTACCAGGTTCGCCCGAAAGCCAGCAGCGCGTAGTCGGGCGGGCGAGTCGCGCCGAGCTCACGGAGTGCGGCGCAGCCGGCAGTGTCCCCCGAGACGAAGAGCGTCGTGCCCCCGGCCTCGAGCATGAAGGTGACCGCGCCCGGCTCTCCGGGATCGCGAGCGCCGTAGACGGAGATGCGGACGTCGCCGGCGTCGAGCTCGTCTCCGGGCGAAACCTCGTGCAGCCGGGACTCCGGAACGCCCCATTCGCGCATCAGCTTGGCCGAGGTCGCCGGCGCGACGCAGCGCGCATCGGTGTTGGCGAGGATCGGCAGGACCGTCTCTCGATGGCAGTGATCGATGTGATCGTGCGTCGAGATCACGATGTCTGCACGTCTGATCGCCTCGGGATCGACCGGTACCGCACAGGTGCGGTAGGTCCCGGGGGCGAAGTGGTCAGGGGTGCCGCCGAGGTACGGGTCGATCCAGATCGTCGTCGTGGCACTGCGATAGACGAAGCCCGGGCCGCCGAGCGACCAGAGTGTCGGCGACGGTCCGACCGGCGTCTGCTCGACCTCGTCGAGGAACGCGCGCGACCAGAACGGGACGTCGGCCAACGGGCTCGACTTCGTCCGGGGGCGAACTCTCATCTCCCGGGCGGACGGCTTTCATGGGGGCGAGTGCGCAACGCCGGCCATGCTACCGCGGGCGATGAATAACGCTTCGTTCGACTGTGGCCGTGCTCGTGATGAGAAGTCGATGAAGAAACGGTAGGATCGCGCCGTGAACCGTAAAGCCCTCGCAGCAGCGGCCACGCCCTTGACGAGCGACGGCGGCGGGCTCGACGAAGAGGTCTTCCAGCCGCTGACGGACTTCTTCGTCAGCGCGGGCCTCGACGGCATCCTCGTCGCGGGGACGACGGGCGAAGGAATGCTCCTGACCGTCCCGGAGCGGAAGCGAGCCACCGAGCTCTTCGTCGAGGCGAGCGGCGGGAGGCAGATCGTGTTCGCCCATTGCGGCGCGCAGTCGACGGCGGACACCGTGGCGCTCGCCGAACATGCCGCCGGTGCGGGTGCCGACGGCGTCGCCGTCATCGGTCCGCCGTATTTTCGGCTGGACGAAGCCGAGCTGCTCGCGCATTTCGAGGCGGCTGCGCGTGCCTGTGCGCCGGTGCCGTTCTACGTCTACGAGCTGAAGGCGGCGAGCGGGTATGCGGTGCCGGTCGATGTCCTTCACCGGCTGCGCGAGCGCGCACCCAACTTCGTGGGCATGAAGGTGTCGGACGCTCCGTGGGAGAGCTTCGCTCCCTACGTCATCGACGGTCTGGACATCTTCGTCGGCCCGGAGTCCCTGATCTCCCAGGGTGTCGCGGCAGGTGCGATCGGCGCCGTTTCCGCGCTCGCGACCGCGTTCCCGGAGCTCGTCGCCGCGGCTGTACGCACCGGCGAGCCGGCAGAGACGAAAGTGGTCGGCGACCTTCGCGTCGAGATCGAGCGCTTCCCACGCCATGCCGCGCTCAAGTACGTGCTGGCGAAGCGTGGAGTCGCGATCGGCGGCAGCGTGCGCGCCCCGCTTCGGCAGCTGACAGATGACGAGCGCCGCCGGCTCGACGAGCTCGTCGCCGTCATCGTCACGGCCTGACAGGCGCACAGGCTCTCGCCTGAGCCGGGCTCGCGCGGCCGTACCGGCCCCTCGGGATCCTTCAGTAGCTGAGAAGGCTTGACATTCGCTGAAAGAGATGGAAGTCTTCGCCCGATGGCGCACCTGACCAGCGGGATGCCTGCTCCCCGGTTCGTGCGGGAGCTGTGAGTCTCTCGGCTCTCGAGCGGAGCGTCGGTGCCCGGCGCGCCTCGCGCGGCGCCGACGCGGGACTGGCCGCCGCGCGGGCGACCGTGGCGCGTGCCGAGCTCCGCGGCGGCTCGCTGTGGCTCGACGGCCGCCCCCTGACGAGCGACCGTGTCCGCGAGGAGGTTCGCGGCGCATTCGAGCGGACAGAGGTGGACGCGGACGAGCTGACCGTGAGCCACGGCCCTCAGGCGGCCGACCCCGACTCGCTGGGCGAAGGAGCGATCGCACGCGGCGCTCCGATCGTGATCGACCTCTATCCGCGCGATCCCGGCACCGCCGTCCATGCGGATTCCGCGAGGACGATCGCGGTCGAGCCCTCCGACGAGCTGCGGCGTCTCCACGCTGTCTGCGTCGAGATTCTCGAAACGCTGGCTGCCGGCCTGCGCGCCGGCGTCTCGGTCAAGGAGCTCTGGCGGCTCGCGAGCGCCGGATATGCGCAGGCGGGTGCGGTTCCCCGTCACGCGGCGGCTCCTGGATCGACCTGGTTTCCGCCGCTGCTCGGCCACGGAGTCGGCCTGACGCTGCACGAGCCGCCCTTCATCGGCGAGGACCGGTCGGGAGTGCTCGGCGCCGGCGACCTGGTGGCGCTCGAGCCTGCCCTCTACCGAGACGGATGGGGCGGCTGCCGGGTCGAGAACCTCTACCTGATCGACGAGGACGGGTGTGAGCTGCTCATCGCCGCGCCGATCGACCTCGACGTCGGCGTCGGAGCGGGCGTGTGAGCGACCCGGCTCGGAACGCCGCCGGCTACTCGCACGAGGCGATCGACCGCACGGTCCGCGTGCTCGAAGCCTTCAGCGGGGACGGGCCGCTCTCCCTGGCCGAGGTCGCTCGCAGCGCTTCTCTCAACGACGCGACGGCACTTCGCTATCTGACGAGCCTCTGCAACCACGGTCTCGTCGAACGGGTGCCCGAGAGCGGGCGCTACCGCCTGGGCATCCGCCTGTTCGAGCTCGGCCAGCGGGCCTTGCTCGGGCGCGATCCGAGGCAGCTCGCCCGGCCCTACATGGAGGCGCTGCTCTCGCAGTTCGAGGAGACCGTCAACCTCGCGATGCACCACGGCGACGAGTTGATCGTGATCGAGGTGATCGAGAGCCGGCAGTCGATCAAGAAAGGGGCGATGGTCGGCGAGCGGGATCGGTGGCATGCCTCGTCCCTCGGCAAGGCGATCCTGGCCCAGATGCCGGCTTCCGAGGCAGAACGCCTCGTCTCGAGCACCGGGCTTCTCCCCCTGACGCAGTCGACGATCACCAGCGCCGACGTCCTCTTCGAGCAGCTCGCAGCCGTGCGGGAGCTCGGGTACGCGGTCGACGACGAGGAGACGCTCGAGAACCTCCGCTGCGCCGGCGCGGCCGTGTTCGACCGGCACGGGATCCCGGCGTACGCACTCAGCGTCGCCGGCCCGAAGGACCGAATCCCCGCCCGCCGGCTCCGGGAGATCGGCGCCGCGGTTCAGCTGGCAGCGTCGGCGTTGTCGGCTGAGCTCGGCCACACGGTCGCCCCTTCACTCGACGGGCTTGCGGCTCGATCCCTCACCGATGCGGGGCCGGCGTGACCGCATACACGCTCGAGAACGCCACGGTGGTGGACGGAAGCGGAGCCGCTGCGTACCGCGGCAACGTCTGCGTCGAGGACGACCGGATCCTCAGCGTTCACGGGCACGAGCGCCGGGGCCGGGTTCTCGATGCCACCGGGCTCGTGGTCGCACCGGGCTTCATCGACATCCACTCGCATCTGGACTGGATCGCTCCGTTGCCCGACGCAAACGTGCTGCTCTCGGCGAGCCTCCTGCAGGGGATCACGACCAGCATTACCGGTAACTGCGGGATCTCACCTGCGCCGCTCGGCAGCAAGTCGCGCCGCGGCGCGATCGAGCGGATGCTCCTCGTCGGCCTCGTCACCGGCGACATCGACTGGGACTGGGAGAGCCTCGACGACTATCTCCGCGTGCTCGATGAGCGCGGACTGCCGCTGAACCTCGCGGTGTTCGTCGGGGCGAGCACGCTGCGGGCGACCGTGCTCGGCGGCGAGACGCGCGCTGCGACCTCCGAGGAGCTGGCCGAGATGAAGGCGTTGCTCGAGCAGGGCCTCGCCGACGGGGCGGTCGGGCTCTCGGTCGGCCTCGAGTACTTCCCCGGTCGCTACGCCCCGCCGTCTGAGGTGGCAGAGCTCGCACGCGTGGCCGCGGCGCACGACGCGCTCGTGGCGGTCCACACCCGGGGCATCTCGGAGCTCTACGACCCGGCGATGGACGAGGCGCTCGCGCTCGCCGCGGGAACCCGCTGCAGGCTTCAGATCTCGCACGTGAATCCGATGGGCCGGGCCAACTGGGACGGTCTCGATCGTCTCTTCGAGCGGGTCGACGCAGCCCGGACCGCGGACACGGACGTCGCGTTCGACATGATCGGCTACGTGTCCTGGACGCTGACGGCGTTCGAGGCGCTTCCGCACACCCTCCAGGACCTCGGTCTCGATGCGGTGCTCGCCCTGGCACGCGATGTCAACGGCGGGCGGCGTCACCTGCACGAGCTCCTCGACGCCGCCAGGCCGACCTGGCCGCCCTGGATCGAGGGGCGGGTCACGCGCAACATCCCTCTCGAGATGGGATGGGATGCGCTCGTCGTGGCAGACCAGATCGAGGGGCTGACCGACCGGGCGGGCGACACGATCGCGGAGATCGCCGCGCGACGCAATCAGGACCCCGAGGGGCTGTACTTCGACCTGATCGCCGCCACCGGCGGCTCGGCGCGGATCGTCAACGTCGGCTACGGCGGCGACCTCGAAAACGACGAACCGCTTCGGCGGCTGATCGCTCGCCCCGACGCGATCCCGGAGACGGACACCGTTCCGGTCGCGGGCCCCGGGGGCATCTCGCTGCCGCTGCCCCTCTTCCACGGGACGATGGCCCGCTTCCTCGGGCACTTCTCGCGGGAGCTCGAGCTGATCACGCTCGAGGAAGCCGTTCGCCGGATCACGTCACTCCCCGCCCGGCGCACCCAGCTGGCCGATCGAGGCGTGCTACGCGAACAGGCAGCCGCGGACCTGGTGGTCTTCGATCCTGCCACGATCGGCGACCAGGGGACGCTCCTCGAGCCGAGGCCACCGAGCGGGATCGTCCACGTCTTCGTGAACGGCGTGCCGGTGGTCGAGGACGGTGTCTACGACCCATCCGCAAACGCCGGTCGAGCGTTACGGGTGAGACGGGCGGTCGCGCGATGAGCGTTCGCATCGGCATCGACACCGGAGGGACGTTCACGGACCTCGTGTTGATCGACGACGACGACGGCGCGTTGCGCACGGCGAAAGTGCCGTCGACGCCCGACGATCCGGCGCGCGCCGTGGGCGACGGACTGAGGGTGCTCCTGAACGGCGGCACCGCCGACCGGCTCGTCGTGGGCACGACGATCGCCACGAACGCGGTCATCGAACGGCGTGGCCCTGAGATCGTCTACATCGGAAACCGCGGCTTCGAAGACGTGCCGTTCATCGGCCGGCTCGACAAGGAGCAGCTGTACGACCTGAACTGGCAGAAGCCGAAGCCGCTCGTCGCCCGCCGCAACTGCGTCGGGGTGGGTGGCCGCATCGACCACTCCGGCGACGTGATCGCGGAGGTCGACGAGGACGATCTGAGCCTCCTTCGCCAGAAGCTGGCGGACGCAGACCCGGGGTCGACCGTTGTCGCCGTCTGCCTCCTGTTCTCGTATCTCAGGCCCGAGCACGAACGCCGGATCCGCGAGCTCGTCCAGGAAGCGCTGCCCGGTGTCGAGGTGTCGGTCTCGCACGAGGTCTCGCCGGTCTGGCGGGAGTACGAAAGGGCGAGCACGACGATCGCCGACGCGTTCGTCAAGCCGAGCGTGGCTTCCTACGTGGAGCGAGTCGGACGTGCCGCACGGGAGCAGCTCTCGCTGGAGCGCTGGAACCTGCTCGGTTCGAACGGCGGCTACGTGAGCGCCGAGGAAGCCCAGCGACGGCCGGCGCAGCTCCTGCTCTCGGGGCTCGCGGGCGGCGTGATCGGCGGCAAGTACTTCGCCGAGGCGGCCGGATATCCATCGCTCTTCACTCTCGATATGGGGGGTACGAGCTGCGATCTGGGCTTGATCCTCGACGGGGAGCAGCGCTACGCGAACGAGTTCGACGTCTCCTGGGGGATCCCGGTCACGATCCCGTGTGTGGCGGTGCAGACGATCGGCGCCGGGGGCGGCTCGATCATCTGGGTCGACAAGGGCGGCCTGCTTCACGTCGGCCCCCAGAGCGCCGGGGCGCAGCCCGGTCCCGCGGCGTACGGTCACGGCGCGTCCGAGCCGACGTTGACCGACGCCAATCTCGTGCTTGGCCGGCTCGATCCAGACTTCTTTCTCGGAGGAGCGATGAAGCTCGATCTGGAAGCTGCCCGGAAGGCCGTCGGGGACGTCGCCGACGCGCTCGGGATGGAGGTCGAGGCGGCCGCTCTGGCGGCGGTGCGGACGGCCGACGAGAACATGGCCAACGCGATCCGCCTGATCGCGGTCGAACGAGGGCTCGACCCGCGCGAGTTCGCCCTGATCGCCTTCGGCGGCGCCGGCGCGGTGCACGCCCGCGCCGTGGCCGAGCGACTCGGGATCGGGACCTGCCTGATCCCGCCCCATCCGGGGCTCTGCTCGGCCTTCGGCAGCGCGATCACGGACGCGCGTGTGGATCGCGCACGCACGGTCTACGCCCGCTCGGACGAGCTCGATCTGCCGCTCCTCGCAGACGCCGACCGCAGGCTGCGCCAGGGTGTGGAGGACGAGCTACGGCAGACCGTCGATGCCGAGCCCGGCAGGGTCGTTCGCACCGCGGACATGCGATACGTCGGGCAGAACTACGAGCTCGAGATCCCGCTGCCTGACGGAGACCTGGACGCCGCAAGCTGGGCGGAGCTCCTCGAGCGGTTCGAGCAAGAGCACCGGCGGCTCTACGGATTCGCCCTGGCCGGAGAGCCCGTCGAGCTGATCAATCTCCGCGTCACGGCTTCGTGCCCCGAGCCGAGACTCGGCTGGCGCTCAGGCGAGCGGAGGCAGCCCGAGGAGCGCACGCGCCCGATCTGGTTCGGCGCCGACGGGCCCGTGGAGACCCCGATCGTCCACCGCTCGGCCCTCGCCGACGGCACGTCGTACGCGGGCCCGATGGTGATCCAGGAAGATGACTCGACGACCGTGGTCTTCCCGGGAGATCAGGTCACCGTGGGAGAAGCAGACGTGCTCGTGCTGACGATCGGAGAGGGCGGCTGATGCGTCCGCTCACCCTCGACACGGTCGGCCTCAACGTCCTTCACAACGCGCTCGCGAACATCGCCGCGGAGATGGCGCTCGTGATGATGAAGACCTCGTATTCCACGATCTTCAGCGAGGGTCTCGATTTCACCACGGTGCTGCTCGACCGCCGCGGCCAGCTGATCGCCGAGAAGAACTACACGCCGTCGATGATGGGTGCGATCCCGCACACCGTCCAGTGGACGCTCGAGGAGTTCGGCGAAGACTTCTTCGAGCCCGGCGACGTGATCGTCCACAACGATCCCTACCGCGGGAACTGTCACCTGCCGGAGCACATGATGATGAAGCCGGTCTACGTCGACACCGAGCTGATCGGCTTCGCCGGCAACATCGGCCATATCTCCGAGGTCGGCGGCAAGGCCGTCGGCAGCTTCGCCTCGGACGCGACGGACGTCTACCAGGAAGGCCTGCGGCTTCCGCCCGTCAAGTTGATCGAGCGCGGCGCCTACAACGAGCAGGTCTGGCGGATCATCCTCGCGAACCACCGCACGCCGCGCGCGACCTGGGGCGACTTCCACGCGATGATCGGCTCCCTGAACGTCGGCGAGGAGCGGTTGCTCGACCTGGTTTCCCGCTACTCCCTCGAGACCGTCGTTGCGGGCGCGGACGCTCTCGTCGACTACTCGGAACGGCGGATGCGGGCCGAGATCGAGGCGTTGCCGGACGGCGAGTACGGCGCGGAAACGCTCGTCGAGGACGACGGCGTGAGCGACCAGCCGTTCAAGGTGTCCGTCACGCTGACGGTGAACGGTGACGAGTTGATCGCCGACTACACGGGCAGCGACCCGCAGGTCCGCGGTCCGATGAACTGCACGTTCGTCGTCGCCGCCTCGGCGGTCTACAACGCCCTCTTCTGCGTCACCGACCCGCAGTCGCTGATTCCGCGCAACTCGGGCTGCTACCGGCCCGCCCGCGTCATCGCACCCGCCGGCACCGTCGTCAACGTCCAGCACCCGGGGCCCTCGGTCGGGGGCAATACCGACCTGCAGCCGAAACTGATCGACCTGCTGCTGCGGGCACTCGCCCAGGCCGTACCCGACCGCGTCGCAGCAGGGACCGGCGCGACCAGCAGCAACCTGCTCTTCGGCGGAGTCCATCCGCGAACAGGCGCCTTCTACACGAACTATCACCTCGACGGGATGGGCACCGGCGCGTCCGGCTCGAAGGACGGCAACGACGGCGAGATCACACGCCACTCGAACTGCCGCAACACGCCGATCGAGGTCTTCGAGCATCGCTACCCGCTGCTGACGCTCGAACACGGTCTCGTCGACGACTCCGGCGGGCCCGGAGAGCACAGAGGCGGCCTCGGCCTGCATCGGACCTGGCGGGTCGTGGCTCCCGAGATCACCTTCAGCGCCCTGTTCGACCGGATGAAGCTCCCGGCCACCGGCCTCTTCGGAGGCTTGCCCGGAACCTGTTCGGAGCTGCTCATCCGGCGGAACGGCACGACAGAGTTCAAGCGGTTCGACGAGGAGTTCGGCGTGCCCTCCCCGACGAAGTTCACGAACGTGGTCTTGCGCGCCGGCGACGAGCTCAGCTACCGGACGCCGGGCGGCGCCGGCTACGGCGACCCGCGGGCGCGGGCCCCGGAACGGATCGAAGAGGACGTCCGCGAGGGCTACGTCAGCCGTGACGCTGCCTGCGAGTCGTACGGCTGGACGGACGAGCGCTCGTGAGCGCCCTCGGCTCTGCGGGGAAGTGGGTCGACCACGAGCGTTCGTGGCACGACACGAAGACCGTCAGCTGCCCCATCTGCGGCAAGTTGATTCCGCGCCGTAGCTGGGAGTTCGCCGACGGGGATGCGCTGATCCAAGTTTGCACTCCCGAATGCGAGGAGCTGTACGTGTCGTACTGGCGGCCGCGCAACGGGCACCTGAATCCGAGTGGAGGGAACGACCGATGAGCCTGAACGAGATCGGAGCTTGGCTGGAAGAGCTCGACCTGAAAGCACCGAGCCGGCCGGGGCCCGAGTCCGGGCTCCGGTTTCCCGACGGGAGGCGCTGGCACGTCGAGATCGCGAGCGTCGAGGGCCCTCGCGTCCTCGCTGCCGTCCTGGAAGAGGCCGCGGATTCGGGGGTCGTGATCCAGCGCGTCTCCCAGGGCTCGGGTGTGATGATGCTGTCGGACGCGGAGCTCGACGAGATGGCCGCGCTCGGCGAGGAGCATGGAGTCGAGGTCTGCCTCTTCCTCGGGCCCCGCGGTAGCTGGGACGCGGGCGGTCAAGCGCTCGCGACCGAGGCCGCCGCCGGCGTGGCGCGCGGGGCCGAGGCGCTCGCAGCGTGCATCGCGGAGGCGCGCCGCGCGTGTGCGCACGGGATCCGGTCGCTGCTGATCGGCGACATCGGCGTCCTCGCAACGCTCGCGGCCCTGCGAGCCTCCGGCCGGCTTCCGGCAGATCTGCGTTTCAAGACCTCGGCCATCCTCTGCGCCGCGAATCCGGCGGCCGCGCGTGTCTATGACCAGATCGGGGCAGACACGATCAACGTCGCGACCGACCTCGAGCTCCCGATGCTCGCCGCGATCCGGGCCGCCACCGAGCTTCCGCTCGACGTCTATGTCGAAGTGCCCGACGACATGGGCGGGTTCGTCCGCAACTACCTCGTCCCCGACCTCGTTCGCGTCGCGTCGCCGGTTCACATCAAGTTCGGGCTCAGGAATGCCCAATCCGTGTATCCGAGCGGGCTGCACCTCGAGGCGGTTGCAATCGTCCAGGCGCGCGAGAAGGTCCGCCGTGCGGCCCACGTGGAGCGCCTGATCGGCGAGCTTGCGCCCGAGCTCGCCGAGGAGCCACCGGTCGTCGCCGGAGCGAGCCCGGCGGATGGTCGCAGCGGCTTGCCGGGCTGAGAGCGCCGGCGGGATCACCCATCAGGTCTCGGGAGCCCCGCTGGATACGCGGCGCCGCACCCGAGCTCACTCGAGAGCGGTGCCGTACGAGCTCGGGGGCTCGCAATAGACTCGGCGCGTGGTGCTCTGCCCCTCCTGCGGCGAGAAGAATCCCGTGGGTTTCCGTTTCTGCGGCTTCTGCACCGCGTCGTTGGACGAGGCTCCCGCCGAGCGCGAACAGCGCAAGGCCGTCACCGTGCTCTTTTGCGATGTGACCGGCTCGACCGAGCTGGGCGAGCGGCTCGACCCGGGGGCTTTCCGGGCGCTGCTCGCCGCGTACTTCGAGCGGATGAAGGCGATTGTCGAGTCGCATGGCGGCACCGTCGAGAAGTTCATCGGCGACGCGGTCATGGCTGTCTTCGGCGTCCCGGTCGTGCACGAGGACGATGCGCTGCGTGCCGTGCGATCCGCGGTCGAGATGCGCGAGGCCCTCCCGGAGCTCGGGGTTCGGGGCCGCCGAGAGACTCGTGCGCGCCGCCCTCGAGGAGGGCGGGGAACGCCCCGTGCCGCTCTTCGCCGACCCGCGCTTTACGCTCGCCGAGATCCTTGCGCGCACGGGCCGGACAGAGGAGTCGCGAGAGGCTGCGGAGCAATCACTGCGGCTCTACGACGCCAAGGGCATCGTCCCGCTGATGGAAAAAGCGGGGGCGCTGCTCGCCGGGCTACCGGCAGAGGTCTGAACCCGGCGGGCACGTAGAGCTCCCGGGCCGGTCTCCGGCGGGCGACCGGTGAACGGGGGCCAGCGGTGCCGAGCGAGTCAAGACCGGGTACGCGTTTGCGTGTGACATTCCGAGCCGGGCTCCGTTCGGAGCGTCTTCCCACACGCTGGGGTATCTCACAGTCTTTACGCCTGACCTGTCCCGGTTCGCGATGGCCGCGCCGGCTCGCGTTCGCTGTGGCAGGATCGCGGCATGGACGCGAGCCGGATTGCCGCACTGGACGCCTTCGCCGATCTTCCCCCGGGTGAGCTCGACGAGCTTGCCGCCGTGCTGACCCACGTCGAGATCGAGGCGGGCACCGAGCTCATCACACACCGCAAGGACGGCTACCTCGTGTACTTCGTCGAGCAGGGGGAGGCGGAGGTCCTGACCGACGACGGTGAGGTCGTGCGGGCGCTCGGCCCGGGCGACACGTTCGGTGAGATCGCGATCCTGACGACGGGCCCGCGGACGGCGACGGTGGTGGCCCGAACGCAGATGCTGCTCCTCGCGCTCTTCGATGCCGACTTCCAGCGGATCCGGGCAAGGGTGCCGGAGTTCGAACGCTCGCTCCGCAGCCTGGGCTCCGAGCGCCTGGGAGCCTAGTCCCGCGTGTCTCAGCTCCCGCAGCCCGTTGCGGTGGCGAGCGCAGTGCACGTCGCATCCATGGTCGTCCGGCTCGCTCGTCCGAGGCGGCGAACAAGCCGGCTTCGGGCGAGCAGGAACGTGTTGTCGAGGTTCGCGACCGACTCGTGAGCCAGACCGGCGTCGGGCCCGAGGACGACCTCGGTGGAGAGCCCGCGCCTCCGGGACGTGATCGGGGCACAGATCACGGAGTGAAGGATGCGCCCCATCGGATCGCGGGTCAGGACGAGGACCGGCCGCCTCTTGCCCGGGACATCTGCGAACCAGACCTCGCCCCGGCGAGGCGCGGGCTCAGCCCGGCTCGCCATAAAGCGCCTCATAGTCGACGTCCTCGTCGTCGAGATCGAGGTCGAGAGGCACGTCTGCGAGCGCCAGCTCGTCCGCCGAGGGCGGCTTCCGCGCATAGGCCGACACGTCGCGTCGAAGCTGCTCGCCCCTGATCAGCCGATCGAGGGCCGTGTCGATCGCCTCGGACATCGTCTTTGCCTCGATCAGCTCCCGCGCCAACTCGAGCTTCTCGCGATCGATGGTCACCGTCGCCTTCTCACGAGCCATCCCTTCATACTACCGTTGAGTGGTATAGAAAGATGTCCTGGACGAGGTGTCACGCCCGTGCAACAGCTCTGGAACAGATGCGTGCACTCTTCGCTCGCCGTAGCGAGCCGAGCCCGGTCGAGCGCGAAAGGCTTGACAGGCATTCCGACCCGTGCAACTCTGTTTATCCAGATGTCTAGTTATTTGACTACGAAGTGATCGATTTGGCCACCCAGTGATCGAGTTCCGGCTCGACAGCCGCTCGGGCGTTCCGACCTACCTGCAGCTCGTGCAGCAGGTGCGTCAGGCCGTTCGCCTGGGAATCCTCCGGCCGGGCGACCAGCTGCCGACCGTGAAGGAGGTGGTCACCGGGCTGACCATCAACCCGAACACCGTCCTCCACGCCTATCGCCAACTCGACCTCGAAGGGCTCGTCGAGGGACGGCGGGGCATCGGCACGTTCGTCGCGGCCTCGTCACCGCCCCCTCCCGTCGACGACCTGCAGGGCCTGCGCTCATCGCTTCGCGAGTGGGTCGCGAGCGCGCGGAAGGCGGGGCTCGACGACGAGAGCATCGGCGGTCTCTTCGCGGAGGCTGTGCGGCCTCCTGACATCTCGAGGGTCGCATGACCGGCATCGCGGTCCGCACCGAGGGGCTCGGGAAGCGCTACGGCAGGAACTGGGCGCTCTCGGACTGCACGCTCGAGATCCCTGCGGGGTCGGTGACGGCGCTCGTCGGGCCGAACGGGGCCGGGAAGACGACCTTGCTCCATCTGGTCATCGGCCTCGCCGCTCCGACCGACGGGGTGGTCGAGGTGCTGGGACATGCGCCGCGCGGCGACGCCAAGACGGTTCTGCCGCGGTCGGATTCGTCGCGCAGGACCACCCGCTCTATCGCAATCTCACCGTCGCCGAGACGCTCGAGCTCGGACGCAAGCTCAACCCGCGCTGGAGCGACGAGATCGCGCTCGCCCGCGTGGAACGGCTCGGATTGAGCGAGAAGCAGAAGGTGGGGCGGCTCTCGGGCGGGCAGCAGGCGCAGGTTGCGCTCACCCTCGCGCTCGCCAAGCAGCCGGACCTCCTCGTGCTCGACGAGCCCGTCGCGTCGCTCGATCCGCTCGCGCGGCGTGAGTTCCTGAACGCGGTCCTCGAGGCCGTGATCGAGACGGGGATGACCGTGATCCTCTCCTCGCACATCGTCTCCGAGCTCGAGCGCGTGTGCGACTACCTCGTGACGCTCGCAGGAAGCAGGACCCAGCTCGCGGGACCGATCCCGGAGATCGTCGCCGGCCACCGGATCCTCACCGGGCCGCGCAGCGATGCCTCCTCGGTTGCACGCGTCCACAACGTGATCCGCGAGAGCCACACCGAACGGCAGACGACGCTCCTCGTCCGTGCGAATGGCCATGTCTACGACAGCTGCTGGGAGCAACACGAGGTCGACCTCGAGGAGATCGTGCTCGCCTACCTCGGCTACGACCCCCGCAGGCCGAGCCCCGTTCGGGCGATGCCGGAAGCAGTGCGCTCGTGACCTGGGTCGCCTGGCGCCTGCAGCGGACGGAGACGCTGATCGCGCTCGGCATCCTCGGCCTGCTCGCCGCGCTGCTCGTCCCCACCGGGATCCAGATGGCGAACGCCTACCACCAGGGCGGGATCGCGGCTTGCCTCTCGGTGCGTCCGACACCCACCTGCGGCAACGCGATCGGCACGTTCCAGCAGCGCTTCCAGGCGCTCACGACCCTCGCCAACTGGTTCACGCTCATCCCCGGCCTGATCGGCATCCTCCTCGCGGCGCCGTTCATCCTCGACCTCGAGCAAGGCACCTATCGGCTCGCATGGACGCAAAGCATGACCCGCGGCAGGTGGCTGCTCGGCAAGCTCGGACTGTCCGCCGCGACTGCACTCGTCGCCGGCGGGGCCCTGACCCTTCTCTTCGGCTGGTGGCGTAGCACCGACGTCGCGATCAACGGACGCATCGACACCGGCAACTACGACACGACCGGCACCGTCGTCATCGGCTACACGTTGTTCGCACTTGCGCTTGCGCTTGCGGTCGGCTGTGTGTGGCGCCGTTCCGCCGCTTCGCTCGCGGTGGCCTTCGTCGGCTACTTCGCCGCGCGCATCTTCGTCGACTACTCGCTCCGCAATCACCTCGTGGCGCCTCTCAAGGCGACCTACAAGGGCGCCCGCCTGCCGCATTTCCTCGAGAACGCCCACATTCTCGGCGTGCACGCCACGCTCAACGGTCGCCAGATCATCGACGGCGGAGGCGGCTTGCTCGGGGGCCACTCGCAGGTCGCGGCCCCCGGCGCCGCCAACGCGGTCTTCCACGTCGTCTACCAGCCCGAGAGCCACTTCTGGCCGCTTCAACTGGTCGAAACCGGGCTGTTCGCCGGCGTCGCCGTGATCCTTGTCGCGTTCACCGCATGGTGGACGTTGCGGCGCGTGACCTGATCAGGTGCTCACCGTCACGCGTAGGAAGGTCGCGGGGATCGACGTGGCGCCGTTACCGCTCGTGTTCTGCTCCTCGAAGAGTGCCTCGAGCTCGGACTGCAGGTCGGCCTCTCGCCCGCTTGCCGCCGCAGCCTCGAAGGCATTCATCGTCGGCCCGTAGTAGCCGCGGAACTCCGCGAGGAGCGCCGAGGGCGGGCCGGGGAAGACGAACCGGTAGGTGTCCCGCTCGAACGCGATGTTCGCGTCGGGAACTCCAGCAGCGACGAAGCGCTCCTGGACGCTCGCCTCGATGCCCCAGGTCATCGGGCTGACAAATCCCTCGGGCGGCGGTGGCGAGTACGAGCCGCTGATCCGGAGGATCTGCGCGACGAGCGTCGGGTCGCCCGGGATCCAGTTCCCCATCACGATCCGTCCGCCGGGCCGCGTCACGCGGACCATCTCCCTGGCGACGTCGAGCGGCCGCGGGGCGAACATCGCACCGAAGATGCTCACGACGAGATCGAAGCTCCTGTCTGCCAGCCCGGCGAGATCGGACGCGTCGCCCTCCTCGAACCTGCAGCTGCCGAGCCCGAGACCCTGTGCCCGTGCGTTGCCTGCCGCGACCAGATTCGCGGCGATGTCGACGCCGAGCACGTTGGCGCCGAGCTTCGCCGCGGGGAGGGCCGTGGTGCCGTCGCCGCAGCCGAGATCGAGGACGTCGAGCCCCGTGGTGATCCCGAGGGTCGCGACGAGCTCCTCGCCGCTTCCCTGCATGCTCGCGGCGATGCGCGTGAAGTCGCCCTTCTCCCAGAGATCCTTGTTCGGATTCGCCGCCATGGCTACGCCGCCACCCTCTCGGGGTCGGCACGGACGACGACGGTGTCGGCGACGGGAACGATCTCGTCGACCGGCAGCTCGGCGGCGGCAGCGTGCGCGCGGATCGCCTCGGGGCCCGAGGCCTGGTAGATGCAGACGGTGCCGAGCGTGCCGTCCTCCTCCGCGAGCACATAGCTGCGGATCCAGCGGACGTCGTCGGGCATCTGCTCGTCGCCCACCTGCCGTGAGCGGAATGCGGCGGCCTCCAGCTCCTCCGGCGCGGTCCAGCCGTTACGGCGAAGAATTGCGTAGGTGTTCATCCCTCGAGTACCTCCTCGATCGCGGTTTTGGGGGACGCTACGGCCGAGACCTTCCCGAAACCTTCCCGGATCAGGCGATGGCGTCGAGCCGCGCCTGGATACGGTCCGCGTCGAGCTGCCGTCCGGCCTGGACGAACACCCGGCCTGCCCCCGAGAGCCGCGACCTCGCTTCGGCTTCGTCTCCGGTTGCCCACGCGAGCTCGCCTCGTGCCTCGTCGAGCGCGGCCGGGAAGAGCCCGCCCGGCCAGAGCGCACTCGCTGCCTCTGCGCCCGCGAGATAGGCGGCCGCCTGGTCGGGCAGAGCGGCATGAGCTGCGGCAATCGAGGCCGCGAGGCGGAACGCCGTTCCGCAGTACGCGCAGACGAGCGGTTGTTCGCGGAGGAGCGCTCCAGCGTCGTCGAGCCGCAGCTCGACCAGCGCCCGCTCGTCGCTCCCGCGCAGGAGCGCGGCATAGCCGAGTGGCAGCAGGTGCCCGCTCAGTGGAGACCAGCGGGAGATGACGAGCGCATCGCCGAGAAAGGCGTCTCCGCCGGCCGGTTCGCCCGCGGCGCGCGTCGCTTCGCCGAGGCGCATGCTCGCGAGCGCCTCGGCCGAGACCGCGCCGATCTCCCGGGCCACCCGGACAGCCTCGCGGAGCCGTGTATCCGCTTCTTCGATGACGCCTGTCACGAGTGCGATCTCGCCGAGGAGCGTCGCGGCGAAGACCTGACCCCGGCGCGCCCCGGAGCGAACGGCCGCTGCGTGCAACTCCTCCGCGCCGGCACGAATGTGCTCGAGCGGTTCGCCGCTCGTGAGCGCGTACTCCGCGACGCACATGTGACCGTCGAAAAGGGTGTCGGCAAGGTCGGACGAGGTCAGCGTCGAGTCGAGAACCTCGCGAACCGTGCGCGGCCAGTCGCCGGTCGAGTGGGCGACCATCGCCTGGATCTGCACTGCCATGCGCAGCTCGCGCCCGAGCCCCGCCTCGCGTGCGAGGCGTTGGGCCTCCGCGGCGGCGCTGCCCGCCTCGGTGACGTCGCCTCCGAACCAGGCGGCCGCCGCCCGCGCCAGCAGGTGCGGGATCTGAGCCGGGCCGGGATCCGGCGCGAAGTCCGCCAGCGTCGCCCGTGCCGCCCCCGGGTCGCCGATCGCGAGCTGCGCCCAGGCCTGCCGGATACGCAGCGCCATTCCCTCCGGGCCCGCCGCCGCGGCCGCGTCGGCGTACGCAGCGGGCGCGGCCCGGCTGGCGGTCGCGAGGAGCAGGTCGGCCCGCGTCGCAAGCAGCCCGGCGCGCTCGCTGACCGGCGCCCGGGTCAGCTCGAGCTCCACCGCTGCAAGTGCCCGGTCGAAGGCCGCACCACCTGCGATCCGGGCATGGAGAGCGAGCGTCTCGGCGCCCGGCTCGGCACCGATCGCCGCGAGTCCGTCGCTCAGACGGTCGAACGCTCTGAGCGCGCCGAGCCGGTCGCCCGCGGCGAACCGGGCCCGCATCACCTCGCGCTGCGCCGCCTCGTCGGCCGGCTCGGCGTCGGCGAGGGCCTCCCAACGGCCGGCACGGAAGAGCGCCTCGAGGTATCGGCCGCGAAGCGCCGCCCGGGGCTGTTCGGCCCAGGAGGCATACGGATCGTCCGGCAGCAGGTCCCCGCCGTAGAGATCGGGATCGTGCGCGGCCTCGAACCGTTCGACGTCCGTCTCGATGCGTGCCCCGGGCGCGAGCGCCACGAGGCCACCTTGCAGGACGACACCGCCGGCGTCCTCGAGCGCGCGGCGGCCGTGATGCGCGGCCTTGTGGAGGTTCGCGAGCGCCGCGTCGGGAGCGAGGCTCGGCCAGAAATCCTCGAGCACCCTGTCTCGGGGCAGCCGATGACCCGGCGAGAGCGCCAGAAGCTTGACGAGCTCCCGAGCCCGGCCGCTCGCCCAGGCCTCGACGGGGACGGTCAGAC
Organism: Gaiellaceae bacterium; assembly: GCA_036271235.1. Lineage (GTDB taxonomy): Bacteria > Actinomycetota > Thermoleophilia > Gaiellales > Gaiellaceae > PALSA-600. The sequence continues at coordinate 64,812 of DATBBA010000018.1, forward strand.
CATCGACGCGAACCTCGAATCGGCCAAGCAGACAGAGCTCGAGTCGTTCCATGCGGCGACGATCATCTCATGGCGGCGGAGGCAGGGCTCTCGCGGCTGCGGAGGTTTTTACCCCGCGTTGACGTTCCGGCGCCTAGGGTGGAGGCGGTCAGCTCCAAGCAAGAGTGAAAGGAAGACGTCATGCCGGTCCCCCGCCTTGCCGGTCTGCCGAGCTCGCATGGATCAGACGTGGCGTTGTCGCCCGGGTCACGCGACGAACGCCTCGACAACAGGTTGCAGCCGCACGCCCCGGAGCCGCTGAGCGAGGTGGTGGCGCGGTTCAACGTCGCGATTCGCGAGCAGGACTGGGTCACGATGCGCGCATGCTGCAGCGACGACGCCGTCATCGACTCCGTCACGGCGAACGAACCGCTCGGGCCCGACGAGACGGTTGCCGCAGTCCAGGCTGCCTATCGCGCCGGGATCTACCGCGTGCGGGAATGGCAGAACGAGGATCTCGCCGACGACGTGGTGCTCTCGGCCGGCCGCGTGCAGTACAAACCCGGGCCCGGACAGATGCGAGACTCGATGTTCCACTGGGTCACCACCGGCAAGGACGGGAGGCTGTGGCGCGTCAAGGCCTTCGAGACCCGCAAGGATGCTCTAGCCCATCTCGAGCATCACGGCTCCTCGTTGGGCTTCTAGATCTTCCGGTACCGGGCTTCGATCGTCGAGAACACCCCGAAGGCGACCAGCCCCGCCGCCACGATTCCGAGGAGCCATGGGCCGTAGGTGCGGTCGTAGAGCTTCGCGAGCGCACCGTCGAGCCCGATCGCCTCGTTCGCCTTGTAGTCGATCGCCGCCTTGACGAGGAAGACGCCGACGAGGCCGAAGACCACGGCCCGGGCGATGTGGCCCACCGTGCCGAGCACCGTGAACCACTTCTTCACGGCGGGTCGCATCCGATCCGTCTTCGAGTCGTCGAGGAACTTCCGGCGCGCGCCGCGGATCAGCTGGTAGGCCCCGACGCCGAGCGTCACGAGGCCCGCCGCCCCGACGAGCCAGTGCCCGGCAGGCCAGGCGAAGACGTCCTTCGCCGTCTTCGACGCGTTGGCCGACGATCCCGATCCGCCCGAGCTCAGAAGCAGCTCGACGGCGATTGCGCAGAAGATGCCGTAGGCGATGCCGCTTCCGAGCGCGCCGAGGCGCTCGAGCCCGCTGTCTGTGCCCTCCGGCCCGTGGCCGAGCGCGGCGCGGATGAGCCTCCAGAGCGAATATCCGCCGAGCCCGATCGCCACGAGCGCAAGCAGCACGTGACCGAACGGCTGGTGCTCGACGGTGCGGAGCGCGCCCTGCTGGTTCGTGATCTTGCCGCCATGCCCGGTGGCGAGGTCGAGCGCGAGCAGCCCGATGATCCCGTAGACGAGACCTCGGGCGACGAATCCGACCCGCGACAGGATCTCGAAGGCCCTCGTCTGGACGAAATCCTCTCCCGCAGCGCGCGCGCTGTCTGGCACCGCTGTCTGAGGCGTCCGCATCACGAGCTTCTCGGGACGCAGATCGTCACGGCCTTCGGTTCGATCTCGACCTTGAACGACTTGATCTTCGTCCGGTCTCCACCGTCGAGCTCGTAGAGCACCTTGCGGTCGAGCTTGACGCGGATCGTCCTTGCGGTCGTCGTCTGCACGAAGGGCGAGCTCGCAGCCCGGCCGGCCGCCGTTCGCGCGAGCGTCCGCGCCCACTCGGCGACGCCGTCGGCGGTGACGACACCGATGTCGAGCCGGCCGTCGTCCGGGCTCGCACCCTCGAACACCTCGATGCCTCCGAAGAGATTCGAGACGTTGCCGATCAGGATGCAGCTGGCGTCGCCTCTGAACCATGAAGTCCCGTCGATCGCAATCTTCGTATGGAACCGTTTCGTCCGCAGGCTCTTCGACCCGGCATAGACGTAGGCGAGCCGGCCGAACCGATCCTTGAGCTCGCCGCCCGCCCCCCGGATCATCGCCGCGTCGAACCCGGCCCCGGCCATCGCGGCGAAGCGCTCCTTCCCGAACCGGCCGACGTCGAGCCGGCGGCGGTCGCCGTGGAGCCCGATCTCCACCGCGGCCTCGATCTCCTGCGGGATCTCGAGGTTCGTCGCGAGCACGTTCGCCGTGCCTGCGGGCACGATCGCGAGCGCCGCGCTCGATCCCGCGGCGGCATCGATGCAGCGCTGCACCGTGCCGTCGCCGCCCCAGACGAAGATCGGGTCGGCGCCCGCCGCGAGGGCCCGCTCCATCTGGTGCGGAGCCCGCTTGCTCTTCGGGATCTCGCACCAGATCGGGTCCGAGACCCCGCGCCGTTCGAGCTCTCGCCGGAACGCGACGAGGCCGCCGCCGAACGATTTGCCGGCGTGCGCGACGACCGCAACGGTGCTCACGAGAACCTCCCGGCCGCACGCTCTCGATCACGGGCGGCGGCTGCGATCCCTGCGGCACGCGACACGAGCACCATCGCGACCAGCGCGGCGACGCCGATCACCACGCCGCCGGCCACGTCGAGCGGATGATGCATTCCCCGGTACATCCGAGAGAGCGCGACGAACACCGGGACGGCGACTGCCACCATCCAGATCGCAACACGCGCCCACCGGCTCGCCACCCGCGAGGTGACGAGCAGCGCAAGCCCGCAATAGACCGCGATCGCTGCCGCCGTGTGCCCGGAGGGGTAGCTCGCGTTCACCGGGAGGTGCTCGAGCCGCACCACTTTCGGGCGGTGACGGTGGACGACCAGGGTCGTCGTCCGGTAGGCGGCGGACTCGACGGCGAGCGCGAAGATCAGGAACGCTGCGAGACGCCATTGCCTGAACGCCGCGGCAACGAGCCCGAAGGCGGCGACCAGGATCGGCAAGGTGACTCCGCCTGCGATGATCGAGCCGATCAGCGAGGCCTCGGTCAGCCCCCCGGAGCGATGGTGGGCAAGGACGCGCACCAGGAACTCGTCGTCTCGGGCGAGCCATCCGTTCGTCACGATCACCCGGGTCACGAGCAATCCGAGCAGGATCGAGACCGCGGCGATCGCCACATAGGCGAGGACGACTCCGGCCAGGAAGGCACGAACCGGATGTGTCTCGCCCGTGAGGCGCGCAAGGAGTGCGGTGGGCGAGCTCTCTCCGTCGAGGACGGGCGCGGCGGCCCCAGGGCCTGTACCCTCGCGGGCCGCCCGCGGCGCCGCCTGTAGCTCCAGATCGTTCCGAGGTACCGCAGCTGCCGCCATCGGAAGTGGTGTCTCCCGATAGGCGTCCTCGAAAACCTGGGTTGGCGGGTGCGGCAACACGGCGATCTCTCAGGTCGTCTGCTGCTCGGCCCGCTGGAACCGTGTGCGAAGCTCGCGGATGGTCGGAATCAGCGTCAGCGCCGGGACGATCGGGAGCCAGAAGTTGAAGAGGCGGTAGATCAGCACGGCGACGAGCGCGGGGGCGAAGCGGACGCCCATCCCGACGAGAGCGAGCGTCAGTGCGATCTCGACCACACCGGCGCCGCCGGCCGGGAGCGAGCGCCGGCTCAGGACGTAACCGCCGGAGTAGGCCAGGATCAGCGCCGAGATCGTGATCTGCTTGCCGCCGACGAGCTGCAGCGCGGCCCAGAGGCAGGCGATGTCGCCTGCCCAGTAGAGCGTCATCCCGAAGACACCGAGCCCGTGCTCTCGCGGGCTCGAGAGAAGCGTTCGCGCCTTGCGCGCCCCGGCGACCCAGTCTGCGAGCGTGCGCCTGATCCGGCTCCCGTCCGGCTGCGGACGGCTGAGCCGCTTCGTGCGCTTGTGCGAGGTGGCCCAGAGCGCGACTGCGAAGGCCGGGATCGCGAGCAAGGCGGGGAACGTCGCCGAATCGCTCGCATGGCCGTGACCCGTGCATAGAGCGCGATCGCGGCGAGCAACGCGACGATGCTCAACGTCGCGTATTCGAGGAAGCCGAGCGCAAGCACCCGTCCGACGGCATCCCGGCGGCCCGCACCTTCGCGCCGGAGCGCCCAGTAGTCGACCGCGAACCCGCCCGAGCCGCGCGTCGCCGCGAACACGCCGAACCCGGCTACGACCGTCTGCGCCGAGGCCGCGAGATCCATCTCGGGCCCCCGGTCGACCCTGGCGATGTCTCGGAGCGTCAGCACGTACCCGACGTAGGCGAGCGTCTCGCCGGCCAGGCAGACCGTGAGCCATGCCCAGGAGTGCTGCGCGTAGACGACGCGATGGATGTGGGCCAAGCCCGCCGAGGCGGCGAGTAGATAGGAGACGACGATCGTCGCTCCGGCCGCCACGAGGACGATCGCAAGCGGCTTCTCCTCCAGCGCAAGCAACCCGCCGCGCAGTACGCGGCCGGTCCGGAGTGGGTGAGATCGGCTTTCGTTCGCGCGCATCGGGGTTCGTGTTGCCTACCCGCAGGACGCCCGTCGCAACCGACGTTACGTCCCCTGGTAGGCGGGGCAGAACAGCGTGAGCGGATGCCCGTTCTCCTCCTCTTCAGCGCAGCCCTCGCTGCCGGCGGGCTTGCCGGCCTCCTCACCTGGCGCTATCCGAGGCAGTCGCGGCTCGCCCGGACGCCGTCGCTGGCCACCGCAGCCAAGGTGGGAGAGGCCGCCCAGGAACACCGTTCGCTCCGCCACCTCCTCGACCGCAGGCTCGACCCCGAATCGGCCACGGGGCTCGCGCTGTCGCTCGCCCTGCTCGCAGTCGTCGTCCTTGGGATCGTTCTCGGGCTGCTCGCCTACCTCGTGCGGACGAGCCCGCTGCTGATCTCGATCGACAACGGCGTCGCGAAGTGGGGCGCTCGACACGCCTCTGCGGTCTCGACTCATATCCTCACCGGGATCACGCAGCTCGGCTCGATCGAGGTCGTGATCGGGCTCTGCGCTGTCCTCGCGTTCGTGGAGTGGCGGCGGACCCGCGGCCGCTGGATCCTGCCGTTCATCGTGATCGTGATGGCGGGCGAGGAGCTTGCCTCCACGGTGATCAAGGACGTCGTCGACCGTACAAGGCCGGCGTTCAACCCCGCCGCGGCGAGCCTCGGGCCCTCGTTTCCGAGCGGTCACACGACGACTGCGGCCGCGTTCTACGCCGCCGCGGCGCTGCTCCTGGGGCGCCGCCGGCCGCGCGCCGCGCGCGCCCTCATCTCCGGCACGGCCGTCGGGATCACGGTTGCCGTCGCGTCGAGCCGCGTGCTCCTCGACGTGCACTGGCTGACGGACGTGATCGGCGGACTCGCCCTCGGCTGGGCATGGTTTGCCATCTGCGCCGTCGCCTTCGGTGGACGCGTCCTCGAGTTCGGGACGGGCGCCGCCGTCGCCGAGGAGGTGGTCGGCATCGATCCTCCCCGAGCCCCTGGCGGGACTCGACGGCCGAGCGGCCTGACCACCGTCTCCCCGGGTACGCGGCGTTCCTAGCGTGGCGATGGACGTCTCCCCCCGGCAAACCGAAGAGCCCACCTCGCGGCTCCGTGCAGTGGCGGTGCCTGCGGAACGGTGGTTCGGAACCCAGCTCAGCCGCCGCATCTGCGCCCACCACACGCGCAGGCTGCGGCGCCTCGGGTGGGAACGTGCGCTCGACCCGCCGGCCGGGGGCTGGGCCCAGGGCACCTGGCCGCCGCGGCCAGGGAACGCCGTGGACGTGCTCGTCGACGGCGCCGAGGCGCTGCCGGCGATCGCAGAGGAGCTCCGCCGTGCGACGTCCCACATCCACGTCGCAGGCTGGTACTTCTCGCCGGCGTTCGAGCTCGAGCGGAACGGGGACTCGGTCGCGCTCCGGCATCTCCTGGCCGAGCTCGCAGAACGGGTCGACGTGCGGGTGCTCGTGTGGGCGGGCGCGCCCCTGCCGCTCTTCCGGCCCTCGAGGGGGGACGTCCGCAAGATGAGCGAGCAGCTGCGCGAGGGCTCGCGGGTCGAGGTCGCGCTCGACGCGCGAGAGCGGCCGATGCACTGCCACCACGAAAAGACGATCGTGATCGACGACCGGGTCGCGTTCGTCGGCGGCATCGACTTGACCACATCGGACGGCGACCGCTTCGACAGCTCGCATCATCCCGCCCGCGCGAAGGTCGGCTGGCATGACGCAGCGACTCGGATCGAAGGCCCGGCCGTGGCCGACGTCGCCGACCACTTCTGCATGCGCTGGCACGAGACGACCGGAGAGGAGCTCCCCCGCCCGGAGCCGCCTCCGCCCGCCGGCGAGGTCGAGGTGCAGCTCGTCCGGACGGTGCCGGAGAAGATCTACACGTCGGTCCCGAAGGGCGAGTTCGGGATCCTCGAGTCGTACGTCCGGGCCTTCCGTGCCGCCCGGGAGTTCATCTATCTGGAGAACCAGTTCCTCTGGTCGCCCGAGATCGCCGCGATCCTGGTCGAGAAGATCGCCCACCCGCCGACGCCCGACTTCCGTGTCCTGGCGCTCCTGCCCGCGAGGCCGAACTCCGGCGCCGACGACACCCGGGGCGTGCTTGGAGAGCTGCTCGAAGCCGACGCGGACCACGGTCGCGTGTTCGCCTCGACGCTGTATGCGCGGTCGGGCAGCCGCGCCGACGCGATCTACGTCCACGCGAAGGTCGCGATCATCGACGACGCGTGGCTCACGATCGGCTCCGCGAACCTGAACGAGCACTCGCTCTTCAACGACACCGAGATGAACGTCGTCACCCACGACGCCGCGCTGGCACGGGCGACGCGTCTGCGCCTCTGGTCGGAGCATCTCGAGCTCACGGCCGCCGAGCTCGAGAACCGCGATCCCCTCGACGTGATCGACACGCTCTGGAAGCCGATCAGCTGCGAGCAGCTCGAACATCGTGACGCCGGCCGTGCCCTGACCCACCGGCTCGTCTGCCTGCCGCACGTGTCGAGGCGATCGAGCCGGCTGCTCGGCCCGGTCAGCGGGCTGCTCGTGGACGGGTAGGGCTCAGACGTCCGGCGGCTCGAAAGCCACCACACCGCGCAGGTCGACGCACGCACGCCCCCGAACCGTGGTCACGACGATCATCAGGCCGGAGCAGCTCCGGCAGCGGAGTACGGTGCCGGGCCCCTCGACAAATGCGACGAGCTCTCCGACGAACCGGTACGCGCCGCAGGCGGCACAGACCGTTCCCGCAGCGGTGACATCGCCGCCGAAGACCTCCGCGAGCACTCCCGCTGCGGCGTTTCCGTCGAGCCCGGTCACAAGCCCGACGCCCCGAACCGCTCGGCCCTGATCCGGCCGGGCTCGTGGCCGAGCTCGACAAGGGCGTTCGCCGCGGCCTCGACGAAGCCCGTCGGGCCGCAGACGTAGACGAGCGGCTTCGCGCCGGGCCCCCATACGGCCTCACGCAGGAGGCCCGCGTCGATCCGGCCCCGGTGGCCGCTCCAGTCCTCGGGCCACGTCCGGGTCAGTGCGAAGCGGACGTCGACTCCCTCGGCCTCGTTCATCAGCTCGTCGCGGTAGATGACGTCGTCGAGCGAGCGGGTGGAGTAGAGGAGCCGCGCGGGCGCCGAGCTTCCCGAGGCGGCCCGGTGGCGCAGCATCGCGCGCAACGGCACGATGCCCGAGCCGCCGGCGAGGAGCTGCAGCGGGCCGCCGTCGGAGTCGCGCCACACGAAGTAGCCGCCGATCGGGCCGCGGAGCTCGAGCTCGTCGCCTTCGCGGAGCTCGTCGACGAGGTACGGCGAGACCTCGCCGTCGTCGAGTCGCTCGACCGTGAGGGCGAGCCGCTCGTCTTCGGGCCCCGAGGCGATCGAGTAGCTCCGCTGAGCCTGGTACCCATCCTCGTCGGTGAGCCGGAGATCGACGTGCTGGCCCGCGAGATGCCCGGGCCAGTCGGGTGGATCGAGGTAGATCGTCTTCGTCCGCAGAGTCTCGGTCGTCGTCGAGACGACCGTCGCGAGCCGCCATGTCAGTCGCCCTGATACCGCTGTTCTTTCCACGGGTCTCCGTAGTTGTGGTACCCGTAGCCCTCCCAGAAGCCTGGCTCGTCTTCGTTTCGGAGCTCGAGCCCGCGCACCCATTTTGCGCTCTTCCAGAAGTAGAGATGCGGGACGAGGAGGCGCGCCGGCCCGCCGTGCTCTGGCTCGACCGGCTCGCCGTCGTAGTCGACCGCGATCCAGGCCTTGCCGTCCAGCAGGTCTTCGAGCGGGAGGTTCGTCGTGTAGCCGCCGTCGCTCCACGCGACGGCGAACTCGGCGCTCGTCTCGACGCCGCCGAGGAGCGCGTCGAGCGACACGCCCGTCCATTCGGTGTCGAGCTTCGTCCACTTCGTCACGCAGTGGATGTCGACGGTGACCGTCTCGTGCGGCAGCCCCTTGAACTCCTCCCAGGTCCAGGAGACGGGTTCGTCCACGGCACCCTGGATCGAAAACGTCCAGTCGTCGAGCCGTGTGTGGGGCGTAGGCCCGGCCGAGAGCACCGGGAAGTCGGGCGTCACGTACTGGCCCGGCGGCACGCGGCCCGGGTCGGCTGACGGCTCACGACGGCGGTGGAATCCCCGTGAGATCGGCACGTGGCCGAAGACTACCTCTACGCCGACGCAGTAACGAGGAGCCGGTCGAAGACGAGCCGCACGGCCATCGAGCCTTCGCCGATCGCCGTGGCGACGCGCTTCACGGAGCCGCTCCGTGCGTCGCCGACGCAGAAGATCCCGGGAACCGTCGTCTCGAGCGGGAGCGGGACGGTTCCGTCGAGCCGGCTCGCCGGGATGTCCGGGCCGGTGAGGACGAAGCCGCTCTTGTCGAGCGCCAGCTTGCCCTGCAGCCAGTCGGTGCCCGGGGTGGCGCCGATGAAGAGGAAGAGCGCGCAGACGGGCAGGCTCGCCGGCCCGCTCGGAGTCGAGACCTCGATCCCGGCGAGCCCCTCGTCGCCGAGGAGCCGCGTGACCTCCGTGCGCGGCATGAACCGGATCTTCGGATGCCGTTCGATCCGTGCGATCAGGTAGTGGGACATCGTCTCCGCGAGCCCGTCGCGGCGGACCATGAGGTTCACCGTCGCGCACGTGTCGGCGAGGAAGAGCGCCGCCTGCCCGGCCGAGTTGCCCCCGCCGACCACGGCCACCTCCCGGCCCTCGCATGCCCTGGCCTCGACGGCGGTCGCCGCGTAGTAGACGCCGATGCCCTCCAGATCGTGGATCCGGTCGAGCGGAAGGCGCTTGTAGTGGGCGCCGGTCGCGACGATGATCGAGCGGGCGCCGATCGTCGAGCCGTCGTCGAGGGTGATCACGTGCCTGCCGGGCTCCGTGCAAAGCGACACCGCCTCCGCGGCGAGGGTGAGCCGCACTCCGAACTTCTCGGCCTGCACGACCGCGCGCGTGCTCAACTCGGAGCCGGAGAGCCCGGCCGGAAAGCCGAGATAGTTCTCGATCCGCGAGGAGGTTCCCGCCTGCCCGCCGAGTGCGGTGCATTCGAGCAGCGTCGTGGTGAGCCCCTCCGAGGCGCCGTACACCGCTGCGGCGAGCCCGCCGGGCCCTCCGCCCACGACGACGAGATCGCAATCCCCGGCCTCGGCGCCGTTGTCGGTCGTGGCGTTGCCGAGGGCGTGGCGCACCTCCGACGAGCTGGGATTGCGGAGCACCGCACCGCCCGGCACCGCGAGCACCGGCAGGTCGGCGATGCCCACTCCGAGCTTGTCCATCACGTGCTCGGCCTCGGCGGAGCCGTCGGAGTCGAACCACTTGGAGGCGACTCCGTTGCGTGCGAGCAGCTCGAGCAGCCGCCGCGTCTCCGGGTCGAACCGCGAGCCCACGAGCGTGACGCCGATCCCTTCCCGTACGAGGTAGCTGCGCCGCGTCATCAGCGCGTCGAGCACGAAGTCGCTCAGCGTTCGCTCCTCGGCGACGATCGTTCGCAGGTGCTCCGCCGGAATCCGGAGCACGCGCCCGTCCGTCGCGGCGATCGCCGTGAGCGTCGAGCGCCGGCCGGTCAGCATCCCGATCTCGCCCGAGAACTCTCCGGGGTCGTAGCTGACGACGGTACGCATGCCCGGGAGGCGGTAGCGCTCGACGATGTCGATCCGCCCGTCGACGACGACGAACATGTCCCACGTCTCGTCGCCCGACCGGTAGAGGACGTCGCCCTCGTTCATCGCCGCTTCGGCGCCGTAGAGCCGAAGCTGCTCGATCTGGGTTGGCGAGAGCACGAACGCCGGCGGCAGCACGAGGCCGGTGGCCACCTCGCCCGGAACGGACTCGAGGGACGTCACCCCCGGGACTTTAGACGACTTGTTCCACGATCTCGCGTACCTGGATGCACGATCGTCCGACCGAGGGTTACCCGATGGAGTCCGACCGAAGGTAGGCCGATGGAGTCCGACCGAAGGTAGGCCGATGGAGTCCAACCGAAGGTTGGCCAATGGAAGCAGCGCCTGGGCCGCTCCCGCCTCATGGGAAGACGATGAGGGCAGCTTCCCCTGAGGCTTGCGCTTGACCGCGGCGGCGGCTCACCGGTCCGTCATGTAGCGCAGAGGCATCGCCGCCGCGCCCCAGACTGCCCAGCTCGCGCCCCAGGAGAGACGATCTACTGGAACACGTGATCTATAGAACGCGCGTGGGCCGGAGGCCGTCGAGCACGACCGCGACGTACCGGCGCCACGACTCGCGGTCGGCGGACCCTGCCGCCCCCATGATCGCGGAGCTGATGAGGATCGGGACATCGTCGGGCTGAATGTCCGGGCGCAGGGAGCCCTCGGCCTGCGCGCGTGTCACGAGCTGCTCGACGACGCCGTGGAGACGCTCCTTCGCGGCCGCGACCTCTGCCATCTCGCCACAGCGCGGGATGCCTTCGCAGAGGCCCCGGTCGACGGAGAAGAGCTCGGCGACGTCCCAGACGAAGCGCTCGAACGCGGTGCCCGCATCGGTCTCCTCGAGCAGCGCCTCCGCGCCGTCGGAGAGCTCGCCGAGGCGGGCGCTCACGACGGCGGCGATCAGCGCGTCCTTGCTGGGGAAGCGCCGGTAGACCGTGCCGTGGCCGACGCCGGCCCGGCGTGCGATCTCGTCGGCGCTGATGTCCGGGCCGTACTCGGCGAACGCCTCGGCGGCCGCGACCAGCACACGGTCGTGGTTGCGCTGGGCGTCGGCGCGCAGTGTGGACATCGCGATCAGACTCCGGCGAGCGCCGGCTCGTGCTCCCGTGCCTCGGCCTCGATGCGGGCGACGTCCTTCTGCCGGAGCATCGCGACCATCACGACCAGTGCGGCGAGCAGGAAGATCGCCCCGAACCCGAAGGCCCAGTGGAACCCCTGGACGAGCGCGTGGGAGTCCGTCGCCCCGCCGTTCGAGCTCGTGACGCTGGCGGCGATCGTGGAGAGGACGGCCAGCCCGAGCGCGCCGCCGATCTGCTGGGAGGTGTTGAAGAGGCCGGAGGCCAGTCCCTGGTCGTCGTTGTCGAGCCCCGTCGTCGCGAGCAGCGTCAGCGGCATGAACACCGCACCCATCCCGAGCGAGGTCAGGATCATCGAGGGCAGGACGTCCGTGAGATACGACCCGTCCACCGGCAGCTGCGTGAGCAGCAGCAGCCCGGCGGCCCCGAGGACCATCCCGATCCCGGCGACGAGCCTGACGCCCACCTTCGGCGCGAACTGCGCCGCGAGCCCGGCCGAGACCATGATTCCCGCCGTGAAGGGCAGGAAGGCGAGCCCCGCCTCGAGCGGGTGGTACCCGAGCACCTTCTGGATGTAGATCGTGTTGAAGAAGAACATCGAGAACATCCCCGACATCGCGAGGAACATCACGACGTTCGCCGTCAGGAGCGAGCGAATCTTGAAGATCGAGAGCCGCACGAGCGGCGCCGCGGCGCGGGTCTCGATCACGACGAAGGAGACGAGGAGCACGGCCGCGATCGCGAAGAAGCCGAGCGTGACGGTCGATGTCCAGCCCGCGGTCTCGGCCTTGACGATCGCGTAGACGAGCGCCATCAGGCCGCCGGTGACCGTTGCGGCGCCGGCGATGTCGTAGTTGCGCGAGGCGTGCTCGTCCCTCGATTCCGGCACCAGCCGGTAGGAGAGGATGAAGGTGACGATGCCCACCGGGACGTTCACGAAGAAGATCCACGGCCAGGAGAAGTACTGCGTCAGCGCGCCTCCGAGGACGAGGCCGATCGCTGCACCGCCGATCGCGATCGCCGCCCAGACGCCGAGCGCCTTGGCGCGCTCCGCGCCTTCCTTGAAGGACGTGGAGATGATCGAGAGGGCGGCCGGCGAGATCAGAGCTGCGCCGAGACCCTGGAGCGCACGGAACCCGATCAGCATCCCCTCGCCGTTGGCGAAGCCGTTCATCAGGGAGGCGAACGTGAAGATCACGAGCCCGACGAGGAAGACGCGCTTGCGCCCGAGGAGGTCGCCGGCGCGGCCGCCGAGCAGCAGGAAGCCGCCGAAGACGAGCGTGTAGGCGGTGACGATCCACTGCAGGCTGGCCTCGGTCAATCCGAGATCGCTCTGGATCGACGGCAGGGCCACGTTCACGATCGTGCTGTCGAGTACGACCATGAACTGCGCCAGGCAGATCAGAACCAGGACGACCCACGGATTTGTCTTCTCTCCCGACATATGCTCTCTCACTCCTCCTCTTCGAACCGGACTACAACGTCCGCTTACGGTATCAGAACCGGACTCGTTCGTCCGGTTACAATTTCGTGTCAACGAGGAAGAGACTCGGGCGATTCCCGAAACTCATCGCCGAGGCTTCAGCGCCGGGGCGATTCGCCGAGTGAGGCCTGGATCAGGTCGAGCTTGCGGTCGAGCTCGTCGAGCCGCGAATGGAGGTCCGAATCGAGGCCCGCAGCGCCTCTCGAGCGCAACTCGCGGCCGGCCCGGTTCACGAAGGTCGACGTGATCGCGGCGGTCACGATCGCGAGGATCGCGATTCCCTCGAGCATCACGAACGAGGCGATGATGCGTCCGGTGACGTGCTTGGGTGTGACGTCTCCGTAGCCGACAGTCGTCACCGTCTCGATCGCCCACCACCACGCGACCCAGATGTTGGGGTACTCGCTGCGGTCGAAAACGGTCATCAGGATGCCCGCTGCCAGCACGACCAGGAACGTCACGACGACGATCGTCCACGCTGCGGCGCGCACGGTCGGCGGTTTCGCGAGCAGCTTCGAAAAGCGCCGTTCGATCAGGCTTGCTGCGGGGGCGCGCATGGCGCCTGACGTTACGCGGGGCCGCGGACGGGGTCGGCCGCTCAGTCGAGCATCAGCGCGAGCAGAGCCTTCTGGACGTGCAGACGGTTCTCCGCCTCGTCCCAGACCGCGGATTGCCCGCCATAGAGGGCACCGGGTGTGATCTCCTCGCCGGGATGCGCCGGGAGGCAGTGCAGGACGATCGCGGCCGGCCCGGCAAGGGCGACGAGGCTCTCGTCGAGGCGGTAGGGCTCGAGGTCGGCGAGGCGCTCCGCCCGCGTCTCCTCTTGGCCGAGGGAGACCCAGATATCGGTGACCAGGACGTCGGCTCCGGCTGCAGCCTCGCGCGGGTCCCGGACGAGGGTGAGCGGCGTGTCGGCGGGCGGGTCGTAGCCCTCGGGACAGGCCGCGACGACCTCCATTCCCGTGAGTTTCGCGATCTCCGCGAGCGAGACGAGCACGTTCGTGCCGTCGCCCACCCAGGCGACCTTCACGCCTTCGAGCCTGCCGAGGCGCTGCCGGATCGTGAGGACGTCGGCGAGCGCCTGGCACGGATGCTCGACCGAGGTGAGGGCATTGATCACGGGGATCTCGGCCGCGTCGGCCCAGGCCTCGAGCTCCTCGTGCGAGAGCACGCGGATCGCGAGCGCGTCGAGGTAGCGCGAGAGGACGTGGGCGGTGTCGCTCAGCGACTCGCCGCGTGAGAGCTGCATCTCCTGCGGCGTGAGCGTGACGAAGCCGCCGCCGAGCTGGATGATCGCGACGCCGAAGCTGATCCGCGTCCGGGTCGAGGGCTGGCCGAAGATCAGGCCGAGGCTTCTGCCGGGCAGGCGCGGGGAGCGGTCGAGCTTCAGCTCCTCGGCCAGGTCGAGGATCGCGTCGACCTCGGCCGGGACGAGATCGCCGATCTTCAGCAGGTCTCGGCCGGAGAGGGAGACGGGGAGCGGCGATTTCACAGCCAGCGCTCTTTCGCCGCCGAGGCCGCCGCCCCTACGTCGCCGAGCCGCGGCGCGTCGACCGCCGGCGGCTCGAAGGTGCCGGCGCGAACCTGGGCCGCGACCTGCTCGTGCGCGTCGCGGAACGGGAGCCCGTCGCGGACGAGTGCTTCCGCGGCATCGGTCGCGCGAAGCAACGGATCGGCGCAGGCCTCCGCCATCCGCTCGCGGTCGAACTCGAGGCCCTTGACGAGCACGGTGAGCGCACCGAGCGCGTTCCGGACGTCGGCCCGCGCCGCGAAGACGGGGGGCTTGTCCTCCTGCAGGTCGCGGTTGTAGGCGAGCGGCAGGCCCTTGACGGTGGCGAGCAGCCCCGTGAGGCGGCCGATCGCGGTGCCCGCCTTGCCTCGGGCGAGCTCGGCGACGTCGGCGTTCAGCTTCTGCGGCATCATCGAGGAGCCGGTCGCCGCGTCTTCCGGGAGCCGGGCGAAACCGAACTCGGATGTCGTCCAGAGCACGAGCTCCTCGCCGATCCTCGAAAGGTGGCCGAGGAGAACCGCGTCCGCATAGAGATAGTCGAGCGCGAAGTCGCGGTCGGAGACGCCGTCGATCGAGTTGCGCATCGGGTCGGGCGGCGGGGGGATCGGGAGCGTCGAGCCGGCGAGCGCCCCCGAGCCGAGCGGGCTCGGGATCGCGTTCGCGCCGGCGAAGCGAAGCCGCGCGCGGTCGCGCTCGAGCATCTCCGCCCAGGCGAGCAGGTGATGGCCGAGGGTCACCGGGATCGCCCGCTGGAGGTGGGTGTAGCCGGGCATCGGCGTCGCCGCCTCCTCGGACGCGCGCCTGATCACCGTCCTCGCGAATGCGGTCAGGGCCTCCTCGGCCTCGGCTGCGGCATGCGAGACGTAGAGCCTGAAGGCGGCCGCGACCTGGTCGTTGCGGGAGCGGCCGGCATGGATCTTCCGCCCGACGTCTCCGAGCAGGCGCTCGAGCGCGGAGTGGACGTCCTCGTCCTCGATCTCGAGGTCGGCGACGGTGATCTCCGCGAGGCGGGTCTCGACCTCGGTGAGCTCGGCGGATGTGAGCAGGCCGGCGGCCTCGAGCCGCTTCGCGTGGATCAGCGTCCCCTGGACGTCGTAGGGAAGGAGCTCGTCGTCGGTGGCGCGCAGGAACTCCCAGACCTCGGGGGCGAGCGCCGTTCCGACCCGGCCCGCCCACAGGGTCAAGAGCCGAGCTCCAGCGGATCCGATGGTGGCGGCGGAGGGGAAAGCCGGAGCTTGCGCTGCTCGGCGAGCATCCGCTGGGTGTCTGCGATGTCGTTCACCTGGACGGCAAGCTGGCCGATGCGGTCGGCGGCGGTGAACGCGGTCGAGCTTCGCTCCATGCTCAGACGCTCCGGGTCGTACGTTACTCCGTCTCCGCGCGTGTCGAGGATCGTGTAATCGTCGCCTCGGCGGAGCTCGATCGTCACCTCGCCGGTCACGACGGCGGCGACGAACGGCTGGAGCGCAGCGCGGAGCATCAGCGCCTGCGGGTCGAGCCAGCGGCCCTCGTAGAGGAGGCGGCCGAGGCGACGGCCCTGGTCGGCGTAGGTCTCGAGCGTCGCTTCGTTGTGGATCGCCGTGAGGAGCCGTTCGTAGGCGAGGTGCAGGAGCGCCATCCCGGGTGCCTCGTAGATCCCGCGGCTCTTTGCCTCGATGATCCGGTTCTCGATCTGGTCGGACATCCCGAGCCCATGACGCCCGCCGACGGCGTTCGCTTCCATCACGAGCGCCACCGGGTCGTTGCTCACGAGGCCGCCGATTGCAGTCGGCATCCCGTTCTCGAAGCTGATCGTGACGGTCTCCGTCTCGATCTCGACCCGCGGATCCCAGTGGCGGACGCCCATGATCGGCTCGACGATGTGCATGCTCGTCGAGAGGAGCTCGAGATCCTTCGCCTCGTGGGTGGCGCCGAGCAGGTTCGCATCCGTGGAGTAGGCCTTCTCCACCGAACTGCCGTGCGGCAGGCCTTTCGCGACGAGGTATTCGCTCATCTCCTTGCGGCCGCCGAGCTCCGAGACGAACGCGCTGTCGAGCCAGGGCTTGTAGACGCGCAGGGCCGGGTTCTCGAGCAGCCCGTAGCGGTAGAAGCGCTGGATGTCGTTGCCCTTGTAGGTCGAGCCGTCGCCCCAGATCTCGACGCCCTGGCGGCGCATCTCCTTTACGAGCAGCGTGCCGGTCACCGCGCGTCCGAGCGGCGTCGTGTTGAAGTAGCGGCGACCCGCGGTCTGGATGTGGAAGGCACCGCACTGGAGCGCGGCAAGACCTTCTCGGGCGAGCGTGTCGCGGCAGTCGACGAGGAGCGCCTCCTGGGCGCCGTATTCGAGCGCGCGCCTCGGCACCGAGGCGATGTCCGGTTCGTCGTACTGGCCGAGGTCGGCGGTGAAGGCATAGGGAACTGCGCCGCGCTCGCGCATCCAGGCGAGCGCACAGCAGGTGTCGAGGCCGCCCGAGAACGCGATCCCGACCCGCTCGCCGACCGGCAAGGAGTCGAGGATCGCTCCGCCGGCGCCGTTCTCGGTCATCGCCTACACCCGGTGCATGGCACCGCTGGTGACGGTGCGGAACCGGCGCCCGTGTCCGAGAACCCGCTCCGGCTGGTCGTTTCGCCGGCCGAAGCAGGCTGGTGCATGGCACCGGTTTGCGCGGAGCCGCTCATGCGTCGCTGTCCCCCTCGACGTAGTGGGTGAAGTCGGCGGCGAGCTCGGCTGCGCTCGAGCCTTCGCGGACGGCGACGAAGATCGTGTTGTCCCCGGCGACCGTCCCGGCGACGTCGGGAAGCGTCGCCTCGTCGATCGCATCGGCGAGCGCGGCCGCGACGCCTCGCGGCGTGTGGATCACGAGCAGCTCGCCGGTCGGGATCATCGCGCCGGCCCAGTTGCGCAGGGCGGTGGCGAGCTGCTCGAGCCGGCGCAGGTCGGCTGCGCCCGGGAGCGCGTAGATCAGCCTGCCGTCGCCGTTTCGCACCTTCACGAGCCCGAGCCGCGCCACGTCGCGCGAGACGGTCGTCTGAACCGCGTCGATTCCCTCCGACCGCAGCGCCTCGGCGAGCTCGGACTGCGTCGAGAGATGCTGCCGCTCGACGAGCCGCAGGATCGCGCCCTGGCGCTCGAACTTCGTCGTCATGCCAGCGTCTCCCGGAGGAGGTCGACGCCGAGATCGGCCTCCTCCGCCGAGATCGTGAGGGGCGGAGTCAGACGCAGCGCGGTCTCGCCTGCGGTACCGACGAGCAGGTTGTGCTCGAGCGCAGCGTGCGCGACGGGTCCCGCCGGGCGCCCGAGCTCGACCGCGAGCAGGAGGCCGGCGCCGCGGACGGCCGGCAGCTGTGCCTCGAATCGCTCCCCGATCGCGCGGACGTGCGCGAGCAGGTCCTCGTCGATCGCCTCCACCACGGCGCAGGCGGCGGCGCAGGAGACGGGATTGCCGCCGAAGGTCGAGGCATGGTCACCTGGCACGAAGCCGGTGGGCGCGCCGTCGGCCACGAGCAGGGCGCCGATCGGAAGCCCGTTCGCGAGGCCCTTGGCAAGCGTCAACGCATCCGGGCGGACGCCGGAGCGCTGCCAGGCGTAGAACTCTCCGGTGCGGCCGATTCCGGTCTGCACCTCGTCGAAGACGAGGAGCGCGTCGAACTCGTCGGCGAGTGCGCGCGCCTCCTCGAGCGCCTCGACCGGGATCGGGCGGACGCCGCCCTCGCCCTGTATCGGCTCGATGAAGATCGCCGCGGTTTCGGGCCCGACGGCGTCTGCCAGCGTCTGCGGGGTCGCGAACTTCACGTCGGGGAGCAGCGGCCGGAACGGCGCCTGCTTCGCCGGCTGGCCGGTGATCGAGAGCGCGCCCATCGTGCGGCCGTGGAACGAGCCGTCGAGCGCGACGAGCTGGGTCTTGCCGGTCGACTTCCGAGCCCACTTGATCGCCGACTCGACGGCCTCGGTGCCCGAGTTGCAGAAGAACGCGTGCGCGCCGCCGAAGCGCTCGGAGAGTGCCCGGGCGAGATTCTCCATCGGCTCGGTCGAGTAGAGGTTCGAGACGTGCCAGAGCCGCTCCAGCTGTTCCTTCGCCGCTGCGAGCGGCGCCGGATGGCAGTGACCGAGGCTGACGACCGCGATCCCGGCGACGAGATCGAGGTAGCGCTGCCCGTCGTCGGCGATCAGCCACGAGCCCTCGCCGTCGACGAACGTGACCGGGAAGCGGGCATAGACCGGAAGGAGCGGCGTGCCGGTGAGAGCGCTCACGGCGCCTTCCGTTCCTTTTGCGTTACGTAACCTGGCACCGGACATGGCCCGAAAGCCGTGCCGGTCGAGCAGGGATTTCTGTCGAGGCGTCTCACGTTCGTTCCATTTTCAGTGCGGTACCTGGCACCGGAGAGGTGGGTATCGGGCATCTCGCTTCCGGACATGGCCATTCTGGACACCGCCCGGGGGGCCCTGGGTTGCCGGCGGGTCACGCGGTCACCGCCGTTCGGCCGATCGAGGCGGGGATGCCGTTACGGGCCGCCTCGACCGCCGAGCTGAGCTTCGGGATGATGCCCCCCTCGAGGGTGCCGCCGGCGAGCAGTTCCTCGGCGTGGTCAGCGGCAACGGAGTCCACGACCCGGCCGTCGATCAGGAAGCCCTCGACATCCGTCAGGAACACGAGCCGGTCGGCGTCCATGCCGATCGCGATCGCGGCGGCGGCGACATCGGCGTTGACGTTCAGCGACCCGGTCTCGCCGCTCGCGATCGGAGCGAGGACGGGGATCTTCCCGTCGGCGAGGACGGTCCGTACCCGGGGCAAATCCGTCGGCTCCACCTCGCCGACCAGGCCGAGGCCGGGTAACGGCTTTGCCACCAGGCCGATCTCGTCGCCGACAAGCCTGACGGCGCGCTCTCCGATCGCTGCGCAGAGGGCCTCGTTCACCGCCAGGAAGGACGCGCGGACGATCGGGATCCCCGCCGGAGGAGTCACCCGGAGACCGTTGACGAACTCGACCGGCACCCCGGCTCGCTCCATCTCGGCGGAGATCTGCGGCCCTGCACCGTGCACGACGAGCACGTCGTCGGTCGCAGCCAGCTCCAGCACCGCCCCGGCTGCCTCACCCGAAACCGCACCTCCGACCTTGACCACGACGAAGGTCACGTCCGGTAGTCCGCGTTGATGCGGACGTAGTCGTACGAGAGATCGGTCGTGAGATATCCGGCTCGGCCCTCGCCGAGCCCGAGCTCCAGGTCGATCGTGCAGGAGGGGCCGGAGACGTCCGGCTCGACACCCGTCGGCGCGCCCTTGTCAAGCACGACCGTACCGTTGTAGAGGAGCGTCACCTGATCGGCCTCGACCGTCGCGTAGCCGCCGTTCCACGGGGCGCTGCCCGCGGCCATCAGCACCCGGCCCCAGTTGGCGTCGTGCCCGTGGAGCGCGGTCTTCACGAGCGGCGAGGTGGCGATCCGCCGGGCGATCGCCTTCGCCTGCGAGTCGTCGACCGCGCCCGAGACGTTGATCTGAGCGAGCACGGTGATCCCCTCGCCGTCCTCCACGACCTGGCGTGCAAGCTTCGAGCAGACGTTCCCGAGCGCCTCCGCGAAGGCCGCGTCCGTCGCCGCCGTGCGCTCGAGCCCGCTGGCTCCGTTCGCGAGCAGGATCACGCAGTCGTTCGTGGAGGGCTCGCCGTCGACCGAGATCGAGTTGAACGAGTCGTCCACGGCAGGCCGCAGCAGGGCCGCGGCCTCGCCGGCCTCGAGCGGATAGTCGGTCGTGACGACCGCCAGCATCGTCGCGAGATCGGGGTGGATCATCCCGGAGCCCTTCGCCATCCCTCCGACCGTGAATCCTTCGCCGGCGAACACAGCCTCCTTGAGCCGCGTGTCCGTCGTCATGATCGCCTCGGCCGCGTCGGAACCGCCGTCGACCGACAGCTCGGCGACCGCCGGGTCGAGCGCGGGCAACAGCCGGTTCATCGGCAGCCGCGCTCCGATCACACCGGTCGAGAGGACGAGCACCTCCTCGGTCGGCAGGTCGAGAAGCCGCGCGGCCTCGGCCGCGGTCGCCAGGGCATCGAGCTTCCCGCGCTCTCCGGTCGCCGCGTTCGCGACGCCCGAGTTGATCACGACCGCCTGCGGATCGGCCAGCGCGAGGTGGTCGCGGTTGACCTGAAGGCATGCGGCCTGGACACGATTGCGGGTGAACACGGCGGCACCCACGGCCCGCGGGACCGAGCGCACGACCGCAAGATCCTTCCGCTCGCGCCGGCGGATCCCCGCTGCGACACCCGAGGCCGCGAAGCCCCTGGGAGCGGTGAGGCTCACACCAGCACGCTTCCGAGGCGCAGCCCGGCCGTTTCCGGCAGCCCCAGCGCAAGATTTGCGTTCTGAACGGCCTGGCCCGCGGCGCCCTTGCCCAGGTTGTCGAGCGCGCAGATCACGATTGCCATCCCGGTTGCGCTGTCGGCGAAGACGCCGATCTCTGCGCCGTCGGTTCCCTGGACGCGCCCGATCTCGGGCTCCACCCCTTCGGGCAGCACCCGCACGACCGGGCTATCGGCATAGAAATCCTCCACGAGCATGCGTACGTCGGCATCCGTCTTGAGGTAACACGTCGCGAGCAGCCCTCGCCGGACGGGCAGCAGATGCGGCACGAAGCAGACCGGGAACCCGAGCACCTGCTCGATCTCCGGTGCGTGGCGGTGAGCGCCCACCGCATAAGGGGCGAAGTTCTCGAGCACGGCGCCCGCATGCGAGCTGTCGCGCAGCGTCCGTCCCGCGCCGGTCATCCCCGACTTCGCGTCCACGATCACGTCGCCCGAGAGCACCTCTCGTACAGGCGCGAGCGCGAGGAGCGAAGCAGTCGCGTAGCACCCGGGGTTCGCGATCAGCGGGCCCGTGGCAGGGTGGACCTCGGGGAGCCCGTAGCTCCAGGCCCCCGGCGTCAGGCCGTACCAGCGATCGGCGCTCGCCTGGTCGGTGAGCCGGTGCACGCCGGTCAGATCGACGACGATTGCGTCGGCCGGCGGGACGAACGCGGCGGACTCGTCGTTCCCGAGGCAGAGAAAGATCAGGTCGGCGCCGCTGCCGGCAGCCTCGACGTTCTTGCTGAACATCGGCACGTTTCCGTTCAGCCGCGGGTCGAGCGCGTGGGCGGGCCGTCCGGCGAGCGTGTCCGATCCGAGCGCGACCAGTTCGAGCTCGGGATGCAGGAGCACCCGGTCGAGGGTTTCCTGGCCGGTGTAGCCCGCGGTGCCTAGAATCGCGACGGTCGCCATGATGTGCTTATTATGCACATCCGATGGAATCTATGCATCAGTTGCCCACGTCCTACCTCGTGCTCGAAGACGGAACGGCCTATCCGGGCTCGAGCGTCGGCGCGCCGGGAGTCGCCGCGGGCGAGGCGTGCTTCACGACCGCGATGACCGGCTATGAAGAGGCCGTCACCGATCCGAGCTACGTCGCGCAGGTGCTGTGCTTTTCCTACCCGCTGATCGGAACCTACGGTGTCGACGAGTCGCGGATGGAGTCCGGGCGCGTCCAGTGCGAGGGCGTCGTGATGCGCGATGCCAGGCCCGAGTTCGCGGCCTGGCTCCGCGCGAAGGGCGTCGTCGCGCTCAGCGGCCTCGACACGCGGACGCTCGTCAGGCGCATCCGGGACGGCGGAGTGCTCCGCTGCGCACTCGGCGACGCGCCTGTCGAGGAGCTTCGCGCCCGCGCGCTCGCCGAGCCGTTCATCGACGGGCGGCCACTCGACCGCCAGGTCGGCGCGCAGGAGCCCTACTCCGTCGGCTCGGGCGCCCGCGTCGTCGTCGTCGACCTCGGCTCGAAGCGCTCGATCCCGCGCAGGCTCGCCGCCGCCGGGCTCGAGGCGTACGTCGTTCCGGGCTCGTGGGATGCCGAGGCGATCCTCGATGCCGACCCCCGCGTCGTTTTGATCGCCAACGGGCCCGGCGACCCGGCCGTCCTCACCGAACAGGTCGAGACGATCCGGAACCTCCTTGGCAGAGTGCCGCTCTTCGGCGTCTGCCTCGGCCATCAGCTGCTCGGTCTGGCCCTCGGCCACAAGACCTTCAAGCTCCCGTTCGGCCATCGCGGCGCGAACCATCCCGTCCGCGACGTCCAGACGGGCCGCGTGCTCGTCACGGTCCAGAACCACGGGTTCGCCGTGATCGCCGAGGGCGACATCTCGCACGTCTCGCTGAACGACTCGACCTGCGAGGGGCTGCGGGGCGACGGGTTCGAGAGCGTGCAGTTCCATCCCGAGGCGTCGCCGGGCCCGCTCGACGCGCTCCCCTTCTTCGACCGCCTGGCGGACGCGTGCCGAAACGCACCGACCTTCGCTCGATCCTGATCCTCGGCTCCGGGCCGATTCGCATCGGCCAGGCCTGCGAGTTCGACTACTCCGGCGCCCAGGCGTGCCGCGTGCTCCGGCGCGAGGGCTTCCGCGTGATCCTCGTGAACTCGAACCCGGCGACGATCATGACCGACCCCGAGTGGGCCGACGCGACCTATCTCGAGCCGCTCGATCCCGAGACGGTGGCTCAGGTGATCGAGCGCGAGAAGCCGGACGCGATCCTCCCGACGCTCGGCGGCCAGACGGCGCTGAATCTCGCGATCGAGCTCGCGCCGCTCGGTGTGGAGCTGATCGGGGCCGACCTCGAGGCGATCAACCGCGCCGAGGATCGCGAGCTCTTCCGCCAGACCGTCCACAGCGTCGGGATCCCGACGCCGCGCAGCATCGTCGCGCACTCGCCCGACGTCGACTTCCCGACGCCGGCGATCGTGCGACCTGCGTTCACCCTCGGAGGCACGGGCGGAGGGATCGCGTGGGCGCCCGAGGAGCTCCCCGGAACGATCGCGAAGGGCCTCGCAGCGAGCCCGGTCGGTCAGGTGCTCGTCGAGGAGTACCTCCAGGGCTGGCAGGAGCACGAGCTCGAGGTGATGTGCGACGCGCGCGGCAACGCGGTCGTGGTCTGCTCGATCGAGAACCTCGACCCGATGGGCGTCCACACCGGCGACTCGTGGACGGTTGCGCCGCAGCAGACGCTCCCGGACCCGCTCTACCAGCAGCTCCGCGAGGCGGCGTTTGCGACGGCACGTGCCGTCGGCGTCGCAACCGGCGGGGCCAACGTCCAGTTCGCGGTGCATCCGACGAGCGGCGAGTTCCGCGTGATCGAGATGAACCCGCGCGTCTCGCGCTCCTCGGCGCTCGCCTCGAAGGCGACCGGCTTCCCGATCGCGAAGCTCGCCGCACTCCTCGCCGTCGGCTACACGCTCGACGAGCTGCCGAACGACATCACCGGCAAGACGACCGCCGCCTTCGAGCCGGCGCTCGACTACGTGGCGGTGAAGGCGCCGCGATTCGACTTCGAGAAGTTCCCGCTCGCAGACCGCCGGCTCGGTGCCGAGATGCGGGCCGTCGGCGAGGCGCTCGGGCTCGGGCGGACGTTCCACGAGGCATTCCTCAAGGCATTCGAGGGCCGGGAGGTGCCTGCCGTCGCGTTCCCCGCGAGCGACGAGGAGCTGGTGGCGAAGGCCTCGGAGCCGATGCCCGAGCGCTGGGACCTCCTGCGCGAAGCAGCGCGCCGCGGGCTCGAGCTGCCCGGGATCCACCCCTACTTCGCCGATCGCCTGCGCGAGCTGGTCCTGAGCGAGACAAGGCTGGGCAGCACAAACCAGGTTCGGGGACGCCCGGTGCGGCTCGCGGTGGACTCGTGCGCCGGGGAGTTCGAGGCGCGGACTCCGTACTACTACGTCACGCACGAGGGCGAGGACGAGGGGCCCGAGCCGTCGGGGCGTGCGGTGATCGTGCTCGGAGGAGGGCCGAACCGGATCGGGCAGGCGATCGAGTTCGACTACTGCTGCGTCCACGCGGCACAGGCTCTGCGGAAGCTCGGCTACGAGGCCGTGCTCGTGAACTCGAACCCCGAGACCGTCTCGACCGACTACGACACCTCCGACCGGCTGTACCTGGAGCCGCTCGTCGAGCGCAACGTGCTCGAGGTGTGCGAGCTCGAGCAGCCGCTCGGGGTCGCGGTCTCGTTCGGCGGCCAGACGCCGCTTTCGCTCGCGCCCGCGCTCGCCGCCGCCGGCGTCCCGCTGCTCGGCGATCCGCTGGGCGCGATCGACGCGGCCGAGGATCGCGGCCGGTTCGCGCAGCTCGCGGGCGACCTCGCACCGGAATGGGGCGTGGCCGAGAACGCGGAGGAGGCACGCGAGCTTGCTCACCGGATCGGCTACCCGGTCCTGGTCCGGCCGCACTACGTGATCGGCGGGCGCGGGATGCACGTCGCACGTTCCGCGGAGGACCTTCGTGTCGACGGGCCCTGCCTCGTCGACCGCTATCTCGACGGCGCGCTCGAGCTCGACGTCGACGCACTCTGCGACGGCGAGACCGCGTGGGTCGCGGCGGTGCTCGAGCACATCGAGCCGACCGGCGTCCATTCGGGCGACTCCGCCTGCGTGCTTCCCGGGCCGTCGGTTCTCCCGTCGCTCGAGGACGAGATCCGCGAGGTCGCGGCCCGCATCGCCGGAGGTCTCGGCGCCAAGGGGCTCCTGAATCTCCAGCTGGCGGTGAGCGGCGGCAAGCTCTTCGTCCTCGAGGCCAACCCGCGCGCCTCCCGAACGGTCCCGTTCGTGGCCAAGGCGACGGGCGTTCCGCTCGTCGAGCACGCCGTGCGGCTCCTCCTCGGAGAGAAGCTCGGGGCTCTCGAGCTGCCCGAGCGCGCCGTGCCGTCGCGTGCCTGGGCCAAGGAGGCCGTGTTCCCCGCCGAGCGCTTCCCGGGCGCGGCCACCCGTGGCCCCGAGATGCGCTCGACCGGCGAGGTGATGGCCGGCGCCGCGACGCCCTCCGAGGCCTACGCCCGCGCTCTCCGTGCGGCGGGCCGCTCCAAGCGCGGCGGGAAAATCTGCCCGCCGCTGCAGGCGGCAGGGGTATCGTAGGACCGATGCGCGACATCATCGACGTGATCGAAGAAGCGGACGCGGCGGGCGAGAACGTCGTCGTCGCAACCGTGATCGACACGATCCGCTCCGCTCCGCGCCAGCCCGGCGCGAAGATGGTGGTGCGGAAGAACGGGCGTTTCAGCGGCTCGGTCTCGGGCGGCTGTGTCGAGGCCGACGTGGTCGAGCGGGCGAACGCGATCTTCGCGGGCGAGGACGCGCGCCGCGTCCACTACGGCGTCACCGACGGCGAGGCCTGGGAGGTCGGGCTCTCGTGCGGCGGCGAGATCGACGTCTGGGTCGAGCAAGCCGACCCCGAGCTCTGGCGCGAAGTCCGCGCGCTGCTCGACGAGGACGGCTACGGGATGCTCTACACGAACACGGAAACCGGCGAGAAGCGCCTCGAGCGCGGCGTGCTCGAGAGCACAGGTCTCCGCGACGACGGCGTCTTCGCCGAGGTCGTCGAGGGGCCGCTGCGCGTGATGATCTTCGGTGCCGCCGAGGCGGCCGAGCACCTGTGCTCCTACGGCTCGGACCTCGGCTGGCGCACGACCGTCGTCGATGCCCGCCCGGTTCTTGCGACGCCCGAGCGCGTTCCGAGCGCCGACGAGGTCATCAAGGCCTGGCCTGACGAGGTCGCCGACCGCATCGACGAGCGCACCGTCGTCGTCACCCTTTCCCACGAGGAGCGGCTCGACATTCCCGCCGTCGCCGCTGCGCTCGAGCGCAACGCCCGCTACGTCGGCGCGATCGGCGCGAAGCGCACCCAGGAGCGCCGCCGCGCGGCGCTCACCGAGCTCGGCTTCTCCGAGAGCGACCTCGACCGGATCCACGGGCCCGCGGGCCTCGATCTCGGCGGTCGCTCGCCGGCGCAGATCGCCCTCGCGATCGCGGCGGAGATCGTCGCCGAGACCTCGGGCGGCAAGAAGAAGGAAAAGCCCGCCGCCGCAACGGCTTAGCGGCGTCAGGTGGTTGCCGGGGCCGGTAGCCCGCCGGCCTGGGCCTGGGCCGGGGCCCCGAGGCCCTCGACCGAATCCTTCACGTGGGACTCGAGCCCGGCCTCGAGTTGCCGCTCCTGTGCCCGGGTGAGCCGGCCCGCGGCGACGAGTGCGGCGAGCGCTCTCTTCTGTGCCGCGAGCATCGCGGCCTCGAGCCCGGCGGTCGTCTTGTTGTCCGCCGTCGCGAGCGCGGCCAGGGTCTCGCCGCCCGCGAGCTTCCCGCGAAGCGTCGAGACGGGCACGCCGAGATAGGCCGCCGCCGCGCCTACCCCGGGGCCGAAGAGCCCGCGTCTGCCGGAAGCGCCGCGTTCGTACCGGCGTTCGCCGGCCCCGAGGCCGCCGCCGAGCCCGCGCCCGCCGAGCGTCCCGCCGCCGAGGCCGTAGCCGCTGAGGCCCTCGCCGGCGGGAGCGGTCACCGTCGAGACGGCGCCCGAGCCCGACGACCGCAACTCGAGCGCGGCGGCAGCCGCACCGGCGCCGGCCACGACCGCGATCAGCACCGCACCTGCGATCAACTTCGTGTGCGCGGCCATGGTCGGATCACTTCGATCGGTGGGCGATGGGCATCGTCAAATCTGCTTCCGGCGGGTCACTTTCATGATCCCGATCCGGTGCTTAGGCGGAACTGAAGGGCGCCTAAGAACTGCTTAAGAGCTCGGCGCTCCCTCAGGCCGCTCCCAGCCAGCTCTTACCCGGCGTTTAGCCTGGGCTGCTTACCTCTCGCCAGTGAAGCACCGGCAGATCCTGCTGTACGCCTCTGTTCGGCGTCCAGCTGCCACTTGCGCGAGCGCGCATGCCTAGGGCGTCCTCGCGGATGCCCCGGCGCCGCGCCATGGTCTACGGCGTGCTCGGCCTCGTTGCGGCCGTAGCGATCGTTTTCGGGCTCGATTCGGTGTACGGGTTCCTCGGCGGCACCGCGTCGAGCACGGCGGCGCAGCGGACGGCGACCGTCGCGTATGGCACCGTCCAGTCGAGTGTGAGCGCATCTGGAAACGTGAGCGTTGCAACCTCCGCGTCTGCCGACTTCGGGACGAGCGGGACGCTGAGCGTCGTGAAGGTGGCAGTCGGCGACCACGTTCGCGCCGGTCAGGTGATCGCGAAGCTCGATCCGACGACGGCCGAGGCGGCGCTCGAGTCCGGGCAGGCCAGCCTCTCGCAGGCCCAGAGCGCGCTTGCGGCGGCCGAGGCGGGGCCGACGGCTGCCGATCAGGCGACGAACACGTCGAGCCTTCAGCAGGCGGAGTCCGGGGTGACCGCCGCGCAGCAGCAACTGACAGCCGACGAGGCTGCCGTGACGGCGGCGAAGAAACAGCTGACGGTCGACCAGGCACTTGCCTGCCCGCCTGCCGGCTCGACCTCGTCCCCTTCGACGTCCTCCGGCTCCTCGAGCTCCGCCGGCAACACGAATGCGACCGGCGCGTCGAGCTCCTCGAGCACGACCGCGACGGGCTCGACGACTCCGACAGGCACCGGGACCGGCACGGTCGGCGGCGCGGCGCAGACGGGAACGCGCAAGGGGCTCGAGCTGCGGAGCGACACGGGCCCGACCGGCACGACCGGGCCGAGCGGTGCGACCGGCCAGTCCGGAACGAGCCCGACGACGGGGACGACTGGGACGACGGGGACGACGGGGACGACCGGGACGACGGGCTCCACGGGCTCCACGGGTGCGAAGGCCTCGTCGTCCTCGACCGCCTCGACGGCGCCCGCGAAGTCGGCGCCGTCGGTCGCAACCGGAGATGCCTCCGCGATCGCGTCGAGATCGGCCGCGCTCGCCGGCACCGTCGATCCGGCCGGGGCGGCCACGAGCTACTGGTTCGAGTACGGCACGTCGCCCTCGTCGCTCCGCTCGAGGACGGCGAAGCTCGGCGCCGGCTCGGGCTCGCTCGGCCTCTCGGTGAGTGCGAACCTGTCCGGCCTCGCTTCGGGGCGCACCTACTACTTCCGGCTCGTCGCCTCGAACGCCACCGGCACCTCCACCGGCGCGACCGGGTCGTTTTCGACGCTCGCCGCCGCCAGGCCGTCGGTCGTCACCGGCTCGGCCTCGAGCGAGCTCACGCAGACCGCGACGCTCGGCGGCACGGTCGACCCGAACGGCAGCGACACGTCCTACTACTTCGAGTACGGAACGACCACGGGCTACGGCAAGCGGACGGCAACGAAGGACGCGGGCTCCGGGACGTCGGCGGCGCAGGTCTCGGCGCAGGTCGGCGGGCTCAAGGCGGACACCGCGTATCTCTTCCGGCTCGTCGCGACGAACGGCTCGGGTACCGCGACCGGGCTCGGCGAGGTGGTGAAGACCTCCTCGAGCTCCTGCGTGGCCGACCGCACCGGGATCACGACGGCCGAGCAGACCGTCACCGCGCAGAAGCAGGCGCTTGCGAGCGCCCGGGCGAGCCTCACGAGCACGCAGGCGACGATCACCCAGAACGACACGCCCTCGGACACGACGATCGCGCAGGACAGGGCTGCGCTCATCCAGGCGCAGGCCACGGTGACCGCCGACCAGGATGCGGTCGACGCGACGATCCTCCGCGCCCCGGTCACCGGCACCGTCACTGCCGTGAACAACTCGGTAGGCGACACGGTCGGCGGCAGCGGCTCCTCGGTGAGCCGCGGCGCTGCGACCGCGGCTGCTTCCTCCGGCTCGGGCACGGGCGCCGCGGCGGCCGCGGGTAGCAGCACGGGAGCGAGCTCCTCGAGCTCCTCGACCTTCGCCACGATCGAGACGCTTCGCAAGCTCGAGGTCGTCTCGGGCTTCGCCGAGGCGGATGCGACGAAGCTCGCGGTCGGCCAGCCCGCGACGATCACGTTCCCGGCGCTCCCGGACATCGAGGTCGCGGGCAAGGTCACGGAGGTGTCGAGCACCTCGACCGTCGTGAGCAACGTCGTCACCTACAACGCCACGATCGCCCTCGTGAACCCACCCTCCGACGTCAAGGAGGGGATGACCGCCAACGTTGCCGTCATCACCGAGACGCGCCCCCACGTCCTCGAGCTTTCGAGCTCCGCGATCACGACGAACGGCACGGTCTCGACGGTCCAGCTCGTGGCGAACGGGAAGACCACCGTGACACGGATCCAGACGGGGCTCGTCGGCGACTCCTCGACCGAGATCCTGAGCGGCGTATCCGTTGGCGACCTCGTGGCGATTCCGACGGTGACGGTCACCGCGGCCACCGGAACCGGCACGGGCGCCGGCGGTGCTGGCGCGGCTCTCTTCGGCGGAGGTGGCGGCGGCGGGCTCGGCGGCGGCGGGTTCGGACGCGGCGGATGAGCGTTCGCGAAGCCGGCACGGAGCACCCGGTGATCGCGCTGCGCCGCGTGGTCAAGACGTACGAGATGGGAGACGTCGAGGTGAACGCGCTCCGCGGCGTCTCGCTCGTCGTCGAGCGAGGAGACTTCGTCGCGATCATGGGCCAGTCCGGCTCGGGCAAGTCGACGCTCATGAACATCATCGGCTGCCTCGACGTCCCCTCCCGGGGGCAGTTCTTCCTCGACGGGATCGACGTGCGCACGCTCGACGAGGCCGCCCTCTCCCGGATCCGCAACCGGAAGATCGGCTTCGTCTTCCAGTCATTCAACCTGATCCCGCGCACGAGCGCGCTCGCCAATGTCGAGCTGCCGCTCCTGTACGCGGGGGTCAAGTCACGGGAACGCCGCGAGCGTGCCGAGGCCGCACTCGCCGCCGTCGGCCTCAGCGACCGAGAGGGCCATTCCCCGAACGAGCTCTCGGGCGGGCAGCAGCAGCGTGTGGCGCTCGCCCGTGCGATCGTCTCGAATCCCGCGCTCGTGCTCGCAGACGAGCCCACCGGCAACCTCGACACCGCGACGAGCGACGAGATCATGGACATGTTCAGCCGCTTCAACGCCGGGGGCCGCACGGTCGTGCTGATCACGCACGAGGAGGAGATCGCCGGGTACGCCAAGCGCACGATCCGGCTTCGCGACGGGCTGATCGTCGACGACGTGCGAAGCGTGCCCGTGGCGGCATTGCCGCCGGGTCTCGACGTCGTTCGCTCGAGGTCTGCCGCCTCGTGAACGGCCTCGACACGATCCGCATCGCCTGGGGCGGCGCCACAGCGAACAAGCTGCGCTCGCTGCTGACGGTGCTCGGCGTCATGATCGGCGTCGCCGCCGTGATCATCCTGCTGGCGGTCGGCACCGGCTCCTCGCAGGCGGTGCAGAACCGGATCAAGGCGCTCGGCACGAATACGATCACCGTGCTCAGCCGCGGCCGGTTCGGGCGAGGCCCGTCGACGACCGGCACCCAGTCGCAGAGCGCCTCGCTCACGCAGAAGTCCGTCGATGCGATCGAAGACCCGAGCCAGGCCCCCGACGTCGAGTCGGTCTCGCCGGTCGTATCGACGACGGAGACTGCGACCTCCGGCGCCGCGAGCTACTCGACGTCGGTGATCGGCACGACGCCTGCCTACCTGCCCGCCGAGGGGTACGCGCTCGAGGCGGGGAGCCCGATCAGCTCCGCCGACGTCACCAACCGCCGCCGCGTAGCGCTCGTCGGGCAGACCGTGCTCAGCAACCTCTTCACGACCGGCCAGAACCCGCTCGGCCAGACGATCCGCCTCGGGTCGGCGAGCTTCCAGATCGTGGGCGTGCTCGCAGAGAAGGGCACGAGCGGCCTCACGAATCAGGACAGTGTCGTGATCGCGCCGTATACCTCGGTCCAGGACGAGCTCACGGGCGAGTCGGCGACCTTCAGCCAGCTCCTCGTGCAGGCCAAGTCGACGGGGAAGCTGAACGACGCGGCCTCCGAGGTCGAGACGATCCTCGCGAACCAGAACGGCACGACGGTTGCGGATCTCCCGTTCTCGATCATCAACCAGGGGAGCCTGATCTCGACGGCGCAGTCGACGTCGAGCACGTTCACGACGCTCCTCGGCGCGGTCGCGGCGATCTCGCTGCTCGTCGGCGGGATCGGGGTGATGAACATCATGCTCGTCACGGTCACCGAGCGCACCCGCGAGATCGGGATCCGCAAGGCGGTCGGCGCCCCGAAGTCCGCGATCCTCTCGCAGTTCCTGTTCGAGGCGGTGCTGCTCTCGCTGATCGGCGGCGCGGCCGGCGTCGTCGTCGGCGTCGTCGGCACCCATTTCAAGATCGAGGGCGTGACCCCGGTGATCGCCGGCTATTCGATCCCGCTCGCGTTCGGGATCGCGATCGCAGTCGGGGTCTTCTTCGGTCTCTATCCGGCAAACCGGGCCGCGTCGCTGCGGCCGATCGACGCGCTTCGCTACGAATGACCGCCGACGAGACAACCCAGTCGCTGCCGCCCGTGATCGAGGACGTGCCGGGGCTTCCCCCGGACGACGGCGACGACGAGTGGGCGGTGCGCGGCCCCGCGAAGGGGATCCGGCTGGCCGTGCCGATGGCGGGGCTCCTTGCTGTGGTGCTGCTCGCCGCCGGGTTCTGGGGCGGCGCGACCCTACAGAAGCGAAGCGGCGGCTCCGGCAACTCGGCGCTGGCCTCGGCGTTCGCGGCAAGGCTGCGAGGTGCGACCGGCGCGACCGGGGCGACAGGCGCGACGGGAGCAACGGGCGCTGCCGGATTCGCCGGAGGCTTCGGCGGCTCGAGCGCCGCTGCCGTCGGGACGGTCTCGGTCGTCGACGGCAGCACGCTGTACGTGCTCAGCGCGACCGGCTCGCTCGTGAAGGTGACCCTCGACCCGTCCACGACGATCACCCGCAACGCCAAGGCACCGGCAGCCGGGCTCCGGCCGGGCGACACCGTCATCGTCCAGGGCTCGACCGGTGGGAACGGCGACGTGACCGCGTCGTCGATCTCGGCCACGGCTCCGGGCGTGACTGCGGGCGGCGGCGGCGGCTTCGGTGGCGGACGATTCGCGCGCGGCGGGTCGGCGGCGGCGACCGGTGGCTGACGCGATGGCACGCTCCCAGCGAGTTCTAACGCGGGGCTTAGATTCGTCTGCGACCTTGACGCAGGTATGAGGGGGATCCCGACGATCGCTTCCAGGCGCACGGGCGTCCTGCTCACGGCGGGGCTGCTCGGCGTTGCCTGCGTGCTCGTCGTCTCGGCCTGCGGGTCGAGCTCGGCCTCTACGGGAACGACGACGGGCTCGATCGCAGCCCCGACTGGAGGCACCGGCGCGACGGGCGCGACCGGAGCTACGGGCGCGGCCGGCGCGGCGGACTTCACGGCGTATACGAACTGCCTCAAGTCGCACGGCGTCACCACGCCCCAGGGCGGAGGCGGGGGCTTCGGATTCTTCGGGCGTGGACGCGGCGGTGCGACCGGCGCGTCAGGTGCAACCGGATCGATCGGCGCCTCGGGCGCAAGCGGCGCGACCGGCGCAACCGGCGCGGGCCGGCGCGGCCGCCCGGCGCTGACGCCCGCCCAGCAGAAGGCATTCACGGCCTGCGCCTCCCTCAGGCCCGCACGTGGCGCGGCCGGCGGGTTCGGCGGCGGCCGCGGCGGTGCCGGCGGCTTCGCGAACAACCCGCAGACCCAGAAGTTCGAGCAGTGCCTCACGAAGCACGGCCTCACCTCGGGCGCCGGCACCGGTGCCGACCGGACCTCCCCGGCGTTCCAGGCAGCGTTCGCCGCCTGCCGGAGCCTCCTTCCGGGCGGCGGCAACTTCGGCGGCGGCAACTTCGGCGGCGGTGCACCCGGCGGCGCACCGGGCGCAACCGGCGGGACCGGCAGCTCGTCCGGCTCGGGCGCCCCATCCGGCACGTTCGCGAAGTTCCAGGCCTGCCTGCGCGCGCACGGCGTCCAGCCCGGCGCGGCAAGCGGCCAGAGCTCGGCGAAGACCGCAGCAGCGATCGCCGCCTGCCAGAAGCAGCTCCCCTCGAGCGGCTCCGGCACGACGACGACCGGCTGACCGGCTCTCGCCTTCGTCCGACTTCACCAAAAAGACGCTCCGGCGGCGCGCGCGAGGCGTAACCTCGAGGCTCGTCGTCTCCGTGGATCTCCGCGATCGGCACGGTCTTCGAAGGTTCGCGCGATCCTCCAAGAGGTGAGCGCGCGAGCGCACGCCGGAGACGTCGCGAGAGACCGAACCCAGGAGCGAGAGGAGCATTCACGTGTCAGACACACCCACCGTCGTCCTCGTCCACGGTGCATTCGCCGACGGCTCGAGCTGGAACGGCGTGATCGAACGGCTTCAGGCCAAGAGCATCCCCGTCACGGCGCCCCCGAATCCCCTGCGCGGGATCGCGGCCGATTCCGCGTATGCGCGATCGGTGATCGCGCAGATCGACGGGCCCGTGGTTGCCGTGGGCCACTCCTACGGCGGGGCCGTGATCACGAATGCCGCTTCCGGGGAGTCGAACGTCGTCGGGCTCGTCTACGTGGCGGCTTACGCCCCCGAGGAGGGGGAGACCCTCGGCGCGGCAGGCGCAGCCTCGAAAGAGAGTGTGATCGGCGCGGCACTCGTCCCGCACCGGTATCCGGGCCCCGACGGAGGAACGGCCACGGAGTTCTCCATCGACCCGGCCAAGGTCGGCGAGGCGTTCGCCTCGGATCTCTCGGATGAGCAGGTGGCGCTGATCGCAGCGACGCAGCGGCCGATCGCCGAGGCCGGATTCTCCGAGCCGAACGGGGCCCCGGCGTGGAAGCACCTTCCCTCCTGGGCCGTGGTCGCCACCGGCGACAAGGCGATCGGGGCCGATGTCGTCCGTTCGATGGCCGAGCGGGCCGGAGCCGCGATCACCGAGCTCGAGGGCTCCCACGTGATCATGGTCTCCCAGCCCCAGGCTGTCACGGACGTGATCCTCGAAGCCGTCGGTGCGGTCTCGAGCCAGGCCGGCTGACGAACACCGCCGGTCCGGGCCCGGCCGGAGGTGCTCGCGCCCTAGCCCGCGGTCGCCGTGTACTGGACGGCGAAGCTCCGGCCGTCTGCGGACGCGGCACCGGGGGTGGCGCCTGCAGTCGAGGTGGCTCGGCTCGAGAACTGATCCGGGCCGGGCAGGTAGCCGCGGCCGTTGCCGTCGGGGACGAGCGAGATCGCCGTGCTCGTCCAGCCGGGATTGGCAGTGAGGGTGCCGCCGACCGCGTTCCCGATCGCCGCGATCTTCGTGAACGAGACGCTGCCGAAGTTCGAGAGCGGGATCTGACGGCAGCGGAAGCTGTCACACGCCGAAGGCGCCTCGGCGATCCACTCCGCCGAGGTCAGGTCGGGGGTCGCATAGGGGAGCTTCGTCGTGAAGGACGTGTGCCGTGTCCGGTTCTTCACCTGAAGCTCGATCGTGGTGCCGTCGAGCACGTTCACCGAGGTGGTGATCGTGTCGCCGGGATGCACGACGAGCTTGGTCGTGACCGAGTTCGCCGGAACGAGCTCGTACCAGGCGTAGTAGTACGGCTTCCCCGTCGTCGAGTCGCAGTCGGCGGACGTGCCGACCTGCTCGAGTGCCTGCGAGGTCTGCGAGGAGCCGCCGAGCCCCACCCAGAACGCCGAGGACTCACCGGCGTTGTCCGAGCCGCAGGCCACCTTCGGCTCCTTCCAGGTCGCGGTCACGCTCGTATAGGTCGTCGAGGGCTGCGTCACGACGTAGCCGGCCCAGTTGGCGCTCGTGCTCGAGTCGAGCGACGAAACCGCGGCGAAGGTCTCGTGGCCGGCGTGAGCCGCGTTCGCGCCCAAGCCGGCCGCAGCGAGTGCAGAGACGGCCAGCACCGCGACCGCAGCCAGCCTGCCCGTATGCGTGTTCCGCCTCGCCATCGCCGAGGCAATTCGATCAGGACGGTCTAAATCTGCACTAAGAAAGCGCTGAGAGCTCACGCATCGCCGATGCCCACGCCCTCCGGAACGGAGGAGGGAGTCTCGTTCCCGGCGGCGTCGTTCGTCTCGAGCCGCAGTCGCATGAGCGTTCCGCCACCCGGGGCCTCCTCGGCGCTGATCGTCCCGTGGTGGCTCTCTGCGACCTGCCGCACGATCGCCAGCCCGAGCCCCGAGCCGGGCATGCTCCGGGCCGAGGTCGCCCGGTAGAAGCGGTCGAAGACGTGCGGGACGTCCTCGGCTGCGATCCCCGGGCCGTGATCGCGCACGGTCAACTCGCCGCCGTGCAGGCCGACCTCGATCCGCGAGCCTGGAGGGCTCCACTTCGCGGCGTTGTCGAGGAGGTTCGCGATCGCGCGCTCGAGGCCGGCAGGCTGGCCGACGATGCTCGTCGGGTCGAGGTCGGCCTCGATCGGCACCTCCGGATGGTTGCGCTGCGTCCGCTTGATCGCCTCCTCGGTCACGAGGTCGAGCCGGACGTCCTCGAGGGAGGCAGCCTGCTCCTCCCCGCGCGCAAGCTCGGTCAGCTCGCCGATCAGCTCGGTCATCTCGCCGAGCTGGGCGACGACATCCTGGAGGAGCTGCTTGCGCTCCCCGGGCGGCAGCCGCTCGCCCATCGCGAGCACCTCGATGTTCGTGCGCAGGCTCGTGAGCGGCGTCCGCAGCTCGTGCGAGGCGTCCTGGACGAGCTGCCGCTGGCGTTGGGCTGCCTCGTCGAGCGACTCGAGCATCGCGTTGAACGCCGAGGCGAGCGTCCCGATCTCGTCGGTCCCCCCGACCGCGATGCGCTCGCTCAGGTCGCGCGTCGCACGGACGTGCTCGGCCGCCTCGCTCAGGTTGCGCAGCGGGCGCAGCGTCGCCTTCGCGACGAGGAAGCCGGCGATCGCTGCGATCCCGATCCCCCCGGCTGCCACGAGGATGAGCCAGAGTCGAATCCGTGCGAGCTCGTTGTCGATGTCCGTCAGCCGTGAGGCAACCTCGAGCGAGAGCCCCGGGCCGTTCGCCGTGGGCCCCGAGATCTCGGTCGTGAAGATCCGGAGATGCGTCCCGTTGAGCGTCGCATCGACGAAGCCGTTGCCCTGCTTGCCGGCGGCGACCTGGCGGGCGGCGGTCCGACCCGGAAGCAGCGGGCTCGGGACGCCGAACTCCTGCGGGCTGTAGGTGTTCCCGTCGCTGTCGACGTACTGGAACTGGCCGCCGAACGGGTCGGCCGTGACGAAGATCACGTACCGGTGCGGGGCCATCTGGGCCTGGAGGCCGTGTCCCGGCAGGTGCGGGATCTGGATCGCCTGGCTCTCGAGGCTGCTGTCGACCTGGTTCCGGAGCTCGTCGCGAACGACGAAGTACACGACGACGGAGGCGAGCAGGATCGCGATCGCGACCGCCGCCGCCGATCCCAGCGCCAGCCTGACGCGAATCGTCACCGTTCGCGCGGCGCCCGGCCGACGCCGGCGAACCGCGCGCGGCTCGAGCAGCTCCTCAGGTCTCTCGCAGCGCGTAGCCGACGCCGCGCAGGCATCGCTCCGGCGCCGGCGGAGCCGGTGCCTGCGCTGCGGGCCGGCTCCGGCAAGCCTACGCCGGCGAACCGTGCGCGGCTCGACCAGCTCCTCACGTCTCTCGCAGCGCGTAGCCGACGCCACGCACGGTGTGGATCAGGCGGGAGCGTCCGCCGGCCTCCGTCTTCTTGCGCAGGTAGCTGATGTACACGTCGAGCGAGTTCGATCCGTAGCCGAAGTCATATCCCCAGACGCGGTCGAAGATCACCGAGCGCGTGAGCACCTGCTTCGGGTTGCGCAGGAACAGCTCGAGCAGCGCGAACTCCGTTCGGGTCAGGGTGAGATCCTCGCCGTCGCGGGTGACCTCCCGGGTGCCGGTGTTCAGCTCGAGGTCGGCGAACTCGAGGATCGCAGGCTCGTCGTCGGAGCCGAGCCGTCGAAGGAGCGCGCGGACGCGCGCGACGAGCTCCTCGAGGGCAAAGGGCTTCACGAGATAGTCGTCCGCTCCCGCCTCGAGCCCCGCGACCCGGTCGGCGACCTGGTCACGGGCGGTGAGCATCAGGATCGGGAGCTGGTTCCCGTCGGCCCGAAGCCGCCGCGTGAGCTCGAGGCCGTCGAGCCTCGGCATCAGGATGTCGACGATCGCGAGCTCGAACGCGTTGACGTTCGACCGCAGCCGCAGCAGGGCTTCCTCGCCGTCGACCGCGAGCTCGACGTCGTATCCCTGCATGGTCAGAGCGCGGCGCAGCGCGTCGCGCACGGCCCGATCGTCGTCGACAACAAGAATCGCCATCCCCGTAATGTTGGACATTCGGGGCCGGAAAGGGAAATCCTCAGTCGCGAAGCCGCTTCGAGCGGCAGCGCTCACCGGTTTC
>DATBBA010000019.1:0-116752 GCA_036271235.1 Gaiellaceae bacterium
TGGACGTACAGCCACACGGTTCCGTCCTTCTGGTAGTCGGCGACCGCGCAGGTCGGCCCGATCGGCGCGTGCTTCTCCACCGGGTACTCGTATGTCGCAGACAGCGTCTTCACGGCTCCCGCAAGCGCGGCAGCGGGCGACCCCGTGTTCGCACCGACGGCGACGGCCGCGGGATACGGCTGGGTCCGCATCGCCTTGAACAGGTTGTCGTGCCCGGGGAGTGTCGTCGAGGTCGTCCACTTCGTCGTGTGCGCGAGCACGGACGCCGCCTCGATCGCGGTGTACTCGACCGGGTCGACCACCGCGACGAGATTCCCCTTCACGACGATCTGGGTGTTCGGGAACTGCTTCTTGTCGAGCGTCCCGACGGAGATGAGCTTTCCATCGAGAGACGTCGGATGTACGACGCGTGCATGCAGCATCCCGGGTAGCCGGACATCGCCGACGTACGTCGCGAGACCCGTGACGATCGGCGGGATCGTCCGCATCGGAATCGAGGTTCCGATGATCTTGTACTGATCGATCGGCTTCGTCGGCGGGTTGCCGAGAACGGTGACGCCGAAGGCCCCGTTCGGGAGCACGCCCGTGGTCGGGATCGTCAGGTTGAGCGAGTGCCCGGAGACGAGCTGGCCGTACGAGATGGTCTTCCCGCCACCCGAGACGACACCATTCGTGACCGTCAGGCTTGCCACCGGCACCCCGAGCTGCGTCGAGGCGAGGCCGAGCAGCGCCTGGTAGACGTAGGCCGCCACCTTCCGGACGTTCGGGCTTCCGCCGGACATGTAACCGGCGGAAAATCCGCCGTCGGGGGTGCGGTCCGTATCGCCCGTGAAGACCTGGGTGATCGAGGAGTACGGCACGTTCAGCTCCTCCGCCGTGATCATCGCGAAGGCGGTGCTCGCAGATCCCTGCCCGAGCTCGACCTTGCCGGTGCGGATCGTGATCGTGTTGTCGGCGTTGATCTCGATCCACGACGCCGGCTGCGACGGGTCGAGCGAGCTCGAGCCCCCGTCGTCCGGAACCGCCCTTGCGGCGGACGCGCCGAAGCCCGCAACGGTCAGGCCTGCGACGAGGGCACCGCCGCCCTTGACGAGCTTCGAGCGCGTCAGGGTCGCCCCGAACACATTGACGGTCGTCGCTTCTTCGGTTGCGCTCATGCTGCTCCCTTCGCCATTGCCTTGGCTGCGGTCTGGATCGCCTCGATGATCGCGGTGTACGTCCCGCACCGGCACAGATGGCCGTTCATCGCCTGCTTGATCTGCAGCTCGGACGGGTTCTTCGTCGTCCCGAGGAGATCCGCAGCCTGGATCAACATCCCGTTCTGGCAATAACCGCATTGCGGAACCTGCGCGTTGATCCACGCCTCCTGCAGCGGATGCAGCGCCGGCACCGCGTCGGCCGTACCCCGCTCGGACGCCCAGAGCCCAGGCAGCCCCTCGAGCGTCGTGATGTTCTTTCCGGACACCGCCGCCACGGGCGTGACACAGGACCGGATCTCCTTCCCGTCGAGCAGCACCGAGCAGGCACCGCACTGGGCGAGACCGCAACCGAACCGCGGCCCGTGCAAGTGAAGCTCGTTGTGCAGAACGTACAAAAGCGGTGTATCGAGGCTCGCGCTCACGCCATGTGTGAGGCCGTTCACCTTGATCCTCAAGCTGTTCGCCATCCGTCCCTCCTAGTCGCCCCCCTGCTTTGTGCGAGCGCCGACTCTGCGCCCTTTGACCAACGTTTGGAGAGATTCACACCAAAGTTGGAGTCACTCCATTCGTAGACGGAAAGCTACAGATTCGCGTGTTCTTCCGCAACCTCGATCCGGGCCGCGGACCAGGTACGAGCGAGTTTCCTTAGAAGTTCCCTAGAACTCTCCGCGGGTCCCAACCCGCCGCAGGATCCGGCGTCGTTTGTATTCACGTGAGCGAAGCGTGGACCGAGCGGGGAGACAGAGCGGGAGGGGAGGCCTCAGCACGGCCGCCTAGGCGCCGCGCGGGCTGGGCCTGGCTCGCCGGCGGCGACGGCTACGTCCTCTCGACGGTGCCGAGCGAGCTCAGCTTCCTGAACGGACTGGGGATGTGGGTGGCAGGGATGGCGGTCGTCAGCGGGTTCGCCATGACCGTCGCCGCGAGCCAGTGGTGGTCGACGTCGATCACGAGCGTCCTCTGGGTGCTTCCGATCTGGGCCGTTCTCTACTGCCTGATCGAGCGGCTCGTGCTGAAGAGCTTCGGGACGAGCTGGCCCTGGAACCTCGCGATCACGGTTCCGCGACTCGTCCTTTCGCTCGCGATCGCACTCGTCGTCGGCCTGCCGATGAGCCAGGTGATCTACAGCGGCTCGATCAACGACCAGCTCAGCAAGACGACGACCGCACGGATCCACACCGCCACGAACCAGATCACGCACCTCTACGACGCGAAGATCGCCGCCGCGCAGAAGCAGATTGCGACCGTCCGCGCCAAGCAGGCGAGCCTCCAGCAGCAGGTCACGCAGAGCAAGTTCCTCGCCGAGTGCGAGGCGGGCGAGGCGAGCTGCTCGCAGACCCACAAGACCGGGTGCGGCCCCTATTGCAAGCGCGATACGCGCCGGGCGGCAGTTGCCGCGGCGGCGTTGAAGAGCGCCCGCCCGCAGTTCGCGGCGACGATCGCCGCCGACCAGCGAAAGATCGCGCTCTGGCAGGCGGCCGAGACCGGCCAGGTCGCAAACCGCGTCTCGACGATCAAGGCCGACCGAGATTTCCTCGCCCGTCAGGCGGCGCTCGACCAGGTCGAGAACGCGAACCCGACCGTCAAGAAGTACGTCGAGTTCTTCCTCGCGTTCCTGATCGCTATCGACCTCGTCGCGCTCGTGCTCAAGCTGACACACCTCCTCAGCACCGGCGGCGCATACGAGAAGAGCGCAGCGGCTCTCCGCTCGGTGGACGTGGTCGAAGCGCACCGGCTGCAGCAACGCTCGAACGTCCTGATGCGACGCATCACGCTCGAGGCTCGGGCGGAGGAGGACGAGGACGAGCTCCGGATTCGCGGTGAGGTCACGCGGAGACCGGCCGAGGAGCGAGAACCGGCCGGGAAGCCGACGCGTCGTTCCCCTCGTCGCGGGCCGGCTGCGGCGACGCCGGAAGCCTGACGG
The DNA here is from genome assembly GCA_036271235.1 of Gaiellaceae bacterium. Lineage (GTDB taxonomy): Bacteria > Actinomycetota > Thermoleophilia > Gaiellales > Gaiellaceae > PALSA-600. The sequence goes on from DATBBA010000019.1 coordinate 3,121, forward strand.
CAGGCTCGCTCGGGTCGTCGACCGGGGTCGGGCTCGAAGTCGGGAAGCTGCCAGGAGCCGTCGAACGCGGAGTCCTCGGGCCCATAGATCCGGAAGTAGAGGGTACGTGAACCCTTCACCGTCCGGATCCCGGCCGGACAGGGAGCTACCGGTCTAAGATCGCCCGGTGAGATCGAGCGGGATCGGGATCCTGGTGACGATACTCCTGGCCGGTATGGCGGCTTCGGTTGCCGGAGCCTCGCGCGGGCCGACGGCGTCCGAGAAGACCGCGATCGCCCGCTCGGTTCAGGGCTTCTTCAGCGACTGGTACTACGGATCGGGCTCGACGATCCGGGTCCATGTCGGTGGCATCCGCATCTCGTCCGCCGATCCGAACTGGGCCCGGGCTGCGGTGTCCGGACCGAAGGTAGCCGGCCGACAGCCTCCGGCGGCGAGTGCGCCCGTCCTCCTGTGGCACGCGCCGGGATCGCCCCATGGGCCCTCGGACGCTGCGACGCGCCAATGGGTCGTTGTCTCACCGCGATACTCGGCGGAGTACGCGTGGTGCGGAATCGCGCCGCCCAGGGTGACGGTCGACCTGGGCGCGAACTACGGCTGCTGAGCCCGGCCGCAGGTCGTGATGCGCCCGGAGGTTGCGGCGTATCTCGCCCGGCTCCATGACGTCCCGGGATGGTTTCCGGAGCTCGATTTCCGGCTCCTCGACTTCCTGCTCGACGGCCAGCGGCCCGGTGACCTGCTCGAGATCGGGGCCTATCGCGGAGCGAGTGCGACGCTCCTCGGGCTGCACCAGCGCGAAGGAGAGACGTTCACCGTGTGCGACCTCTTCGAGACGCCCGCGACCGTCGAGGACAACCGGGCCGAGAGCGAGCAGTACGCGGGCCTGACCCGGTCGGCCTTCGAGCGCTGGTACCTGATGTTCGTCGCCGAGCTGCCAACGATCGTCCAGGCCTCGTCGCTCGAGATCGTCACCCACGTGCGGCCCCGCTCGTGCCGGCTCATCCACGTCGACGGATGCCATCTCTACGACTACGTCCGCTCCGACATCGACGCGAGCTCGATCCTCGCGCTCGAGGACGGCATCGTCGTCTTCGACGACTGGCGCAGTCCCCAGACACCCGGTGTGACCGCCGCGGTGCTGGAGCGCGTGGTCGTGGACGAGCTCCATCCGGTCGCGATCACGCCGTCGAAGCTCTACGGCTCCTGGAACGCCGAGGCCGCGACCGCACATCGAGGGGCCGTGAGAGCCTGGGCCGAATCGGCGCCGGGGATCGAGCTCGACGTCCAGTCCGTCAGAGGCCTCGAATGGCCCCGGCTCTGGGAGGCGACCCAACCGAGTGCCGCCACGAAAGCCCTGTTCCTCCTTCGGAATCCGCAGCTTCTCCGCGCCCGGCTCGCACGGGCGAGCCGGTGGCCCGCCTGAGGCGCAGAAGCCGATCGTTGCTCCGCTGGAGCGCGCGCTCGAGCGGCAGGTCCGTATCAACCCGATCGGGCCCTACTGGATCGACCGCGGTTGACCTTTTCCACCCTGAGGCCGTTATAGTGAGCTCGGGGATCGGTTGCCGAAAGAGCCGGGTTGCAGCGCTTCTCGGCCGGATGGCACATGAGCATCGGGGGACGGAGTTGGGAAGATCGGCGACGAGGGTCAGGCTCAGCGCAGCGTTCGCCGTAACGCTCGTCGGAGCATGCACGGCCGGAGGGAACGCGGCGGGCGGGTACGGGCCGTTCACGCCGCCGAGCGGCACGCCGAGCCAGTTTCGGAACGTCCAGACGGTGAAGACGCTCGGGGTCGGTGGAGGCCGGCTCACCGCCCGGCTTGCGAACTCGGTGCGCCTGACGGTGAAGGTTCCCGCCCACACGTTTTCGAAGCCGGTCCAGATCGCGATCGCCGCACCGACGTTGAAGCAGCTGACCGCTGTGCTGCACACGCTCGGGGTCAAGCACTACGCGGCGGCGACAGGGTTCGGGATCTTCTTCGCCGATGGAAACGGCGAGCCCGTCAAGGGCCGCTTCTCGAAGGCGGTGACCCTGACCGTCGACGGCAAGGTCGTCGGAATCAAGGGTGAGAAGTCGCTGAAGGTTGCCTCGCCGACGAAGTCGAGCCCGGCCGGCGGAAAGACGAAGAAGGGCGATGTCACCCTCTCCACCAGGACGTCGTCGGATCTTCTCTTCGCAAATCCCGCCCGCTAGACCTCTGCAGCGCCTATGAGCGTGATCTCCAAGGGACGCCGTCGCACGACCACCGCGACCGCTCCCGTCGAACTGCCGGCCCGTCATCCTGCCGCGATCCGCGACACGATCGCCACGAGCACGGTGCATCGGGCCGTGGCGCTCCTGGCTGCGCTCAGCCTGTTCGGGGTCTGTTTCGCCACCTGGTCGACCGTCGTGCAGGTGCCCGTCACCGGGGCGATCTCGGTCGCCGGGTTCGCGGCGTGCCTCGCGCTCGTTCTCGCCGTGTTCCTCGTGCGACCCGAGCAGCTCGGACGGGTCGATCTCACGTTGATGCTCGTCGGCCTCGCGCTGCTTGCGGGCTGGGCGATCTCGAACATCTACCTCCAGCCGGGCTACGGCACGGACGAAGCCGCATTCGAGCAGTACGCCGCCTCGCTCCTGCTTCACGGGCACAACCCGTACGGGGCGAACCTGGCACCGGCCCTCACCCAGTTCCGCGTACCGATCCAGTACGCGACCTACCTGCTCGGCGGCGGATTCGTCCACACGCTCGGATACCCGGCGCTCCCGGTGCTCGTCACGGCGGCCTTCGTTCCGGTCACCGGCGGCGTGCAGGCGGCGATCGTCGCCAACGTGCTCGCGCTCGCAGCGACCTGCGTCGTGACCTATCTCCTCCTACCGCGCCCGTGGAAGTCAGTGGGGGTGCTGGTGACGATCGGAGTGCCGATCCTCTTCGGAGAGTCGATTGCGGGGGTGAACGCGGTGCTGATGGGCCTGCCGCTCATGGTTGCCGCCTGGCGCTGGACCGACACCGGCCGGCGAGGAACACTCGGGCGTTCGGGCACGGCACGCGCGATCTGCCTCGGGCTTGCGATCTCGACGCAGCCGCTTGCGTGGTTCGTGACGCCCTTCGTGCTCGTCGGCATCTGGCGCCTGCGGCAGGCCGAGCTCGGGGCGGCGGGCGCGGGGCGGGTCGTTCTGCGTTACGGCGGGATCGCGGCGGCGACGTTCGCAGCGATCAACCTTCCATTCGTGATCTGGTCGCCGGGCGCGTGGCTCACGGCGGTGACCTCGACCCTGACCCAGCATGCGATCCCCTACGGCCAGGGGCTCGTCGACGCAACGTTGTTCTTCCACATGGGCGGCGGCAACCTCGCCGTCTTCACCCTTGCCGGCTTCCTCGCCTACGTGGCGGCGCTCGCCGCCTTCACGCTTCGCTTCGACCTGCTCGGACGGGCGTGCTTCGTGCTCCCCGTCATCGCTCTCTTCCTGACCACACGCTCGCTCGCGGAGTACTTCATGGCGATGGTCGACGTCTGGGCGGTAAGCCTGCTGACGACTCGAGCGGCGGCGTTCAGGATGGTGCCGAGCCTACTGCGCCTCCGGCGGCCCGGGCTCGCGCTGACGGCGCTCTTCGTGCCTGCTGCGGCGGCGGCCGCGGTCGCGCTGATGCTGCCGTCCCCCCTCCGCCTGGACATTCTTTCTGTCCGGACGACCGGCGAGCTCCAGTCGGTGTGGGAGCTCAAGGTGGCCGTCACGAACACCTCCGGCCATGCGATGTCGCCCCAGTTCGAGGCGAACTACATCGGCCAGGCGACGACGTTCTTCCACCGGCTCGCGGGCCCCGCATCCCTCGCCCCGGGCCGCCGCGCCGTCTACACGCTCGCGGCCCCCAATCGCGGATCGATGCCGGGAATCACCTCGGCGTTCACGCTCGTGGCGACCACCGCGCATCCGGAGACGATCTCGATCAGCCCCCGCTACATCCCGCACCCGTATTCGGCCGATCTCGAGCCCGGATACGTCAACGGGATCGTCCCGAGGCATGGAGCGACGACCTTTCGCGTGTACCTCCGCTCACCGTTCGGCGCAGTCGTCCACAAGGCGGGCGTCAGGATCGCGCTCGGGCAGCTGATCTACGGGCAGACCGCGTTGATCGACGCTCAGGCCTCGATCAACGGTCGCCCCGAGGGACAGACCCCTGTCTCCGCCGTCACCGATTCCCGTGGGATCGCGACGTTCCGGATCACCGACCCGCAGCCGCAGGATCAGCCGATCTACTTCCAGGCCTGGATCGACGGGGCCTACCCGTTCGGGTACTCGGCGATCGTGCCCGTTCTCTGGCAGCGCTGAGTCGCTAGCTCGTCCAGAGCACCGCGCCGTCGCGCGAGCTCACTTCGAGGTGCCCATCGTTCGTGAGGACGAGCGCAGCGCCGGGGTACCCGCTCGTGCCGCTCGCCCAGAGAGGTGCTGCGCCGCCGTAGACGACCAGGTTGCCGTCGAGCTGCATTTCGAGCTTCGTGCCGCCGGGATTCGTGTGCGCCGACCAGACAACGGTTGCGCCGTGGTATTCGACGAGGTTCCCGTCACCCTGCATCGTCAGCCGGTAAGAGCCGTTCGCCGAGATGAGCGACTGCACCGGGACGAGCGAGGCTCCTGCCGGTAGGACCCCGGCGCCCCACAGCACCACGCCGTCCGGGGAGACAAGCTCCAGCCGGCCGTCGTCGGAAAGGAGCAGCGATGCACCGGCATCTCCGCTGGTGCCGCTCGACCACAAGGCCACACCGTCGTTCCCGTAGACCACGAGATTCCCGTCCGTCTGCATCGAGACGCTGACTCCGCCCGGGTTCGTCCCGGGCGCCCAGATGGCCGTCGTGCCCTGGTACTCCACGAGGTTCCCGTCGGCCTGCATCGTCAGCCGGTAGGCGCCGCTCCTGGAGAGCAGGGACTGCCCGACCGTGAGCGAGCTGCCACCGGCGAGGATCCCCGGCCCCCAGAGGGTGACCCCTCCGGCTGAGACCAGCTCGAGCCGGCCCGCGTCCGAAAGCGCGAGATACGCGCCGGGATTGCCCGCCGTGCCGCTCGTCCAGCTGGTTCCGTGGACGACCAGGTTTCCGTCCGCCTGCATCTCGGCCGAGACACCGGAGGGGTTCGTTCCCGTCGCCCAGAGCGCGGTTGCGCCGTGGTATTCGACGAGGTTCCCATCGCCCTGCATCGTCAGCCGGTAGGCGCCATTCGGGGAGAGGATGGACTGCCCGGCAGTCAGCGCGCTACTCGGGGCGAGCGCTCCCGGGCTCCAGAGGACAAGGCCGGCGGCCGAGACGACCTCCAGTCGGCCGGCGTTCGTAAGCTCGACATAGGCGCCGGGGTTACCGGCGGTTCCACTCGACCACAACTCTGTCAGCCGGTCGGAATAGACGATGAAATCGCCGTCGGAGGCGATGATGGCGAACGCGCCGGCCGGATTCGTCCCCGTCGCCCAGACCGGTGTCGCGCCGCCGTACTCGACGAGGTTCCCATCGCCCTGCAAGACGAGACGGTAGGCCCCGTTCGGGGACACGAGCGACTCCCCCGTCGCCAACTGGCCGACGGCCAGAATCGAACCGTCGACCGCCGACACAGGCCGCGACGCGCTCGTCGCCGTGACCGTGACGTCCAGGAGCGGGTAGGTCGCTGTGATCTGGCACGAGAGCTGGTGTCCGACATTCGACCGGGAGGGCGTGAAGCTCGAGGTCGTCTGCCCGGCGATGGGGCTCCCGTCGAGCAGCCACCGGTAGCCGTCGTACCCGTGTGCCGAGGTTGACGGCTGCCGGCCTGCCCAGGAGGTCCAGGTTCCCGGCTGGCAGGTGACCGGCGCGCCCGCGAGTCCGGTTCCTGACTGGGTCGGCCGCTGCTGCACCGCAGGACTCACCCCCGGGAAAAACTCGCCGACCTTGTCGCCGGACTCCTCGGTGAACCAGATGCTTCCGTCGGGCCCGGCGGCGATCCCCAGTGGACTGCTCGACGGTGTGGGAGCCGGGAAGCTCGAGATTGTGCCCGAGGGCGTGATCCTCCCGACGCCGTTGCTGACCGGCTCGGAGAACCAGAGGTTCCCGTCGGCGCCCGGCGCGATCGTGGGCGCAGGCCCGACACCGGCAGGAAGCGGGTACTCGGTGATCGTTCCAGACGGGGTGATGACACCGATCTTCTCCTTGCTCTGCTGCCCCTCGCCGCCTTCCGTGAACCACACGTTGCCGTCCGGCCCTGCAGCGATGCCGATTGGCTGTGACCCTGACACGGTCAGCGGATACTCGGTCACGGTGCCGCCCGAGGTGATCTTCCCGATCGCGTTCCCCTCCTGCTCGGTGAACCAGAGGTTCCCGTCCGGACCGACGGCGATCCAGGTCGGGCCCGAGTCCGCGGTCGGAATCGGGAAGTGGGTGATCGTGCCCGACGGCGTGATCCGGCCGATGGAGTCGTGGCCGTTCTCCGTGAACCACAGATTCCCGTCGGGGCCTGCCACGATCCCCAGAGGCTCCGCGCCATCCGGGAGCGGAAACTCGGTGATCGTGCCCGACGGCGTGATCCGGCCGATCTCTCCGGAGACATTCTGGGTGAACCAGAGGTTTCCGTCGGGACCGGCAGCGATGCTTTGCGGAAGCGTTCCGGCGTTGCCCTGAATCCCCAGCGAGTACTCGGTGATCGTCCCCGCGGGCGTGAGGTGGCCGATCTCGTCGCCGTGCTGCTCGGTGAACCAGACGTCCCCGTCCGGGCCTGCCGTGATCGCCAGCGGCTCCGAACCTGCGAGCGGCACCGGGAACTCCTTGAAGGTGTCAGCTGGAGTCTGGACGTTCTCGGTGAGAGGCGGCGAGATCGTGTCCCCGTATCCGGTGGTTCCGTCGTAGAAGGCCAGGAGCCCGTGGACGCCGAGTGCCAGGCCAGACAGCGTGCAGCTCGCAACCCCAGAAACCGGGGCCACGGACTCGCAGCCTGGAATCGGTGAGCCGTCGTCGATGAAGAGGACAGTTCCGCCGTTCGGTGCCGGGGTGACCGTCGCGGTGTATGTGACGGTCTGGCCCGGAGCGCTCGGGTTCAGCGACGAGGTGAGCGCCAGCGTGGTCGCGAGCTGCGTCGGCGTCGCGGAAGCCTCGTTGGAATAGGGGCCGGGGCCGGAGGCGTTCGCTGGAATCACCACGTAGCTGTAGGTCGTTCCGGGCGCGGTGGTCGTGTCGGTATACGAGGTTGCGGCTGTGGTGAAGATCGGCGTGAGGCTCTCGGCTCCGGGCGAAGTACCGCGAAGCACCTCGTACTGGGTCGGAGCCGCCCCGGTCGTGGGCGTCCACGAAAGCGAGACTCCACCGACGACGGTGGCGGCGGCGAGGGTCGGGGCGCCCGGCGTGTTCGACCAACTCCCGATCCCGGTCACCAGGTCGTAGCCGACGATCGCCGCATGCCCATTGCTACCTGAGGTGATGTCCCGGAACGGGATCGCGCTCGTGGCATAGATCGTGTGAGCGTTGACGGTCGAGCCGAGAACCGCCGACTCCGAGGCGAAGAGGACGGTCGAGGCGCTCGTGCCGCCCACGATCCACCAGCCGCCGGGGTTTCCTTCGAAGGGGACGCTGTCGAAGACCGCGACGCCGGAGTCCGGGTCGCCGTCCATCGCGACATCCGGAGTCGCCCGCTTTCCCGCGCACCCGGCGCCGCTGTAGCCGGAGTAGCCCGACTGCGCGCTCCCGACGGCTTCATGGGTGCTGCAGCCACCCCCGCCGCCGCTCCAGGCGGTCTCCGACTCCACGGCGCCGCCGCCGGTGAGCGTGAGGCTCGTCCCACCGACCCCGACGACGTTCGGCGACGAGGCGGGATACGAGACAACCGCGGCCGTGTCCCCGCTCGAGGCGAAGTAGCTGACGCCGGCGGCCGAGAAGTCCGAATCGAACGAGCTCTCGCCGCTGAAGTCCGGAGATCCCCAGCTGTTCGAGACGTAGGTCGCGTGCGCTGCCGCGTACTGCTCGGCGGTCACGAGGTTTGCGAAGCTGTTGTCGGTCGCCTCGACAAGGAGGATTTTCGCAGCCGGCGCGAGGGCATGGACCCATTCGACGTCGAGGCTGATCTCGAGGTCCCAGCCGGCGTTCGCGACCGGATACGACGTGCCGCCGCTCTGGTCGACCCTGGTGAAGCACGGGTTCGAGGTGTTGCACTGCGGGAGGCCGTACTGGGTGCTGAACGTGTTGAGATCGCTCGCAGCGCCTGCGTCGTCGAAGGCGTCGACGAGGGCGACCGTCTTTCCGGCGCCTGCGCCGACCGAGGTCGAGAACCCATAGACGGCGTCGATGGTCGCGGGCGACAGGCCTGCCGGGACGAACTGCGGGAGCTCGGAAAGGGGCCTGGCGTCGGACGCCGGCTTCACTTCCGACAGACAGGATGCGTAGCCGGGGCCAGGTGCCGGGCACACCTCTGTCGAGCTCGGCTGGCCCACGCTCCAGGCCGCGGCCGGCCCCGCCAGAGCCAAGGTGACGACAACCGCGAGCAACCGCAGTCCACGCATCGGTCTCCCCCACACCGCTCGCACAGCATGCTCCATTGCGGAGAAAACCGCAACCCGGGAGGCGGGCTCCCGATCGAGCCCGCCTCCCGGAACGCCGCGTGCCTAGGTGACGACGATTCCGGCCGGCGTCGCGCCGGCCGGGCCGGGCGTCGCCGAGGACGGAAGCTCCGCGAGGAAGCCGTCCTTCACCGAGAAGCCGGCGATTGCGTTGATTCCCGCCTCGACGACCCACAGCGTCTGGCCGTCGGGTGAGAGCCGGGCGTCCTCTGGTCCGACCGGGCCCTGCTTGAACGCGGAGCTACCGATCAGGGTCAGCGATCCGGCAGGTGCGATCGAGTAGCTCGAGATCGTCGAGTTGCCGGTGTTGATCGCGAACAGGTACTTCCCGTCGCGCGTGATCTCGACCCAGCAGGGGGCCGTCTGGTTGTCGGCGAAGGGCGAGGTCCCGATCGACGAGAGAATGCCGTTCGGTGCGTCGGCAAAGGCCGAGACCGTGCCGGCGGTGCCACCGTTGTGAGCATTCGAGACGAAGAGCTGCGAGTTGTTCGTCGGGCTGAACTCGCTGCCGAACGGGCCGATGCCCTGAGCCCCGAACGGCTCACCGGGCGCGGCGGCGAGGGTGCCGCCGAGACCCACGGTGTAGCTGTCGATCAGCGACGTCGCCACGCGGGTGCCGACGAGCTTCCTGCCGTCGCCGTTGAAGAGGACGTCGCCCGGCTGGGAGCCGGTCGGGAGCGTCACGGTCGAGCCCGCGATCGCCGTCAGATGCCCTGCCGCGTCGAGCCGGAAGCCCGTGTAGTTCGGGTTCGGGTCACCGGCATTCGCGACGTAGACGAGCCCGTCGTGCTCGGCGATGCTCACCGGCGTCGTGCCGTTCGAGGAGACGAGATCGGTCGGCATGAGCGAGCCGCCGGGCCCGATCCGGACGACCGAGATCTGGTTGCTGCCGGTGTCGGCGACGAGCAGGAACTTGCCGTCGGAGCTGCGCTGGATCGAGCCCTGCGAGGCCGTGGCATGTCCTGCTCCCGCACCGCCGACGGCGAACGGCGAGCCGGGAACCGGGGTCAGCGACCCGTCGGGATGGCGGTCGAAAGCGCCGACCGTGTTGACCCCGGCGGTGTTGTTGTCGATATAGATCTGACCGCCCGCGCCCGGACCGGGATGCGGGGGTGGCGGAGGCGGAGGCGGAGGGCCGTGATGCGGGGGCGGCGGTGGGCCGGGGGCGGCGGCCGCGGCGCCCGCGACGACGATGGTGCAGAGCGCCATCAGTGCGGCAAGGAACGTGGTGCGAAGCTTCGGCATTGATCGAACCTCCTGGCTTCTGTCCGGGCGATTCCCGGATCGCAGCCAACCTCGCACGAGGCTCTATCGCCGCCCTTACCGAAGTCTGAAGCTCCGCTTAACTACGAAAACGAAGGGGTGCCAGGGCCCTAGGGCTGCGGCGCTGCCGCCGGAGGCGGGACCGACGCGGATTCGGCGGCGGCAGGCTCCGTCGTCGCCGTGCTCGCGGCACCGGGGACGATGCTCTTCATCTCGCCGATCGTGTCCTGCATCTCGGCGACGCCCGGAATCGCGGCGCGGGCGATGTTCGTCGGGGAGACCGCGGTGCGGATCTCGTTCATCCCGTTGACGGCCTCGGTCACGCCGTCCATCCCGCTGATCGTCTGCTTGAACTCGCGCATGCCGTTACCGAGCGAACGGCCCATCTCGGGAACCCGCTTGGCGCCGAAGAGCAGCACGGCAAGCAGTCCGAGGAACAGCAGGTGCATCGGAGTCAGCAGATCGACGCCCATCGAACCCTCACTGTAGCGTGCAGAGCCGCTGAGCTGTCAAGCGAGAGGGCGATGAGCAGAAAGATGAGCGGGGACAGACAGATCGGGACCGTCGTGGCGGCCGGAATGCTCGTTCTCGTGCTGTCCGCCGCCTCGTTCGCGGCCACCGCGAAGCCCGACAGCCACGACCGCGCGCTCGCGGCGCTCCTCAGCGCCAAGGTCACGACCTTCAAGCAGTTCGCCGGGTCGCCCGACCAGTCCCTTCAGAAATCGCTGGACAGCTGCGCGTTGATCAAGAAGAACCCCAAGGACGCCTTCGCCGCGATCTTCGCGCTCCTCCCGGTGATCCTGATCGACGTGGTGAACGAGTACGGGCCGGAGCTCAGGGCGCTTCGCAACTCGCTCGGTGCGATGGATCCCGACTCGCCGCTCTTCGCGCAGTGGCTCTCGGCCGAGGGGAGCGATCTCTCGCTGATCCTGCAGTTCGACAACCACGGCAAGAAGATCGACCTCTGCGACGCCGCGACGGTGCTTCTCGACAAGAAGACGACCGCTGCGGAACTGCAGCGAGTGCTAGGGATCGATCCCGCGCTGCTCGCGAAGATCTTCACGAGCCCGGTGTCGGCGAGGCTCGAGAAGCTGAACCCGAAGATGCGCACGTTCCTGATCGCGGCAGGTGTCTCACGCAAGAACGCCGCCACGCTCACCTCGAGCGACTGAGAGCTCCGGCGACTTGCCCCGACCGGGGCCCGCAGCTAAGACTCATCCGTGGAGCGCATCGTCGACGAGACCCGGGATGTAGGGGCGCGCGCGAGGCCGGAGCAGGTCGAGGCCGAGCCGGGCCCCGGCTCCCGCGAGACCCTGGCCGCCGAACAGGTCGGCATGCTTCAGCGCCTCGTCGGGAACCGCGCCACCGCGGCGGTTCTACGAGCGCCCGACGGCGGGACCGCGACCGAAACGGCCGCGCCGGGGGCGACCACCACGACCGAAGGCGCGCCACCCCAGCCGGATGTCGCTCCGCTGGCGGAGCGCGGCACCGAGGCGGGCCACCCTCCCCCGGCGCGACCGACCTTCGATCTCGCGGGCGGCGAGCAGATCCTCACCGGAGCCTTCGGCTCGATCAAGAAGATCGTGCCCGGCAGGATCGAGGTGCTCGAACAGGCCGACTTCCAGGCCGCCTACGACAAGATCTACGGCAAGACCGACTGGTCGTGGGAGAAGTACGTGAAGCCGACCTACGGTGGCCTCAACGGCTTCGCCCACGACGGCACGAACTACATCAACAAGGCGTCTGCAGGCCTGCACACGATCGTCCACGAGATGCTCCACAACAACTGCGCCGCCGACTTCGTCAACGTCGTCGGGAGCCGCTGGAACGAAGGGACGACCGAGGTTCTCACCAAGGTCGCGTGCGCCGCCGTCAACGAGCCGGCGCCGACGACCTATCCGGGAGAGAGCCCGGTGGTGCAGGTGGCGATCGACAGCGGGCTGCCGCTCTCAGATCTCGAGGACGCCTACCTCGTCGGCGGCGCGAAGAGGCTGATCGCAGACTGGGCCGACGCGAACTGCGTTCTCAGCTGGGCAAAGATCAAGGCGCTGATGGAGGCCCACGACTGGGCGGCGGCGAAAGCCGGCCTGGCTCCTAAGGCTTCGACCGCGAAGGCCGAGGGCGCCGCGGAAGGCGCCGGAGCAGGCAGCGAAAGCGGCGCCGGAAGCGGGAGCGAGAGCGGATGAGCGGCGACCCGATCGACCAGAAGGGGCTCGTCGACGAGCTCTCGAGCACCTTGACGGGGCTCGGCGAGGGCGATCGAACGAGGGCGATGGAGCTCCTCGGCCGGCTCGTCGCGGACTGGGCGCGTGAGGCGGATCCGCAGCCGGGCCCGGCCGCGGTCGTCCGGTACCAGCGTCAGGACCTCGAGACGGCGATCGCGCGAAGCGGCGACGACCCGCTTCAGGGCATCGAGCTCGAGTTGCTCCGGCGGCGGCTCGACCACTTGAGCGCGGAGACGTTCGGGCTCGCCGAGGACACGGTCGACGGCAAGCTCGACGCGGCCGACTCGGGCGAGCGCGGTCGCGCTCTCCTCGTACAGTGCAAGGAGGTGGCTGCCGAGCTCGACCGCCTCGGCTCGAACGAGACGACCGATGCGATGCGGCGCTCGCTCGGCGAGGCGTTTCTCGATGCGCTCTACGCCGTCGAGCGCAAGGCGATGAGCCAGCGGCTTGCGCATGCCCGGCCGGGCGCCGGCAACGGCCCGCCGGACATCAGTTAGGACGGCAGACGCTGTCACCGAGGGCGGCGATCTGCGCATTCGCGGCGGCATCCGCGACGGCGTCGTACGGCCCGGGGGCGCTGCCGATCCACTCCACGTCGGGCGTGAGGCCCGGACCGATCACGGTGACACGGTAGGCGGTGCCGGTGCCCGCGGGATGCCCCGGATGCGGGTTCACGGAGTAGCAGAAGACACCGGTCCCTCTATGCGTCAAGGCGCTGTTCTCACGCTTCCACCCGGCCCCGTAGGCCGAGTCGAAGGTATCGATGTACACGTTCCGTCCGAAGCCGTCGAGCGGGTTGCCCGCGGTAGTCGAGCTGAACCCGTAGACCGGGTCGTCTGCGTAGGCGAGCGTGCCGTAGAGGTGGTTCCAGTGGCGCCAGGACCAGTCGGTATGGACAGTGAGCACCGGGAGCGGGCCCGTCCAGTGCGAGAGCCGGAGCTCCTGAACAGCCTGGGCGGCCGTCGGGGTGACGCCGTAGTCGGGCAGCTCGCGCTGCCACTGCTGCACCGCCCAGTACGACCCGTCCGGTGCGGTGCAGGTGAGGACGGCCCATGCGATCGCCGGCCCGGTGTAGGCACGGCATCCGCCGTGGAACGCCGTCTGCCAGTAGGTGTCGGCCGCCTGCTGGGTCTGCTGGAGCTGCCGCACCACGGGGCTGAGGAGGTAGCCGCGGGTTCCCTTGATCTTCCGGTACTCGGCTCTGAGCGCGAGGGCCGCCGGGTTCTCCTTGAAGTACTTCTCGTAGCCGCCCGAGTAGTCGAGCCGTAGCTTCAGCTGACGCCCACCGACCGTGGAGGGAAGCGCGTTGACGGCGCCCCAGGCGAGCACGTGATGGAAGACGCCCTTCGACTCGTACGTGAGCAGCGCCTCGCCCTTCGCGTTCAACTGGAGGTGGACGCCGGTTGCGTTGCGATCGACGAGCTGCGAGGCCGATGCGCCCGCGACAGAGCCGCCGGTGGTGATCCCGAGCGCCGCCGCTGCAAGCGCAATCGTCGCGAGTCTCCGCATCCCCTTGTTCCCGGGACAGAGTATGCAGCCCGCGGGACGGCTAATCCGGTGCGCCGTTGCGCCGTCCGCTACGAAACCGGTTCTGTCGCGTCGGGCTCCGACGGCCGATCGAGGCCGCGAACGAGTGTCTCGAGCCGTTCGAGCTGCGCCGTGAGCTCGTCGAACCGCGCGTCCACGTGGCCGATCCGCGACTCGTCGTCCTCGACCTGAGCGAGATGACGGTCGCGTTCGGCCCGTGCGACGAACGTGGAGGTGATCGCAGCAGTCGTGATCGCAAGAAACGCAATCCCCTCCAGCATCACGACCGCCCCGACGACCCGGCCCGACCAGTTCTTGGGCGTGACGTCGCCGTAGCCGACCGTCGTGACGGTCTGGAGCGCCCACCACATCCCGACCCAGACACTCGAATACTCGTGGCGGTCGAGGACGCGGATCAGGATCCCGCTCGCGACGACGATGATCGTCGTCACGGTGACGACCGCCGTCGCCGCGTTGCGGATCGACGGTGGCTGCCGCAGGAACTTCGACATCCGCCGCTCGATCGGGTTCAGGCGCGGCAGCTTGCGGATCGGCCCCGGCGTGCTCATCCCAGGTTCCCGACCGCCTGATCCTGGTTCTCGATCCACAGGCACCCTCGGTCGTACGCATCGGTTCCGCGTGTCTGCGCGGCGACGACCTTGCCGCGCACTCCGGTATGGCCCTTCGGTTGGGGACCGCTCGTCACTTCGGCGCTCCCGTCATCGCTCCCGACTCTACCCCGTTCGTCCTCGCCTCGACCCCTCCCCTACCGGTAGCCGCGGGCCCCGTCCGGACGGAGGTACGAGGAGCGATCCGACTCGGCCGAGCGGAGCTCGACGGTCGGCGCGGTCGAGGCTAGAGCGCGAAAATTCCACGAACGATCTCGACCACGCCCACGACCCCGAGCGCCCAGGAGGCAAGCCACAAGAGGTTCTTCCCAAGCCACGCGTTGAATCCCGCCACGTTCTTCCTCGTCCAGCCCTCTGCGACGACGAAGCCGACGAGCGGCACCTCGACGAACGTGAACATGATCACGTAGAAGGAGACGATCACGACGAGCGTTGCGCTCGTCGAGTAGTCGAGCTCGGCGATGTTCTTCATCGCGATGATCGGGCCGGGGCCCGGAATGATGGTTCCGAGGATGCCCGCGACGAATGCGAGGGGTGCGCCGCGGTCGACGAGCCGCTCGATCAGGTCGGAGCTCCTCGATTTCTTCTTCGCCGCCGCCGGATTCGGCGGCGCGTTCTTCTTCTTCCGGTCCATGCCCCGGAGCACGAGCGCGGCGACCAGTGCGAGCGAGCCCACAACGAGGTCGACCCAGGGATCCGCCGGAGGTCTCGAGCCCGAGAGGAAGCTGCTGCCCTGGAATGCGAACACCATCGCCGAGCCGACGCTGATCGTCGTCAGCAGCCCCCCGGCGAGGAAGCCGGTGAGGATCGGCACCGGCTTCGAGGTGTTCAGCGCGAGCACGACGACGACGAGCAGCAGCGGAAAGAACATCGCCAGGCACGCGAGGAAGTAGATCTCGAGGAGCTCCACGCGCCCGAGTATGACCAGCTCACCGGCGCAGAGCCGCGGCAGTGGCGCCGGGGCCGCAAGGGTCGGCGCAACCCATGCCGAACTCGGAGCGTGCGATGACTGCTTTGGCGACGACTGTCCAGCCCGCGGGCGAGAGCCCGGTGATGGAGCCGCGCTGGCCCTCGGTGCTCGCGGTGCTCGTGACGATCGTGCTCTGGAGCTCGCTCCCGAACCGGATCATCTCGGACTACGGAAGCTCGGCGGTCAGGTTCGTGATCCCGGTGCTCGAGCTGGCGCTCTTGATCCCGCTCGCGGTCGCTGCCCCGCACCGCCATGTGAACGAGTCCGGGCGGCGCCGCATGGCCGCGATCACGCTGACTGCCCTCGTCTCGCTCGTGAACGTCGCGGCGCTTCTCTTCCTGATCCACTACCTGCTCGACGCCGGCTCGACGGTGCTCGGCCGGCAACTCCTGCTGGCGGGCGCGCAGATCTGGGTCACGAACGTGATCGTGTTCGGGCTCTGGTACTGGGAGCTCGACGGCGGGGGACCGCCTGCGCGGCTTCGCAACCCGACCGCGCCGCGTGACTTCGCCTTCGTCCAGATGACGGATCCTGAGGTCTCCCGCCCCGGCTGGCGCCCCCAGTTCTCGGACTACATCTACGTCTCGTTCACGAACTCGAGCGCGTTCAGCCCGACCGACACGCTTCCCCTCTCGAGCGCTGCGAAATGGCTGATGCTGAGCCAGTCGTCGATCTCCCTCGTGACCCTCCTCCTCGTCGCCGCAAGAGCCGTCAACATCCTCTCCTGAATTAGCGGTTTCCCGCTGTTGCTTTTCCAAAGCGTTGATTGATCGGACTCATCGGTCGATCAACTAGACTCGCGGCCGATGCGGGTCGGGATGCTCACAGGCGGCGGGGATTGCCCCGGACTGAATGCGGTGATCCGCGCGGTCTGCCGGCGGCTCTGGGAGGACGGCCACGAGACGGTCGGCGTCCTGAACGGCTGGCGCGGCATGATCGACGGCGACCTGAAGCCGCTCGGGTACGACGAGATCTCGGGGATCCTGCCGAAGGGCGGCACGATCATCGGCACCTCCCGCACGAACCCTCACAAGCTCGAGGGCGGCGTCGAGGGGGTCAAGAAGACGTTCGAGCAGATCGACGCGCTCGTCGCGATCGGGGGCGAAGACACGCTCGGCGTCGCCGCCAAGCTCTTCGCCGACGACAACCTTCCGGTGGTCGGGGTCCCGAAGACGATCGACAACGACCTGAACGGCACCGACTACACCTTCGGCTTCGATACCGCGGTCTACGTCGCGACCGAGGCCATCGACCGCGTCCACTCGACGGCGGAATCGCACAACCGGATCATCGTCGTCGAGACGATGGGGCGGCACGCGGGCTGGATCGCGCTGATGAGCGGGATCGCCGGCGGTGCCGACTGGATCCTGATCCCGGAGCAGAAAGTCGTCTACGACGACGTCGCCGCCGCGGTCGAACGGCGCCGCGAGCGGGGGAAGAACTTCTCGGTGATCGTCGCGAGCGAAGGCTCGGAGCTACCCGGGATCAGCGACGCGGGCGAGGTCGACGACTTCGGCCACGTGCGTGTCGAGAACCGGAACGTCGGCGAGACCGTCGCCGAGGAGATCGAGAAGCGCACCGGGATGCAGGCCCGCGCCACCGTGCTCGGCTACATCCAGCGCGGCGGCACCCCCACCCCGCGCGACCGCGTCCTCGGCCTGCGCTTCGGGCTCGAGGCCGCCGATCTCGTCACGGGCGCCAAGTGGGGCCAGATGGCCGCACTGCACGGTGACGAAGTGCTCTCGGTGCCCCTCACCGAGGCGACCGCCGAGCTGAAGCTCGTACCGGACTCCTGGTACGAGGTCGCAAAGACCTTCTTCGGCTGAGTTTTTGGCCGGTACGGCTGGCCAAAAACCTAGAAGGGCCGCTTGAGCTTCGCGGTCAACCGCGACCAGACCGACGGGCCCGCGGTCGCGCGGAGGGCGTGCTCCCGTTCAAGCGCCCGTTTGGCCCACGCGCGCTCACGCATCACGCGCGTCGGGATGCTCGGCTTCCAGTAGACCGGACGCGGAGGGCGCCTAGGCGCCACAGGAGGATGCGTCGACCGAACAGTCCTTGTCGGCGACACAGTCCTTGCCGCGAAGCGGCAGGCGGCCGAGCAGCTCCTCCAGGACGACGAGCTCCTCGTCGGAGAAGCGGCGCGTGAAGAGCTCGTCCACGCCGCCGAGATGCGTCGTGGCGGCTTCCTTCAGCTTCTCGTGCCCTGAAACGGTGAGCTTGGCGTAGGAGACGCGCGCGTCGGTGGGGCACGAGTCCTTCTCGACGAACCCGGCGCGCTCGAGACCGTCGAGAAGCCGCGTGATGCCCGACGCTGTGAGAACGACGGTCTGCGCGAGATCGACCCGCCGCATTCGCCGGTCATCCGCCTTCGAGAGCATGAGCAAGACCTCGTAGTCGTTCAGGGTCAGCCCGTGCGCGTTCAGCAGGTCAGCGTTCAGCTGGCGTGTGATCGCGGAATGGGCCCGGAGGAACGAGACCCACGACTGCAGGCGGTTGAGCTCGAGAGAAGCGGAAACGGCCATCTGATCATTGTAACGAGGCCGCGGGCGGAACCAGTCCCTGGGCGACAAATCTGTCGCACAACAATCTCTTATTTGACGAATGAGTCACGTTCATGGTACAAACCCCACTAAGTCAGTGGACAAACTTGAAGGGGGCCGCAATGACCGCAATCGAGACTCAGAGCTATGACCGCGCCACGCTGATCCGGCGCGGAGCAGTGGCCGGAGCGGCGCTCGCCGGGTTCGGCTTGCTGCCCCGGCTCGCGCAGGCTCACGAGGCCGGAGCGAATCTGAGCCTCGTCGCCTACTCGACGCCGAAGCCCGCGATCGCGAAGATCATCTCCGACTTCCAGGGCACACCCGCAGGCCAGGGCGTCTCGTTCAGCCAGTCCTACGGCCCCTCGACGAGCCAGGCCCGGGCCGTGATCGCGGGCCAGCCGGCCGATCTCGTCTTCCTCTCGACGGGCGACGATGTCAACCTGCTCGTCGACGCGGGCCTCGTCAACCAGAACTGGAACGAGCAGGGCTACGCGGGGATCGCCGCCGACACCGTGGTCGTGTTCGCTGTCCGCGACGGCAACCCGAAGCACATCAAGGGCTGGGACGACCTCATCAAGCCGGGCGTGCAGGTCGTGACGCCGAACCCGTTCAGCTCCGGCTCGGCGAAGTGGAACGTGCTCGCCGGCTACGGCGCGCAGCGCCACCTCGGGAAGACCGATGCCCAGGCCGTCGCCTACGTTCAGAAGCTCTTCAAGAACGTCGTCTCGCAGGACACCTCCGGCTCGAACGCGACGAACACGTTCCTGGCCGGCAAGGGCGACGTGCTGATCACCTACGAGTCCGAGGCGATCAACGCGAAGCTCTCGGGCAAGACCATCCCGTACGTGATCCCGCGCCAGACGATGCTGATCGAGCTTCCGATCGCGGTCATGAAGGGAAGCTCGAACCTCGACCTCACGAACAGGTTCATCCAGTTCGTGAAGTCGGAGCCCGAGCAGGAGGTCTTCGGCCAGTTTGGATTCCGGCCGGTGAACAAGGTGGCAGCGGCGAAGTTCACGAAGGAGTTCCCGGTGCGCCCGGGCGTGTTCTCGATCGCGGACAGGACGATCGGCGGGTGGCGCGCGGCCGACAAGAAGTGGTTCGACCCGAACCACGGCCTGATGGTGAAGATCGAGCAGAACGTCGGGGGGCCAAGCTCTGGCTAGCGCGGCCGAAGCCGCGCCCGGCCTCCGGGCGCGAATCGCAGGCTGGAGCCCGAGCGAGAGGACGAGCACCGTCCTCACGCTCGGGTTCATCACGACGTTCCTCACCCTCGTCGTGGCGCTGCCGATCGCGGCCCTCGTCTGGGCTGCGGTCAAGCACGGCCGCGGGAGCTTCTGGGATGCGATCTCGAACCCGGAGGCCGTCGCGGCGTTGAAGCTGACGCTCGTGGTCGCGGCGCTCGCAGCGCTGACGAACGCGGTGCTCGGGACGATCATCGCCTGGGTGCTCGTGCGGGACGAGTTCCGGGGCAAGCCGGCGGTGAACGCGATCATCGACCTGCCGTTCGCGCTCCCAACGATCGTGGCCGGGCTGCTCTTGCTCACCTTCTATGGCCCCCACTCGCCGGTCGGCGTGCACCTGGCGTTCACCCGCGGTGCGATCTACGTCGCCCTCCTCTTCGTGACGCTCCCGTTCGTCGTCCGGACGGTGCAGCCGGTACTGCTCGAGCTCGACACCGAGATGGAGGAGGCATCGCGCTCGCTCGGCGCGAGCGAGCTCACGACGTTCCGCCGGGTCGTCCTGCCGAACATCCTGCCCGGCATCCTCTCGGGCCTGACGATGGCCTTCGCGCGGGCCGTGGGCGAGATCGGCGCGATCGTCCTCATCTCCGGCAACCGGCCGTTCCGGACGGAGATGGCGTCGGTCTTCGTCTTCCTGCGGATCCAGAGCGGCGATCCCCAGGGCGCAGCGGCGGTGGCCGTCGTGCTCCTCGGCATCTCCTTCGCCGTGCTGCTCTCGATCGGCGGCGTCCGGCGATTCACGACGAGGCATGAGTCGTAGGCTCGCCGGAGACTGGGCGGTACAGCGTGGGTAAGTACGTCCTACGTTTCGTGGCGCTCGGCTACCTGCTGCTCATCCTGGTCGCGCCGCTCGGGCTCGTCATCTTCCGCACGTTCGCCTACGAAGCGGGTGCCGCCTGGAAAGCGCTCACCGACCCGGACACGATCCATGCCTTCGAGGTGACGCTCGAGGCGGCGGCGATCGCCGTGCCGCTGAACACCGTGTTCGGGATCGTGTGCGGGCTCGCGATCGTCCGCCGGCGGTTCCGCGGAAAGGGGCTCGTGAACGCGTTCGTCGACCTCCCGCTCGCGTTGTCACCGGTCGTCGTCGGGCTGGCGCTCTTCCTGCTGTACGGGCGCACCGGCTGGTTCGGCACGTGGTTCACGGGGCACGGGATCCAGGTCCTGTTCGCGCTCCCGTCGATCGTGATCGCGACCGTGTTCGTCTCGGTGCCGTTCGTCGCGCGCGAGGTGATCCCGACGCTGCGCGAGATCGGCGACGACCAGGAGCAGGCCGCGCGGACGCTCGGCGCCTCGGCATGGCAGACCTTCTGGCGGATCACGCTGCCCTCGATCCGCTGGGCGGTCGTCTACGGCGTCGTGCTGACGACGGCACGCTGCCTCGGCGAGTACGGGGCGGTGGCCGTGGTCTCCGGAAGCATCCAGGGAAAGACCGAGACCGCGACGCTGCGCGTGCAGGAGGAGTACGAGAACCTGAATACCGCAGGCGTCTACGGGATCTCCCTCACCCTCGCGCTGATCGCGGTGATGGTGCTCGTGGTCATGTCCGTCGTCAAACCCAAGGAGGCTCGGAACTGATGTCGATCTCGGTGCGGAACGTGTCCAAGCGCTTCGGGGACTTCGTCGCCCTGAACGATGTATCGGTCGAGGTCGCTCCGGGGTCGCTGACTGCGCTCCTCGGCCCGAGCGGAAGCGGCAAGTCGACCCTCCTGCGGGTGATCGCGGGGCTCGAGGAGCCCGATTCCGGCTCGGTGTTCATCGGCGACGAGAACGTCACCGGCAGCCGCCCCCAGGATCGCGGCGTCGGGTTCGTGTTCCAGCACTACGCCGCGTTCAAGCACATGACCGTCTGGGACAACATCGCCTTCGGGCTGACGATCCGCCGCCGCCCGAAGAGCGAGGTGCGCGAGCGCGTCGCGGAGCTTCTCGACCTGGTGCAGCTCAACGGGCTTGCCAAGCGCTATCCCTCACAGCTCTCCGGCGGCCAGCGGCAGCGGATGGGGCTGGCGCGTGCGCTCGCCGTCGATCCGTCGTTGCTGCTCCTCGACGAGCCGTTCGGCGCGCTCGACGCGCAGGTGCGAACCGAGCTGCGCGCATGGCTGCGACGGCTGCACGAGGAGACGCACACGACGACGGTGATCGTCACGCATGACCAGGAGGAGGCGATGGAGGTCGCCGACGAGGTTGTCGTGATGCATCACGGGAAGGTCGAGCAGGTTGGCGGCCCACGGGAGCTCTACGACCGGCCCGCGAACGAGTTCGTGATGACCTTCGTCGGCCAGGCAAACCGGCTCGGCAACTCGTTCGTGCGCCCGCACGACCTCCAGCTGACCATCGATCCGAACGAGGCATCGAGCGAGGCGATGATCGAGCGGGTCTTCCACCTCGGCTTCGAGGTTCGAGTCGAGCTCGTCCGCGAGGACGGCGAGCGCCTGTTCGTCCAGACGACGCGGGAAGAGGCTGAGCGCCTCGAGCTCGAGCCGGGCCAGATCGTCTACGTCGAGTCCACGCGGCAGACCACGTTCATCTAGCGTCCCCGCCGGTGAGCTCGACCGGCTCCACGGATGCCGCGAGGCCGCGGGGCTCGAAGTGGGCAGTCGGAGGACTGTGGCTCGGGCTTGCGCTCGCGCTCGCAGCAGTGACGACCCAGGTTCGGGACTGGTTCGCGATGACGAACGAGCTGCTCTACGAGCGGCGGGCGATCGGCGTCGCGCAGTCGCTCTCGCCGCTGCCGAAGGTCCACGGGGTCGTGATCCACTCCTACGACCAGCTCTATCCGCTCCTGATCGCGCCGGCGTTCCTCTGGGGGCTCGTGCCGACCGACGTGCGCGTCGCACACGCGCTGAACGCGGTGATCGTGTCGTCGGCCTGTATCCCCGCCTACCTGCTCGCGCGCAGGGCGCTCGTCCGGCAGTGGGCCTCGCTCGTGGTCGCGGGGCTCTCGGTGTTCATGCCGTGGATCCTCCTCGCATCGTTCCTGCTCACCGAGGTTGCGGCGTACCCCGCGTTCCTCTGGGCGATGCTCGCGATCCAGCGATCGGTCTCCGCCCCTTCGCGACGGACGGATGTGGTTGCGGTGGTCGCCATCCTCGTCGCGTTCACGGCGCGGACCCAGTTCGGGCTGCTGCTTGCGGTGCCTCCTGTCGCGATCCTCGCGCTCGAGCTGGGGCGGGCGGGCGAGGACGGAGCGTGGAAGCGGATCGCCGGGTCGTGCCGGCGGGTCGTCGCCGAGCATCGCATCCTCGCGGTGGTGTACGCGGTCGGCTTCGTGTGCTTTCTCGTGCTCGCTGCCGTGGGGCGGCTCGGTGCCGTGTTCGGGGTCTACGGGGAGGCGGCCGGCGGCGACCTCCTGCCGCACGGAACCGCCGGCTCGCTCGCGACCCACGTCGCCACGCTCTCCCTCGGGCTCGGGATCCTCCCTCTCGTCGTCGGGCTCGCCTGGCTCTCCGCCAACCTCGTGCGGCCGCCCGCACGACGTGATGCCCACGCGTTCGCGTGTATCGGGCTCGTCGTCTTTCTCGTCCTGATCGTCGAGATCACGATCTTCGACCTCCGCTTCGGCGGTTCGGGCAACTACGTCCGCGACCGCTACCTGCTGTACCTGATGCCGGTCGTCCTGCTCGGCTTCTTCTGCGCGCTCCTCGACGCCCGGCGTCCACGGTGGTCGCTGCTCGCCCCCGCCGGCGTGGTCGCGCTGGGCTTCGCGATCGATCCGCCGCCGGCCTTCCTGTGGCAGACCTACGACCAGATCAACTCGGACTCGCCGATCATCTTCCTCTGGAAGCCGATCGTCTCGCTCACCCACACGCTCGGCACGGCGCGGGCCTCACTCGCGCTCGCGACCCTCGTGCTCACGGGCCTGTTCGCCCTCGCAAGCCGCCTGCTCTCCCATCGGGTGCTCACGATTGCCCTCACCGCCCTGACCCTCGTGACGATCCCGGCGCTGACCGTCTACATGTTCGCCAGGCTCTTCGGCGCGGACGGCTGGTCGGCGCGGCCCCTGACCCAGAACGAGAGCGGACCTCTCACGTGGATCGACTCGTCCCTGGGAACGGGCGCCCGTGTCTCGATCGTCCCGTACACGGTCTCGACCGACTTCCTGACGAGCCAGGGCAACTGGCGCGACTTCGAGTTCTGGAACAAGTCGGTGGTACGGGACATCCACTACGGCGGCCCTGACGCATACCGCTACACCGACCCGACGTTCCCGAAGGTGACGCCCGTCTTCAACCCGCGCACCGGAGCGTCCGACGTCTCCCCCACCCCGTACGTCGTGCTCGCCACACAGGAATCGCGGTTTCGCATCTCGGGCACGATCCAGGTCAACGGGCCCGGCGTGTTCCTGATCCGCGCAGACCAGCCGTGGCGTACGGACTGGCTGACCTTCGGCCTCTACGACGACGGCTGGACGAAGCCCGGCGAGATCGCCCGCATACGCGTCTTCGCCGCTCCAGGCCAGCACGGCGCGCGCTATCGCAATCTCCAGATCGCGTTCCGGGCCCCGGACGACGTGCCGGCACGACCGATCGAGATCGAGTCGAACGCCACGCGCTGGCAGGGCGCCGCAACGCCGCTCACGGGGCGCGAGTCGGTCGAGGTCTGCGTCCCGGCCCACGGCTCGAGCGACGTCTTCTTCGCCGCACGCGGCTCCTCGACGATCCCGGGCGACCAGGCCGACCAGACGCAGGCGCAGGGCTCGCGCCAGGGCGGCGTCTTCCTGGCGGGGATCGACCTCGCGGACGAGATCGGCGCCCCCTGCAAGGTCTAGGGGCTGCGCACCACGAGCTAGCGCGGCAACCAGGCGTCGGAGTCGGCCGCGAGCTCTGCGACGTGGCGAGGTAGCTCACCGCCGGCGACGTCGGCCAGCGTGACCGACTCCAGGACACGCCGCAGGTTTGCGCGCACCGCGATCCACACGTTCCGGAGCGGCTCGGCGGAGCCCGCGTAGGAAACCGCCTCTGGAGGGCGCCCGCGGACGTTCGCCAGCGGCCCGTCGACGGCACGCATCACGTCGGCGAGCGTGATCTCCGCCGCCCCGCGGGCAAGCCAGTAGCCGCCTTCGACCCCACGCTGGCTACGGACGAGCCCTGCGTTCCGGAGGTCGGACATGATGTTCTCGAGGAACTTGACCGGGATTTCCTGGGCCTGCGAGATCCGCTCGGCCTTCACCGGCGACTCGCCCGCGCCCGCCAGCTCGATCATGGCCCGGATCGCGTAATCCGCTTTTGCCGAGACGCGCACCGGTCAAGTCTGCCGTCAATCGCGGTCGAACGCGTCGAGGAGCGTGCGGATCTCGCACACCTCGCGGAAGCCGAGGCGCGCGAGGATCGGTCGCGACATGGGGCCGCCCTGGGTGACGGCCAGTGGCCTACCGCGCGCAGCGGCATCGGCATGCCTCGCGACGACGAGCGCGCGATAGGCGCCGCGGCCGCGCGCCGCGGGCAGGACGGCCCCGCCGAAGAGCGAGACGCCGTACTCGCTGAACGAGGCGGTGGCCCGCCCCACAGGCTCGCCGTCGAGATATGCGAGGTAGGTGACGACCGGCGAGTCGGGATGAAACGCGCGCGGGCTCACGGAGCCGCCGAACGCGATAGCAGCGATCTCTGCGGCGACGATCTCGTCGCCCTCGCCCCGGGAACGGCGTACCTCGATCCCGTCCGGCCGCGAGGACGGGATCGGCTCCTCGAGCACCATCCCGACCGCCGAGGATCCTTCTTCCTCGAGAAGCCCGAGCTCGAGCAGCCGCTCGACCAGGTCGTCCGGCGACGCGGACGAGCCCACCTCCCACGTGCAGGCGGTGCGACCACGCATCCGCAGGGCATCGTGGATCTCGACTCGCGCCTCGTCGAGCTCCTGCGGCTCGAAGCGGAACCTCTGCGCCACATTCCAGTGAGGCTCGTCGCCCCGGCCCATCCAGAGGACGTAACGCTCTGTCACGATCCGCTCGTCGCCCGCGGCGAGCGGCACGTAGGTATTGGGGTTCTCGGCCAGCTCGAGCGCCGCGTCGAACACGGCTACCCGCCCGGGTAGAGCTGTGCGTGCCAGGCCTTGCTGTAGACGTGCTGGAGATGCTCGACCCGCACGATGTAGGCGCGTGTCTCGGGGAACTGGATCCCCTTGCCCTCCGCCCGCCAGCGGTCGACGTTCCCAGGGCCCGCGTTGTAGGCCGCGAGCGCGAGCTCGAGCGAGCCGTACTTGGCGTAGAGATCGTGGAGGTACCAGCTGCCGTAGCGGATGTTGAGCTCAGGATTCGTCAGGTCCCCGACGCTGAAGGAGGTACCGCCGGTACGAAGGGCGATCCCTTCGGCCGTCGACGGTGTGAGCTGCATCAGGCCGATCGCTCCCGAGGACGAGCGAGCGTCCGGCCTGAACTTCGACTCCTGGTAGATCACGGCCGCAAGCAGCGCCGGGTCGATCTTCTCGGCGCGGGCGCGCTGCCGGACGAACGCCGCGTAATGGAGCGGGTAGCGGATGCGCTCGAACCAGGGCGGGCTCGCCTCGACCAGGTAGAGCCCGACCGCCACGAGCACCACGAGCACGAGTCCTGAGACAACCGCGAGACGTCTCATCTCGTCAGATCGTCCATGACGGACCCGACGAACCCCTCCAGCTCCTCCAGCGAACCGGTGTTGAGAAACGCATAGTCGGCGCGCGCGACCTTCTCCGCGTCCGGGAGAAGGCGTTGCTCACGCCCGTCGACGGCCACCGCGGAACGCTCCCGACGAACGTCTTCGGGCGCCGTGATCACGACCACGCGGTCGAACCGGCTGTCGGCGCCGACCTCGTAGAGCAGCGGGACCTCGGTGACGCACACCTCCGGGGACTGGTCGAGCGCGGCGAGCTGCTCGCGCCAGTTCAGGTACTCGGCGCTGACGAGCGGGTGGAGGAGCTGCTCGAGCCACGCGAGCGCCTCGGGATCGTCGAACACGACCGATCCGATTGCGCCCCGGTCGAGCTGCCCGTCGGGCCCGACGACGCCGTTGCCGAGCCGTTCGCGGACGGCCTCGCGTACCTCGTCGCGGCGGAGGAGCTCGTGGACGATGTCGTCGCTCGAGACCGTTGCGGCCCCGCGACGTGCGAACGCCGCCAGCGCCTCGCTCTTGCCTGCCCCGATGCCGCCGGTGATGGCGACAGCGATCGGGCGGGTCACTCCTCGGTTGAGACTTCCGAGTCGGCAGAGCCTTCCGAGCCAGCAGTGCCTTCCGCGGACGGCTCGACCGAGAGCTCGGCCTCTTCGGCGACGTCCGGCTCGGCCTCGGCCGCCGACTCCTCGACCTCTTCGTCGTCGAGCTCGGCCTGCTCGGCCTCGATCTCTTCCTCTTCCAGATCGGACTCACCGGGCGGTACGACCGACGCCGGATCGAGCTCGGCGTACGAAGCCGGAACCTCGTCGCTGTCCTCGCGGTCGGAGAGGTCGAGATTCGGATGCAGGTGCACCGACTCCCCGCCGTCGGCGCGGGGCTGAACGACATCGTCGGGCTCGACACGCTTCAGCGAGAGCGAGAGCCTGCGGCGCTCGCCGTCGATCTCGATGATCTTGACGTTGACGGCCTGCCCCTGCGAGACGACCTCGCGCGGATTCTCGACGTGGTGCTGGGCGAGCTCGGAGATGTGCACGAGCCCTTCGACACCCGGGAGGATCTCGACGAAGGCGCCGAAGGTGACGACCTTCGTGACGCGGCCTTCGACGACGTCCGACTCGTGGTAGCTCTCGAGCACCTGCTGCCAGGGGTCGTTCTGGGTCTGCTTCAGGCCCAGGGAGATTCTCTGCCGGTCGCGGTCGATGTCGAGCACCTTCACCTGCACGGTCTGGCCGATCTCGAGGATCTCGGACGGGTGGTTGACGTGCGACCACGAAAGCTCGGAGATGTGGATCAGGCCGTCCATGCCGTCGAGGTCGACGAACGCGCCGAAGTCGACGATGTTCGAGATCTGCCCCTCGACGACGGCGCCGGGCTGGAGCCGGTCGAGGATCTGCTGCCGCTGCTCCTTGCGCTCCTCCTCGAGCACGGCGCGGCGCGAGAGCACGACGTTGTTGCGCGAGCGGTTGAGCTCGATGACCTTGCAGCGGAGCTCCTGGCCCAGGAACTCGTCGAGATCCTGGACGCGGCGGATGTCGACGAGCGATGCGGGCAGGAAGCCGCGAACGCCGAGGTCGAGGATCAGGCCGCCCTTGACGACCTCGATCACGCGGCCGTCGACCGGCTCGCCGGATTCGGCAGCGCGCTCGATGTTCTTCCAGGCCAGCTCGAACCGTGCGCGCTTCTTCGAGAGGATCAGCCGGCCTTCGGCGTCTTCCTTCGTGAGCACGAGCGCGTCGATCTCGTCGCCGAGCGAGACCTCGTCGGCGGGGTTCACCGAGCGGCGGATCGAGAGCTCGGCGACCGGGATCACGCCTTCCGACTTGTAGCCGATGTCGACGAGAACCTCGTCCTTGTCGACCCGCACGACGGTGCCGTGCACGACCTCGCCCTCGTTGATTTCGGGGAAGGTCGACTCGTAGTCGGGGATCAGATTCCCGTCGGGTCCTTCGACCCAGACGCCGGGTTCGGATTGCATGAGATCGCTGGTGGCCAAAGCGGTCGTGAACTATACCCGCCGGATGTAAGCAGCCGTATTTGACCGTGACGTCGTCACGATTTCGCCTCCGCCCAGTTGTCTCCGACACCCACGTCGACGGCCAGCGGCGGGTCGAGGTCGTAGGCGCCGACCATCTCCTCGCGCACGAGCTCGCGCACCTCGCGCGTCTCGGCGTCGGGCACCTCGAGCAGCAACTCGTCGTGCACCTGGAGCACGAGGCGAGCACCGCGACCCTCCTCACGGAGGCGGTCGTGGATGCGGATCATCGCGACCTTGATGATGTCGGCGTTCGAGCCCTGCATCGGAAAGTTGATCGCGATCCGCTCGCCGGCCTGGCGGGTGGCCCAGTTCGAGGCGCGGATCTCGGGGACGAGCCGGCGGCGGCCGAGCAGCGTCGTCGTGTATCCGTCGCGCATCGCCTCCTCGACCGTGCGGGCGGTGAAGTCCTGAACGTAGGGGAACCGGGCGCGGTAGGTGTCGATGTAGGTCTGCGCCTCCTCCCGCGGGATGTCGAGGTTGTCGGCGAGGCCGAAGGCAGTGAGCCCGTAGGAGATGCCGAAGTTGATCATCTTCGCGATCGCCCGCTCGCTGCTCGTCAGGGTCGCCGGGTCCTTCCCGAGCACCTCGGCCGCGGTCGCGCGGTGGATGTCCTCGCCGCGGCCGAAGGCCTCCTTCAGCTTCGGCTCGCCGGAAAGGTGCGCGAGGATGCGCAGCTCGATCTGGGAGTAGTCGGCTGAGAGGAGCTTCGAGCCCTCCTCCGCGACGAAGGCCGAGCGGATCTCCCGGCCGAGGTCGGTCCGGATCGGGATCGACTGGAGGTTCGGGCTCGTCGTCGAGAGCCGGCCGGTGGAGGCGACCGTCTGGTTGATCGTCGTGTGCAGCCGGCCCGTGGCATCGTCGATCAGCGCGGGCAGCGGCCGCAGGTAGGTGTTGAGGAGCTTCGAGAGCTCACGCCACTCCTCGATCACGGGCACGATCGGGTGGGCGGCACGGATGGAACGGAGAACCTTCGCGTCGGTCGAGTAGCCCGTCTTGCCCTTGCGGCCGGCCTGGAGCCCGAGGGTCTCGAAGAGGACGCGGCCGACCTGCTGGGTCGAGCCGAGCATGAACTCCTCGCCTGCGAGCTCGTAGGCCAGGGCCTCGAGCTCCATCACACGCTCGTCGAGCCTCGCGGTGATCTCGCCCATGCGATAGGTGTCGATCTTCACCCCCGCCCGCTCCATGTCCGAGAGCACGCGTGTGAGGGGCAGCTCGATCTCGCGGTAGAGGCTCGTCAGGCCGCGCTCGTCGAGGCGGCCGAGCAGGAGCGGGGCGAGCAGGCGCGGAAGCTCGGCGGCGCGGATGAGCTCGGCGGTCTCCTCCTCGGCGGCCGGCTCGGGGACGAGGTCGATCCCGTACTCGGGGCCGAGGTCGGAGAGCTCGTAGCCGGAGCGGCCCGGGTCGATGAGGTAGGCGGCGATCAGCGTGTCGTCGGCTGCGTCCACGGCGAGCGTCTTCGCGTCGTGAACCACGAGCTCGCCCTCGGCCTTCGCCGGTCTCGGCCCGACGACGACACCCTCGACGCCCGCGGCGGCGGCACGGTCGCCCGCTGCGGCGTACCCGACGCGGCCCGAGAGATCGAGCTCCCCCTCGCGCCAGCTCACGGGGAATCCGGTGAGATCGGGCGCGGCGGCGGCCGGGAGCGCGTCGTTCAGGAGGTCGACGCGGCTCAGGAGGCCGCGGAACTCGAAGCGGCGGAAGATCTCCTTCAGCTCGGAGCGATCGGGCGGGGCCAGGTCGAGCGTCGCCGGATCGAGGGACAGGTCGAGGTCGCGCCTCATCGTCGCGAGCTCCTTCGAGACGCGGGCCTGGTCGGCATGCTCGAGGATCGACCGCGACCGCGCCGGCGAGAGCTCGCCTGCGTGCTCGATCACGGACTCCAGCGAGCCGTACTGGCCGATCAGCTGGCCGGCGGTCTTGTCTCCGATCCCGGGGACGCCGGGGATGTTGTCGGACGTGTCGCCCTTGAGGCCGATGAAGTCGGGGATCTGGTCGGGCCGGATCCCGTACCGCGCCTCGACGCGCACCGGCGCATAGACCTGCACGTCGGCGACCCCGCGCGGGGTCATCATCAGGCAGATGTTCTCGGAGCAGAGCTGGAAGGCGTCCCGGTCGGTCGAGACGACGCAGGTGCGAAGGCCGGCTTCGTCCGCGCGCGTCGCGAGGGTCGCGATCACGTCGTCGGCCTCCCACCCTTCGAACTCGAGGTTCTGGTAGCCGAAGGCCTCGACGATCGGCCGGAAGCTCGGGAACTGCTGGCGCAGCAGCTCGGGCATCGGCTTGCGGCCCTCCTTGTAGACGACGTCGGCGGCCTGCGCCAGCTCGTTGCGATGCACGGGCCGCGAGTCCCACGCGACGGCGACCGCTTTCGGCTTGTAGTCGGTGAGCAGCTTGAAGAGCATGTTCGTGAATCCGAGGAGCGCACCCGTGGGGACGCCCTCGGAGGTTGCGAGCTCCTCCGGCAGCGCGAAGAACGCGCGGTAGGCGAGGTTGTTGCCGTCGACGAGGAACAGATCGGAGTCGTGGGCGGGGCCGTCGTCGAGCTCGAGCTCCTCGCCCGTCAGGGTCTTCGGTGACACTGCTTCGATGCTACCCCTGCCTGCGCCGCCACCGTGACGCGAATCCCGCTCCTCGCGGGCAGGCGGATCGTGGTCGTCGACACGCCCCGCGGCGCCTCGATCCTCCGCCCTCCGCCCCCCACCGACGTGATCCGCGAGGTCGCCGCTGCGACGGGTGAGGCGCTGCGGTTTCCGCTCTCCGGTCCGCCGCTCGCCTCGCTCGTGACCCCCGGCGGCAGCGCGACCGTCCTCGTCGAGCCGCTGAACCTTCCGATCCCCTCCGCGGTGCCCGACCCGCGCCAGGAAGCGGTAGCTGCGACGGTCGAGGAGCTCGGACGTCTCGGGGTCGCGAACGTCACGATCCTCGTCGCGGGAGGGCTCCACCGGCGTCTGTCTCCCCGTGAGATCGGACTGCTCGTGCCGCCGGAGTTCCGGCGCCGCTTCCGCGGCCGTCTGATCGTGCACGACGCCGAGAGCGAGGAGCTGGTGGAAGTCGGGGTCGCCTCGGGCATACGGCTTCGGGTCGCCCGGGCTCTCGTCGAGACGGAGCTCGTCGTGACGGTGACCGCAGCGGAGAGCGTGCTCCACGGCGGCCCCTGCGCGCTCCTGCGCGCGGGCTCGGCCGAGCTCCTGCGTGCGGCGGGTGCGACCTCACTGCTCGAGCCCTCGTCGTCGCAGGGCTGGAGCCTCGGAGTCGAGCTCGAGCGGCTGCTCGCGGCCCGGGTCGGGATCTTCGGGGTCTCGCTCGTCCTCAACCTGCCGCACGTGTTCGGCGGGTATCCGTACGACGAGCAGAGCCTGGAGCGGATCTCCCGCTCGAGGCTCCGCCGGACGCTCGGGGTGCTCCCGGCGGCCGTGCGCGGGAGCCTGATCGAGCGTGTCCCGAGGGAGCTCACCGCGGCGACCGTGCTCGGCGGCAGGCCGTCCGTGGCGCATTCGGAGGCGCTGCTGCGCGCGATCGAGTTCAAGGGCGCCACGCTCGAGGAGCCGCTCGACGCGATCGTGGTCGGAATCCCGCCGACGACGCCGTTCCTGCCTCGAGCGCTCCCGAACCCGGTCTCGGCGGCGTATCTCGGGCTCGGGCTCGCCCTGCGGCTCTGGCGGAACGCGTTCCCGGTGAGGCCGGGCGGCACCGCGATCCTGCTCCACGACTTCTCGCGGCGCTTCCCGGCACCCGTCCAGTCCCCGTACCGCTCACTCTTTGCCGACTCCCGCACCGCCCGCGATCCCGATGCGCTCCGGGAGGCCGAGCGGGCGGCTCTCGCGGACGAGCGCGCGATCGCCGAGTACCGCGCCGGGCACTCCGTCCACCCGCTCGAGCCGTTCTCGAGCTGGAGTGCCTGCGATGCCGCGCTGAGCCGTCTCGGGCCCGTGCTCGTCGCCGGGTGCCGCGATGCAGCCTCGGCGCGGCAGCTCGGGTTCGTGCCGGTGCACAACGTGAATGCGGCGCTGACGATGGCGCGCGGCCGAGGCGCCGAGCGGATCGGGTTCCTGCTCTCCCCGCCCTATTTCCCGCTCGTCGTGGAGTCGGACGGAGGCTAGAGCCGGTTAGACGGCCCGCCCGAGCAGCACCCCGAGATAGACGGCGACGAGACCGGCCGCGCAGGAGCCGACGATGTTCGCGGCCGCCAGGCCGAGGGCCTTGTCGGCGGCCAGGCGATAGGTCTCGAACGAGAGCGTCGAGAAGGTCGTGTACGCGCCGAGGAACCCGACGATGATGGCCGAACGCACCCAGTCGGGGGCATTCCAGCGCTCGGTCAGCAGCGAGAACACGAGCCCGAGGGCGAAGGCGCCCGTGACGTTGATCACGAAGGTGCCCCAGGGAAAGTCGCCCTTCACCCGGCGGGTGATCGCGACGCCGAGCCCGTAGCGCGTCAGCGCCCCGAGAGCTCCGGCGACGGCTATGGCAAGGGCGGTGCGCATCGCGGACCATCCTAGGAGGAGGTCCTGTCAACCGGCCCCAGGGGCGTCGGCGAAAAAGACTGGATCGACGCCACACCCCCGCCCTCGGGTGGGGACGCACCCCTCCGCCCTCGAGATCAAGTCTACGCGCCTCAGCGCGGAGAACTGTCACCGCGGTGAGACAACTTCGTACCACGTGCGTGCACTTCGGCTCCCGCGGCGACGCGGGTTTGTGACTTGCAACACAAGCGAGATCTTTGGCCTCGCGGGGCAGCCGCGGCGGGTCTACCCCTCGCCGAGGTAGGTCTTTCGCACCTGCTCGTTCGTCTTGAGCGCCTCGGCGGAGTCGGCGAGGACGATGTGGCCCGTCTCCATCACGTAGCCGCGGTCGGCGTGATCGAGCGCCATCAGCGCGTTCTGCTCGACGAGGAGGATCGAGGTGCCCTGCTCGTTGATCGTCTTCACGATCTCGAAGATCCGCTCGACGAAGATCGGCGCGAGGCCGAGCGACGGCTCGTCGAGCAGGAGCAGCGAGGGCCGCGCCATGAGGGCCCGCCCGATCGCGCACATCTGCTGCTCGCCGCCGGACATCGTCCCGGCCTTCTGCGTGCGCCGCTCCTGAAGGCGCGGGAAGAGCTCGTACACCCGTTCCAGGTCGCTCTTGATCTCCGGCTTGTCGGAGCGCTGGAAGGCGCCCATCTCGAGGTTCTCGGTCACGGTCATCCGCGGGAAGAGCCGGCGGCCTTCCGGGGACTGGGCGATGCCGCGCCTGACGATCTCGTGGGCGGGCATTTCCGTGATCTCCTGTCCGTTGAAGCGGATCGACCCCTGACGCGGGCGCTGGAGCCCGTTGATCGAGCGGAGGGTCGTCGACTTGCCGGCGCCGTTCGCGCCGAGGAGCGTGACGACCTCGCCGCGCCGGACCTCGAGCGTGATCCCCTTGAGCGCGTGGATTGCGCCGTAAAACGTGTGGACGTTCTCGAGCTCGAGAATGAGGTCGCTCGCCGGTGCGGGCGCTGCGGCCGCGGCGCTCGCGCTCACGAGAGCCCCTGCCGCTTCATGTCCTCGACGGCGGCCTTCCCGAGATAGGCCTCGATCACCCGTTCGTCGGCCTGGACCTCGCGCGGCGAGCCCTCGGCGATCTTCTCGCCGTAGTCGAGCACGGACACGCGGTCGGAGATCCCCATGACGACGCGCATGTCGTGCTCGATCATCAGCACGGTCAGCTTCTCCTCGTCCCGCAGCCGGCGGACGAACGTCGTGAAGTCCGCCGACTCCTGCGGGTTCATCCCTGCCGTCGGCTCGTCGAGGAGCAAAAGCTGCGGCTCGGTCGCGAGCGCTCGGGCGACCTCGAGCCGACGCTGGTCGCCGTAGGGAAGATCGCCGGCCGGCTCGTCCTCGTGCCGGTTCAGTCCCGCGAACGTCAGGAGCTCGCGCGCCCGCTCGCGCGCCTGCCGCTCCTCTGCCTTCACACCGGGCGTGCGGAGGATCGCCGTGAACATGTTGGCCTTCAGCCGCGAGTGCATCCCGACGAGCACGTTCTCGAGTGCCGTCATGTTCGAGAAGAGGCGGATGTTCTGGAAGGTCCGCCCCACCCCGCGTGCCGTGATCGCGTGCGGCGGCTTGCCGGTGACGTCCTCGCCGAGGAACCTGACCTCGCCGGCCGTCGGCTTGTAGACGCCGGTGAGCATGTTGAAGAACGTCGTCTTCCCGGCGCCGTTCGGGCCGATCAGCGAGACGACCTTGCCTCGCGGCACGACGAAGTTCACGTCGTTCACGGCGACGAGTCCGCCGAACTCCTTGCGGAGGTTCTCCGCGACGAGGACGTTGTCGCCGTCGGCGTCGGCCATCAGGCCCCTTCATGCTGCAGGTCGTAGAGCGGCTGGTCGTGCGTCTCGCCCTCGTGGAGCTCGCGCTTGCGGCGCGCGGACGGCAGCAGCCCTTCGGGACGGAACAGCATGACGACGACGATGATCAGGCCGTAGATCCCCGAGGCATAGAGCGGCACGTCGAAGTTCGGATGCCAGCTGCCCACGTGGATGTGCGCGTTGATCCAGAAGCCGATGTTCCCGAGCCCGAACTTGTTCAGGTACGAGAGGAACGCCGCGCCGAGCAGCACGCCCCAGACGTTCCCCATCCCCCCCAGGATCACCATGCAGAGCACGAACACCGAGATGTTGAAGAAGAAGTCGTCGGGGAACGTCCCGCTCTTCTGCGAGGCGTAGAAGGCGCCGGCCGCGCCGCCGAAGAACGCTCCGCCGGCGTAGGCCCATGTCTTCGTCCGCATCAGCGGGACCCCCATCGCGGCCGCCGCCGTCTCGTCCTCGCGGATCGCGATCCACGCCCGGCCGAGCCGCGAGTCACGCAGCCGTAGCGAGCAGAACACGGTGATCGAGAGCAGGACGATCGCCGTCCAGAAGAACAGGTCGTAGCTGTCGATCGTGTGATGCCAGATCGTCGTGTGGAAGATGTTCAGGAAGTACGCCGGGAGGATGCCGCCCGTCACGTTCGAGAGGTGGTGGCCGAAGCCCGGAGCGTCGATCGGCGTGATCCCGTTCGCGCCGTTCGTGATGTTGTAACCGAAGAGATGGTCGCCGTTGCGTGCGATCTGGGGCAGGATCTCGCCGAAGCCGAGGGTGACGATCGCGAGGTAGTCGCCCCTCAGCCGGAGCGTCGGCAGGCCGATCATGATCCCGAAGAGCGCCGTGATGATCCCGGCGATCAGGATCACCAGGAACACCGAGAGGTGGATGCCGCCCGTGCCCTCCGGCACGCCGATCCCGCCGAGCACGTACGTCAGCTTCGGAACGACCGTGGTCGGGCAGTTGTCGATCGCGAAATGCGGATTCGAGCACTTCTGGCCCGCGAACTGCGCCGAGGCGAACCAGCCCGCCGTGTAGGCGCCGATCGCGTAGAACGCGACGTAGCCGAGATCGAGCAGCCCTGCGTACCCGACGACGATGTTCAGGCCGACCGCCATCGTCATGAACACGAGCATGTAGATCGCCGTCGGGACGTCCGGGAACGCCTGGAAGACCGGGATCGTGAAGAGATGCCCGACGACGAACGGGTAGGTGACCGCGAGCGCGACCGCGATGAGCGGCAGCGCCCAGCGCCGCGAGCGGCCGGGGATCCAGGAGATCCCGAACGCAAGCGCGAGCGAGAGCGGGATCGAGCCCGGAGTCGAGCCGGCGAGCCACCCGATCCCGAAGATCGCGACGATCCCCGCCTCGGCGACGAGACGCCATGGCAGCCGTGGCATCCGCCTCAGCCAGAAGATCGCGAAGATCAGCGCGGCGGCGAACCCGAGTGAGTGGTCGAGAGCGAAGAGCAGCGCGAAGACGAGAACCTCGATGCCGACCACGATCAGGCCGCGGATCAGGTCGGTGAGTCCGCGCCACCAGCCTCGCGCCTGGTTGCGAAAGCCGACCTGTCCGGATGCCGACACGCGCTAGCCGCCCTCGGGCGTTCGCTCGCCGAGGAGGCCTTCGGGACGGAAGACGAGGATCAGGATCAGGATCGAGAACACGATCGACTCGGTCCAGTCCGAACCGGGTGCGTGCCAGCCGAGCCCCTCGTTGAAGGCCTGGATCAGGCCGATCAGGATCGCGCCGAGCACGGCGCCCGGCAGGTTGCCGATCCCGCCGAGGACGGCCGCGGTGAAGGCGATCAGACCGAGGGTGAACCCCTGGTCGTAGCGGACGACCGTCTGCGAGAGCGCGTAGACGAGGCCCGCCGCGCCCGCGAGCGCGCCCGCGAGCAGGAACGTGAAGGAGATCGTCTGGTTGACGTTGATCCCCATGATCGCGCTCGCGTCCATGTCCTGCGCGGTCGCGCGCATCGCCTTGCCCTGCTTCGTCGAGCGAACGAGAAACATCAGCCCGGCGAGGACCGGCACGGTCAGGATCACGACGATCGGCGTCGTCCACGTGATCGCGACGCCGCCGATCGTGGCGAGGTTCGAGGTCGGAAGGACGTCCGGGTAGTTCACGTACTCGGGCCCCTTCCAGATCAGGCCTGCCGTCTCGACGATGAAGCTCATCCCGATCGCCGTGATCAGCGGCGCGAGTCGAGGCGCGTGTCTGAGCGGTCGGTAGGCGACGAGTTCGATCGCGGCGTTGATCGCGGCACAGCACGCGGCGCAGAGGATCAGGCTGACGACGACGAGCGGCCACAGATCGGCCGCGCCCGCCTGGAGCCCGAACCAGCCCGCGAAGGTGACCGCGAACATCCCCCCGAGCATGAACACGTCGCCGTGGGCGAAGTTGATCAGTTCGAGGATTCCGTAGACGAGCGTGTACCCGAGCGCGACGAGCGCATAGATGCAGCCGTTCGTGATCCCGATCAGGGCCGACTCGAACCAGACGCTCGGCGACATGAACAGGTTGATCACGAGCCAGACGACGACGATCCCGACCAGCGAGAGTCCGATGAGTGTCACGGGGCTCGGGAGCCGAGAGACGTGACGGGGAATCGCGGGGCTCGACGCGGTCACAAGTGCGGGAGTATCCGTACAACGAGCAGGGATTACAAGCGAGACCCGTTAGCGCAGCGTTACCGCGCTCCGTGGCGACCCAGTGCCCGCCATCGCCGTCATCGGCGAGAGGCCGCGAAGCCGAGCACATGCGGCGGGTGGGACTCGAACCCACATGCCCCGAAAGACAATGGCTTTTGAGGCCATCGCGTCTACCGATTCCGCCACCGCCGCGAGGGAGCTCTCATTGTAGGGGGTACGCTCCGTGGCTCGGCATGCGCGCGCTTCTCGCTCTCGGTGTGGCCCTGGTAATCGCCCCTGCCGGTGCCGCGGCATCCAAGACGCCCGATCCCTGCGGGCTCCTGACGAGCGCCCAGGTGACGAAGGCGATCGGTTACAAGGTGCAGGGGCACACGGCTGGCGGAAACGCGCTCTCTCGAAGTTGCACGTGGTCAGCGGCCCCGATCGGGTTCACGCAGAGCCGCCCGGACCTCATGCTCCAGGCCAGCCGGTTGACGAAGGCGAAGTTCCTGAGCGGAGCGGCCGGGCATGCGCCGATCGCGGGGCTCGGCGGCCCAGGGTACGAGCTGATGAACGGCAGCATCGTCCTCGCCTGGCGAAACGGGGTCGCGCTGATGTTCGAGTTCGTCCAGACGCAGGCGACGCCGAAATCGACGCTCGTCGTCGTGAGCAACGCCCTCGCAAACCTCTAGCGACGAGACGCCGCGACTCTCGGGCCGCGGCGCGGGGCGTTCGCCGAAAGGCGGCGGTCGGCGATCGCGAGGGCCGCGATCGGATCCGTGGCCTCGATCGGCACGACCGCGTAGCCGCCCGCGGCGATGACCGAGTAGTAGCGATCCCTCTCGGTGAGGGCCGCGATCGAGGCCCGGAGCACGTCACCGGCGTTCGAGGGTTGCGGCACGAGCGCCGCGAACTCGTCTCCGCGAGGGCGGTAGCCGGTGCCGATCCCGTCGAGCACGGCGCCGAGCCGGTCGGCCAGACGGCGCAGGAGCTTCCTTCCCTCGAGAACCCCGTGGAGCTCCTCGTACTCGTTGAAGCCGTCGAAGGCGAACACCATGAGCAGCGCGGGCGGGCAGTCGGGAACGACCGCCTCCGTCAGGTCGGCGAGCATCGCCTTCCGGTCCGCGAGGCCGGTTACCTGGTCGATTTCGAGCCGGCCTGGATCCGTCTGCGTATCAGCCCCCACCGCCCATGCAACGTCAGATCTGGCGACAGCGTCGATCCCCCGTCTGAGGGACGGTGCCCTGAGAGGAACGATCGGCCTCGCCGATCATTCGTCTAGGGTTAGGCCGTGCTCCCCGTCATCATCTTCGTGGTGATCGCGATCCCGCTGCTCCTGGTCGCGTTCTTCGGGATCCGGCGGAGCAACGCGAAACGGGAGGGCAAGCTGCTCGACGACCCGGCGGCGAGAGCTGAGCTCGAGCGCGAGTTCGCAGCTGCCGAGGCCTACCAGGACACGCTCCGCGGCGACGCTCACGGCCAGTCGCACGAGCCGCCGTCTTGACGTAACCTGAGGCCATGACCTTCTCCCCCGCCTCAGTCGGCCAGATCTCCGCCCGCGACCAGTCCCGTCAGCTCTTCGGGCAGACGATGGGCCTCGTCGCAATCACCGCCGCGTGCTTTGCCGGCGGCGCGTACCTCGGACGCGACATGTCCTACCGCTGGGGCTGGCTCTGGTTCATCGGCTCCTTCGCTCTGCTGTTCGGGATCCGCGCTGCGATCAAGTCCTCAGAGCAGCTCGCGATCTTCCTGCTGTTCGGGTTCGGGGTCATGATCGGCCTCGCCGTGGCGCCGACGATCGCGTATTACGCGGCGACCGATCCGCAGGCCGTCTGGCAGGCCGGCGGCTGTACTGCGCTCTTCATCGCCGGCTTCGGCGTCGCGGGATACGCAACACGACGCGACCTCTCGGGCCTCGCGCGCGCGTGTTTCTGGGCGCTCCTGGCACTGATCGTGTTCGGGATCATCACGATCTTCGTGAACATCCCGAACGGGCAGCTGATCTACGCGATCCTCGGGCTCGTGATCTTCGCAGGCTTCACGATGGTCGACTTCCAGCGTCTCCGGAAGACCCAGGACATCCGGGCGGCACCCCTGCTCGCGGCGTCGATCTTCCTGGACATCCTGAACGTCTTCCTGCTCTTCCTGCAGATCTTCGGCCGCCGCTAGAGCTCGGAGAGCGGGAAGCTGCGGTTTCGCCGGGGCGGAACGAGGAAGTTCTGGCGGTGGGTGGTGGTGAGGATCGAGTTGAAGCCCTGGGCTCGATCCCGGGCGGGGATGTCGAGGGTGCCGCCGGGGAGCACGCCGTCCATCGCGAGGCGGTTGCGGTTGAAGTCGTCGGTGGACGGGTTGAAGACGAGGAAGTGGATCCCCGCCATCGGCTCGGCCTGGATCACGCCCGCTTCGTCGGAGAAGAGGAAGGGATTGTCGAGCGTGTTGAAGTCGGCGCGGATCGGGATCGCCGTCCCCTTCGGGTAGTGGGTGCCGTCGGCGCCGATCGCGTCGTTCACGAGGCGTGAGGTCGCCTGGATCGAGGCGCTGTGCCCGATCCGGCCGCTCGAATGGAACTGCTGCCGGACGTCGAGGGCGGTCGAGGCCTGCTCCGGCCCCTGCGCGACGACCTGTGTTCCGTCGGGCACGTCGAGACCCGGCTTGAACGCCGTCGTCACGCGTTCGTCGAAGGCGAAGTTCACGTACCAGGCCTCGAGATCCTCGGCCACGTGGGAGAGATGCAGGTGGGTTCCCTCGCGGAAGTAGCTGCTGTCGCGCAGGTCGACGTAGCCGAGTGTCTCGAAGTTGGCGATCTTCCCGGGCCCGAACGCCGCTTTCTGGGTGGACGTGAAGCCGAGGAACAGCTCGGCTCCCTCCGGGATCAGGTCGGCTCCCGGCACGCCCGCCGCCATCGCCATCTGCCGGGGCAGAGAGTCTCCCCCCTCGAGCGCGCCGCCGGCGAACCCGCGGCGGAGGCTCGTCAGGTGCAGGAGCCCGCTCGAGCGAAGCCGGTCGACGGCGTCGTCGATATTTGCGCGAAAGTCGCTGCGGAGGAGGATCGCGATCTCGTTCGCCTCCAGCACGGTTGCGTCGGGGTCGCTCGGGAACGTCCGTGCGTCCTCGATCGCGGGCTTGCCGGCACGCCTGTCGAGCGGCAGGTGCCGGAGCGCCGCGTCGGGAACGAGTCGCCGGAAGTACGGGAGCCCCCACGCGACCGTGACCCCGAGGCCGGCCGGGGTCGGGGCGTAGTCGGCATCGAGCGAGTCGAGGACGTTCTCGAGCGTCGCGCGGGCATCGGAGAGCCCCGAGGCCTCGACCTTCAACCTCGCCGTCATCACTTCGTGATGGAGCGGCGGGACGAGCACCTCGACGTCGTTCTGGTGGACGACCTTGACCCCCTGGAGCAGGTGCTGCTCGGGCAGTTCGGGCGCCGCGGGCGCCGCGCGTTTGGGCGGCGAGGCGGCGAGGTGGTCGACGAGCTCGTAGACGCCGGCGGCACCGAGCGCCCCGGCCGCCGCACCTGCCAGCACTTGCCGGCGGGTGGGGCTCACGTCGAGTGTGTCGGCGAGACCAGGACGAGCGAGCCGAGCTCTTGCCTGAGATACACGACGACCTTGCGGTAGTTGAGAGGCGGCGCGAGGTGCTCCGAGAGCGTGTAGAGGCCACCCTTGTGATGCCAGAGCAGGAGCAGATGCCACTCGTCGGCGTCCTGGTTCACGGTGTAGAGCGTCGACTTGATCCCGTTCTCGGTCACCTCACCGTGCGGCGCGGCGAAGCACGGCGTGGGCGTCTTGTCGTTCAGCCCTTCGAGGCAGGTCGGGATCTTCGTGCGATCCGGATAGCCGCGGAGGATCACGTGCAGCTCGCCGCTCAGCGCCGGCGAGTCGGTGTCCTGCCAGATGAAGCTCTCGAGGTAGCTCCTGTCCTTGCTCACCGAGTCGATGTTGTTCGACGACCCGCCGATCTGTCCGATCAGCGGATCGGGCAGCCAACCCGGGCAGTAGACGTCGGCGCCGATCCGGTTCGCCAGCGTCTGCCAGCCCGCGCGATGCGCGCACGTCGTTGCGTTCTGGAACGTCGTCACCGCAGGCGCCGCGGACTGCTCCGCCGCCGGATGCGTGGTGCCGCCGCAGCCGGCCGCAAGCAAACCCACGCCCAGCGCGAACCCCGCGAATGAGAGAAGGCGCCTCAACGAGCCCATGGTAGACGGCCACCTGCCCCGGTTGCCCGCCGACGGACGAAAAAACCGAGCCGAAGCGCAGACCCCCGCCCTGGGTGGGGACGCACCCCTCCGCCCTCGAGATCAAGTCTACGAGCTCGGGAGGCGTGTGTCTGTACCAACTTTGGAACAGTTTCTCCACACCAGGGGCGCCTCGGGAGGGTGGTTGCGCGCGCCCAGACGGCCGTGGCAGCGAGCTCAGACGTCGGGCGGAATGTGCCCGACCAGCGGGCCGACGTGACCCGGGGCGACGAGCACCGCGTCGAAGCCGGCGCGTTCGAGCTTCAGCACCTCGTCGCGGTCGCCGACGTCGACGTCGGCGATCGCGAGCTTGCCGGCCGGCACGTCCGGCAGCAGCTCGAGCGCGAGCTCCAGCGGGTCGCCGTCGTCGTCGCCCGGCGAGATCAACAGGATCTCCGGGTCGTGCAGCTCGAGCGCGTCCTCGAGCTCCTGCTCGTCGCGCACCTCCATCACGGTCTCGAGCTCGTGCGCGTGCTCCTCGTCGGGCCTGACGGACACTGCATCCGCCTCGACGGGCAGCGTGGCGGCAATCCAGAGCAGCGGGAGCGTGGTCGACGCCCGGATCCCGTCGATCACCCGATCGACCGCGATCGCCTTGGCACCCTGCTCCTGAGCCGCGCGCGCGGAATCGCCGTCGCTGACGCGGACGATGATCGCGATCCCGTCACCTTCCGAGATCCGTTGGCTCAGACGTCGAGAGTGTTCCAACTGACGGACGAAGCCTAGTGATTCCGGACGACGTCCGCGGGCG
Organism: Gaiellaceae bacterium; assembly: GCA_036271235.1. GTDB lineage: Bacteria > Actinomycetota > Thermoleophilia > Gaiellales > Gaiellaceae > PALSA-600. Next base: position 44,608 of record DATBBA010000019.1, read on the forward strand.
CGATCACGGCTCCACCACGAGCCCGTCCCAGGCCGGCTCCCAGCCGTCGGTCGCACCGAGGCGGACGAGCTCGTCGTGGGAGACCCTGTCCATCTCCTCGATATGGGAGAGCACGGCTCGACGCGGCGCGAGCGCCCGCAACTGCTCGAGCGCCTGCCCGTAACGCGTCTTCCTGACGGGCGGCGTGCAGAACTCCTCGGGGATCATCCGCTCGCCGCTGAACGGGTGGTGCTCGAAGACGCCGATCGGGATCACGGCGAGGTCGAGCGGGCCGAGCTCCGGCGGCGACCAGCCCTGGGTCTCGTCCATCGCGACGAGAACTCGCTTCCCGTCGCCCTCGAAGAGGTATGCAAAGGCGTTCTCGCCTTCCAGCGGGATCGGCGTGATCGTGAACTCGCCGATCGTGATGGTGTCGGCTTCGGCAAGCCGGACGACAGCAACGGTTCCCTGCCGTTCGAGGAACCGGAACTGATCGGCGAGACCGTAGTTCGCCTCGAAGTCGGCCCAGACGCGCTCGGGTATGTAAACCGGCGTCGTCTCGAAGCGGGGCGGCCACGAGCGAAAGTCGAAGTTCCGCGACTCCCACACCCGGCGGCCAGCCGTGTGATCCGGATGCCAGTGCGAGTAGAGCCCCGCGGCGATCGGGCCGATCTGCGAGCGGTTGAGCTGCAGCTTGGACTCCTCGGGCGTGTCGATCAGCACGTCCGGCCCGTGAACGAACACGCTCGGGCCGGTTCGCGCATAGGGGACGCCCTTCTCGCGCGCCTCGACACACACCGAGCAGGAGCATCCCGGCCGCGGGATCGTCACCGCGCCCCCGGACCCGAGAATCTCGACGCGCACGCTCTTAGCTAGCCATTTCGATCAGCCCTATCGATCGAAATCGCCAGCTATGTCCCGATGGGGTGCCAGACGGTCTTCAGCTCGAGGAACGCCGAGATCTCGTAGAGGCTCTGCGAGTCGGCCGAGCCCGTCACGACCCGCTTGACGTTGTCGGCGGCGGCTCGTTCGAGCTCCGGCCGCAGGCCGTCCGCTCCCGTCAGGTCGATCGCGTTCACATCCATGTGGGAGGCGAGCCACGGCGCGAGCTCAGCTCGCTGACCCGTGAGCAGGTTGACGACGCCGCCGGGAAGATCGCTCGTCGCAAGCGCCTCGGCCAGCTCGATCGCCGCGAGCGGGCTCTGCTCGGAGGCGACCGCGACGACCGCGTTGCCGCCGACGATCGCCGGCGCGATGCGGGAGACGAGCCCGAGGAGCGGCGGCTCCTCCGGGGCGATCACGGCGACGACGCCGGTCGGCTCCGGCACGGTGAAGTTGAAATATGGCCCCGCCACCGGGTTCGCGGATCCGAGGACCTGTGCGAGCTTGTCCGCGAAGCCGGCGTACCAGACCCAGCGGTCGATCGCGCGCTCGACCTCGGCGCGGCCCGTGGAGAGCTCGGCGAACTCCGCGGCGCGCGCCTCCATCATCTCGGCGATCCGGTAGAGCACCTGCCCGCGGTTGTATGCGGTCGCTCCGGCCCACTTCGCCTGGGCTCCGCGGGCGGCCGAGACGGCGTCGCGCGCATCCTTGCGCGAGGCGCGGGCGACGTTCTCTCCCTGCGCCTCGTAGGTCCGCCCGGACTCCGAGCGCGGGAACGCGCCGCCGATGTAGAGCTTGTAGGTCTTCTTGACGGGCAGGCGGGCGATGCTCGCAAGGATACGCCGAACGATGGGCCACCCGGCCCGGTGCGATTCGTCGAGCCTCCCGGGGCTGGGTCGCCGGCGACACCGACCATTCGGGCGACCTCTGCCCGCGATGCTCCTCGAACCGCCCGGTCAGGTGCCACACGGCCTCGCCCCGACGTCGCGATGGCGACGGCGGCCGTGGTTATCCTTGGCCGCGATGGGCCTCATCCGTCGAAGCGCCCCGACGAAGACCGTTGTCGTCGAGCGGTTCACCCGGCGTGAGGGCGGCACCCTCCCGCCCGAAGGGCCGGGTGTTCACGTGATGAAGTCGGGCCCCGACGGGAAGATCCACGAGAACTGCTGGTTCTGCGGTGAGGACATCGCGTGGGAGCGCGGGAAGGAGCCGGGGGCATCCGGGCTGATCATGTTCCCGCTCGGGATGAGCGGCACGCCGATCGAGACGGTGTGCCATTCGGCCTGTGCCGAGCGGGCCAAGGGTTCGCTCGCGAAGCTCTAGGCGCCGAGGTCGCGCGCCATCAGGATGTCGTCCACGTAGTCGCCACCGAGGTGGAACTCTCCGCGGAGGACGCCCTCGACCTCGAACCCGCCCGCCTCGTAGAGCCTTCGGGCAGCGGTGTTCGGCGAGAACACACGGAGGGTCAGCTTCCGGGCTCCGCGGCGGCGCGCCTCGCCGACCGCCGCATCGATCAGTGCGCGCCCCACTCCGCGGCGCTGTTTCGCCGGGTCGACAGCAACGCCGTTGATCGTGAGCACGTGATCGCTCGAAGCGAACCGGCTTGAGCTGGCCAGACGGAGATACCCTGCGACCTCGCCGTCGACGACCGCGACCAGCACGTCCTCCGGGCTCGTCTTCTCGTCGAAGAACACCTCACCCTCGGCGAGCGGGCCGGGGCTCGAGTAGGTCGTCCAGGCAGCCCGGTCGAGCCGCACGAGCGCGTCCTCGTCGGCGAGCGCAGCCGTCCTGACCTCAACCACCGTTGCCGTCGAACGCGAGGTACGGCTCCAGCCCGTGCCGGCCCCCCTCCCGGCCGAAGCCGGATTCCTTGTAGCCGCCGAACGGGCTCGTCGGGTCGAAGCGGTTGAACGTGTTCGCCCAGACGACGCCGGCACGGAGCCGCGCGGCCATCCAGAGGATGCGGGAGCCCTTCTCCGTCCAGACGCCGGCGGAGAGCCCGTACGGCGTGTTGTTCGCCTTCTCGAGCGCCTCGTCGGGCGTGCGGAACGTCAGCACCGAGAGCACCGGCCCGAAGATCTCCTCCTGAGCGATCCGGTAGCTCTGCGCGACGTTCGTGAACACGGTGGGCGCGAACCAGTAGCCCTTCTCGGGCAGCCGGCAAGGCGGCTGGTAGATCTCCGCTCCCTCGGCGCTTCCGGAGGCGACGAGCTCCGTGATCTTCTCGAGCTGCGCCCGCGAGTTGATCGCCCCGACGTCGGTGTTCTTGTCGAGCGGGTCGCCCACCCGGAGCGTCGCCATCCGCTGCTTCAGCTTGTCGACCAGCGGCTCGGCGATCGACTCCTGCACGAACAGGCGCGAGCCCGCACAGCAGACGTGGCCCTGGTTGAAGTAGATCCCGTTGACGATCCCCTCGACCGCCTGATCGAGCGCGGCGTCGTCGAAGACGATGTTCGCAGCCTTGCCGCCGAGCTCGAGCGTGAGCTTCTTGCCGGTTCCCGCGAGCTCGCGCTGGATCGCCTTCCCGACCTCGGTCGACCCGGTGAACGCGATCTTGTCCACGTCGGACTCGACGAGCGCGGCCCCCGTGCGGCCGTCCCCCGTGACGATGTTCACGACCCCGGCCGGCAGCTCGGCCTGGCGGAGGATGTCGCAGAAGAGGAGCGCCGAGAGCGCCGTCGTCTCCGCCGGCTTCAGGACGACCGTGTTTCCGGCGGCGAGGGCCGGGGCCAGCTTCCACGCGAGCATCAGCAGTGGGAAGTTCCACGGGATGATCTGGCCGGCGACGCCGAGCGGGCGCGGCGAGCGGTTCGGGAAGGCGTACTCGAGCTTGTCGGCCCAGCCCGCGTAGTAGAAGAAGTGCGCGGCGGCGAGCGGGACGTCGACGTCCCGTGATTCCTTGATCGGCTTCCCGCCGTTCAGCGACTCGAGCACCGCGAGCTCGCGCGCACGCTCCTGCAGGATGCGGGCGATCCTGAAGAGGTACTTCGCACGCTCGCTGCCCGCCAGCTTCGACCAGCCCGCGAACGCCTCACGTGCCGCGGCGACCGCGGCGACGACGTCTGCCGGACCGGCCTGGGCGACCTGCGCCAGCGGCTCCTCGTCGCGCGGAGAGATCGTCGTGAAGACCTCGCCATCCTTCGGCGCAACCCATTCGCCGCCGACGAAGAGGCCGTAGCGGTCGCGGAGCTCGAGGATCTCGCGCGACTCCGGGGCGGGCGCGTACGTCCAATCCTTCGGCACGGGGGAGCGCGAGCCTCGCTTCTCGACGTCAGTCATTCGTAAAATAGTCCTTCGACTGGTACGCGCCGGTCTTCTCCTTGCGCATCTGCATCAGGATGTCGTTCAGCAAGGACGAAGCGCCGAGACGGTAGAGGTCGGGTGTGAGCCATTCGGGGCCGAGCGTCTCGTGCACCTGGACGAGGTACTGGATCGCGTTCTTCGAGGTCCGGATCCCGCCGGCGGCCTTCATCCCGACGCGGCGGCCGGTGTCCTCGTAGACGTCGCGGATCGCCTCGAGCATCACGAGCTGCACCGGCAGCGTGGCCGCACCGGGCAGCTTTCCGGTCGACGTCTTGATGAAGTCGGCGCCCGCGGCCATCGCGAGCAGCGAGGCCCGGCGGACGTTGTCGTAGGTGCCGAGCTCCGCGACCTCGAGGATCACCTTCAGATGAGCCTCCCCGCAGGCTTCCTTCACCTTGACGACCTCGTTGAAGACAAGGGCGTAGCGGCCCGAAAGAAACGCGCCGCGGTCGATGACCATGTCGATCTCGTCGGCTCCGAGCGCGACCGCATCCTCGACCTCTCTCACCTTCAGCTCGAGCGGGCTCTGACCCGAGGGGAACGCCGTCGCCACCGAGGCGACCTTCACGCCCGAGCCGGCGAGCCGTTCCACGGCGGTCGCGACGAGGTTCGGGTAGACGCAGACCGCGGCCACGGACGGAATGTTCGGATCGGTGGGATCCGGCCGGATCGCCTTGCTGCAGAGCGCCGAGACCTTGCCGGGCGTGTCCTGGCCCTCGAGGGTCGTCAGGTCGCAGCAGCGGATCGCAAGCTCGAGGGCCCAGAGCTTCGAGTCCTTCTTGATGCTCCGCTTCGCGAGCGCGGCGGCGCGTTCCTCGACCCCGACCTGGTCGATCGCGCCGATCCGTGGAAGCCGCTGCTTCAGCGGCAGCTCGAACCCTCCGGGCAGTGCGGGTGCTTTGGCCACTCTTCGAGTGTAGGGGCTCGTGCCGCCCTGTCGCGAGGTCGGGAAGGCACCGGCAGCCTCGCTGGGTAGGGTGCACGGCGTGAAGGGCACGATCGTGATGCTCGTTGTGGTCGGCGCGCTCGCCATGCTCGCGGGCGGCTGTGGCGGGCACTCCAAAGGCCCGCCGCTCACGAAGGCTCGGTACGTCCAGCAGGTCGCGAAGATCCGCCGGGGAATCGTGGTCTCGCTCGGCGGGCTCGGCTCCCTCAGCGGGGCGCCGGCCGCAGCCACCGCACTCGCGAACGTGCAGGACGACATGCAGGCGGCCGAGAAGCAGCTGAAAGACATCAACCCCCCGGCGTCGATCGCGACGGAGCACGACAAGCTGACGACCGGCGTCGGCGATTTCGCCGACGAGCTCGATCCGGTGATCGACAAGCTGAAACAGGGGAACCTCGGTGCGCTCTCGCAGATCCCGAACCTCAAGGGGTTCACCGAGATCCAGGCGGCGCTCGAGGCGATCAGCCAGGCCGGCTACCCGATCAGCGCGTAGAAGACTCTACAGCCCGAGCCGTTCGAGCATCGTCTCGTTCCGCCGCCATTTCGGCGAGGCCTTGACCTGCAGCTCGAGGTAGATCTTTCCGCCCAGGAGCTGCTCGATCTCCGGTCGCGCCGAGCGGCCGATCTCGCGCACCATCGAGCCGCCCTTGCCGACGAGGATCTGCTTCTGGCTCTGTGTCTCGGTGTAGATCCGCACGTGAACGCGGCTCTCGTCGATCTCGACGAGCTCGGCGGTGAGCGCGTGCGGAACCTCCTCCTTGGTGAGCCGGAGCGCCTGTTCGCGCACGAGCTCGGCAATGCGGGCCTCGAGCGGCATGTCGGTCACCTCTCCGGCCGGATAGAGCATCGGGCCCTCGGGAAGCAGCGAGATCAGGTCCGACCGGAGCTCGCCGATCCCGTCGCGCGTCCTGGCGCTGACGGGGTGGAGCGCGTGGAAGTTCCCGAGCGCGGCGGCCGCCTTCATCTGCTCGGCGACGTGCCCGTGCTTCAGCCGGTCGATCTTGTTCAGTGCGATCACCACGGGACAGCCGAGCTCGAAGACGCGCCGGGCGACGTACCGGTCGCCTGCGCCGATGCGCTCGCGGGCGTTCATGACGAGCACGACGACGTCGAGGTCGGAGGCGATCGTCTCCTCCACCCGGTCCTGCATCCGCTGCGTCATCGCATCGACCGGCTTCTGCCAGCCCGGGAGGTCGACCATCACGAGCTGGGCGTCGTCCTGCGTCCAGATGCCGCGAATCCGGTGCCGGGTCGTATGCGGGATCCTCGAGACGATCGCGACCTTCTCGCCGGTGAGGGCGTTCACGAGCGTCGACTTGCCGACGTTGGGGCGGCCTGCGACCGCCGCGAAGCCCGATCTCATTCGGGGAGATCCCAGCTGTCCGGCAGGAGCTCAGCCGGTTTCGCGCTGTGGATCTCACCGTCGGTCCCGCGGTAGCTGACCTCGTCGAACCGGAACTCGTAGAGCCATTGCCGACACCCTCCGCACGGCGAGGCGGTGATCCCGATCGTTTCGAGATCGCCGGGCCGGCAGCCGCCGACGACTGCCGCGGCGATTGCGTTCTTCTCGGCGCAGATCCCGAGCGGATAGGCCGCGTTCTCGACGTTCACACCCGTGAACTCGCGTCCGTCGCGGGCGCGGATCACTGCCCCGACGAGGTAGTTCGAGTACGGCGCATAGGCATGCGCGGCCGCGGCTTCGGCCTTCTCGACGAGATCGCTCATTGCTTCAGTGTCCCATGCGCAGCGCTCCGGGCCGCGGTCAGCCCGAGAGCTGGAAAAGCGCCAGCGTCATCAGCGCCCCGAGAAGCCCCCCGAGCACGACCTCGACCGACGAGTGGACTCCGGATTCGACACGCGTCTGCGCGACGAGCAACGCGAGGATGAAGGCGATCGTCGAGACGAGGAAACGATGGCTCGCGCCGGCGACGTAGGTGAGCGCGATCCAGCCGGCGAACGCGACTGCGGCATGCCCCGACGGGAGGCCGCCGCGCAACGGCGATCCGCGTCCGGTCGCCGCCTTGATCGCGATCACGACGAGCACCGTCACGACGAAGGCGACGATCGTGAGCTCGGCTGGCGCATCCCGTACCCGGTCGATCAGCCGAGCGCTGCGGCTGGCGGTCTTGCCCGAGAAGACGAGGTAGCCGACCGCGACCGCGTTGATCGCGGCGATCAGCACGGCGCCCGCGGCGATGTCCTTCGCGAGCTTTGCGAGCGGGTCGAACGAGCTCGTCGCGACGTCGATCGCTCCTTCGATCGCCGAGTTGATCATCTCGGCGACGAGCACGAACGAGATCGAGAGCAGGAGTGCGATCAGCTCGATCTTCGTCACGTCGGTCGCGATCGCGACCACGAGCACGACGGCGGCGACCACGAAATGAATCCGCATGTTCCGCTGCGTCCGGAGCACGTGGATGATCCCCTCGAACGCGAAGTTGACCGAGTCGAGAAGGTTCGGCGAGCGCTGGCTCACGGCGTAGATGTACCTCTACGACGACGTAGGCGTACCTCTACGTCAATCGTGATCGGACAGTCGGGGCTCATGCTCCGAGCTGCTCCTCGCGCCGCTCCATCTCCTCGCCGTGGTCGTAGCCGAGCAGGTGCAGCAGACCGTGCGTGAGCGGAGCACGCCAGGCCTCGCCGACGAACTGAGGGCACAGCACGATGTCCCCGAGTGCCCGCGGAAGCCCGTCGGGCAGCTCGTCGCGACCGTCGATCGGGAACGAGAGGACATCTGTCACCTCCTCGATCCCGAGATGGATGCGCTTGAGCTCACGGATCTCCGCGGGATCGACAAACGACAGCCCGAGCTCGCCGTCGTCGATTCCCTCGGCTCGGAGCACGCTGCATGCGAGCTCGACCGCTGCGCCCTCGTCGACTTTCACTCCACTCCGGTTGTCGACCTCCACGGTCAGCATCCGGTTATCTGCTCCGTTCGGTGCCCGTCTCCTCCGCGTGCTCGCGGTAGGCCTCGACGATCTGCTGCACGAGCTTGTGGCGGACGACGTCGCGGTGGTCGAAGCGGACGAAGGCGATGTCGCCGATCCCCTCGAGGATCCGCTGCACCTGGATCAACCCGGACGGCTGGTCGCGCGGCAGGTCGACCTGCGTCACGTCGCCCGTGATCACGACCTTGGAGCCGAAACCGAGCCGCGTGAGGAACATCTGCATCTGCTCGGGCGAGGTGTTCTGGGCCTCGTCGAGGATGATGAAGCTGTCGTTCAACGTGTTGTGCGTGACGAGGAAGTCGTCGGTGACGTAGAGCGAATCGGCGGCCGCGACCGCGATGCAGACCGTTTCCGCCTCTCCCTCGGGCTCGATCGAGTCGATGAACCGCGTCGGCCGCCCGGCCCCGTCGGGGCGATAGAGCTCGAGCTTGCGCATGAGCCGGAACGGTTCGACGCCGCTCGGTAGCCGCAAATCCATGACGTAGGAGTCGTGCCTGTCCTCGACCTCGCGCCCACGGGCCAGCCCGGGCGCCGGCCCGCGTGCCTTACGCCGTCGCGAATACGAGACGCCTCCCAGCGAACGAACGAGGTACGCGACATCGTCACGAAGCGCCACCGAGGTCGTCGTGTACTGGATGCGGCACGTCCGGCCCCGCTGGGTCGCCGGGCCGCCGTCGCTGTCGAGCAACCCTTGAAGCACCGCGAGACGAACCGCCGGGCTGTTTCGGAGGTAGCACTCGGGGACGAACTTCGTGTGTGAGTGCGTGCCCGCCAGCCCGAGCTCGCGCAACGCAACTGTCACGGGGTTCGCGACGAGCACTCCGCCCCCGCCGCCGTGGATGTGGCGAAGGATGTAGTCGTATCCTGCCTTCGGGCGCAGCTCGATTCCGTCGAGCAGCCTTTCGAGTGCCGAGGCCAGCTCGGGGTCCGCCGTCGTGAACGTCGGCGTGGTCCTGGTCGTGAGGCAACCGTCCCCGAGGAGAAGCCCGAGCGCGTACGGGTCGAGCGGAACGTCGTGCGGCTCGTGCTCGACCGGCGCCGAGAGCAGCGGGAGCTCGTAGCGATGCTGATGCGCCTGCCGGAGGCGGCCGATCATCTCGCGGGTCTCGAGAACCCGGCCGGGCTTGCCGTGCCGGCGATCGTCCAGCGTCCTGACCTGCCACAGATGCTCGCCGCAGCAGAGCGTCGAGGCCCCGTCCTGAGCCCGCACGCGATACACCGGCTTGCGGCCCTGCGGATACACCCCGATCACCGGCGTGGGTCGTCCGTCCGATCCAGTGACGAGATCGCCGACGCGCAGGCTCCCGATCGCCCTGAATCCGTCCGGAGTCGAGACTTCGCTCGACACGGGCTGCGCCCGGCCGCGCATGAAAGCCAGCGGCGCGACCTCGATCGTCCCACGCTCCATGTAGGTATTCGCCCGCTCGGGGTCGAGCATGTCGAAGAGCGCGTCGAAGAGCGGCCGCAGGTACGGGTCGACCTTCGCGAGCATGTCTCCCGGCAGGAAGCCGAGGCGCTCACCCGCCTCGACCGCCGGGCGCGTGAGGATGATCCGTGCCACCTGGCGCTCCTGGAGCGCGGCCACTGCGAGCGCCATCGCGAGGTAGGTCTTCCCGGTGCCGGCGGGGCCGATGCCGAAGGTGACGGTGCGGCTCCGGATCGCGTCGACGTAGGCCTTCTGCATCACGGTCTTCGGCGCGATCTGCTTCCCCCGGTGGCGCCAGACGACGTGGTCGAGTACCTCGCGAACGTCCTGGTTCGACTCGAGCGCACCGAGTACTGCGTCCACGGTCTGCGCACCGATCTGGTGCCCGCCCTCCACGAGCTCCACGAGCTCGTCGATCACGACGCGCGCCTCGTCGACCTTCGCCTGATCTCCGTCGAGCGTCAGCTGGTTGCCGCGCAGGTGGATCGTGCAGCCGAGACGGTCGCGCAGCGCATCGAGCACGCCGTCGCCCATCCCGGCGAGCTCCGCCGCGACAGCGTTGGAGATATCCAGAACCTCCTGCACCGGCTCAGTGTAGGGACGGGTCGACGGAGCGCGGCGAGTTCGGACGGGCCGCGGACGACGACGCCTGCCGGTCTGCTCCGAACGGCAGGATCCCGGACCGGCACGCGTGCCGCAGCCTCGCGTTTCGGGCGCGAGGACAGGCGGAGCCTCTATCGTCCGGCCGATGGAGCGCAAGTGGTGGACACTCGTCGCAGTCTGCGTCGCGATCTTCATGCTTCTGCTCGACATCACGATCGTGAATGTCGCGCTGCCGTCGATCCAGAGCTCGCTCGGAGCCTCGTTCAGCGATCTGCAGTGGGTGGTCGACGCCTATGCGCTGACGCTCGCGACGTGCGTCCTCACGGCCGGCTCGACCTCGGATCTCTTCGGCCGCAAGCGCGTCTTCGTGGCCGGGATCGTGATCTTCACGGCCGCCTCCGCGCTCTGCGGCGTCGCGAACGATCCGCTCTTCCTGATCCTCTCCCGGGCCGTCCAGGGCATCGGCGGGGCAATCATGTTCGCGACGTCGCTTGCGCTGCTCTCACAGGAGTTCCACGGCCGCGAGCGCGGCACGGCATTCGGGATCTGGGGCGCGACGACCGGTGCCGCGGTGGCGATCGGGCCGCTGATCGGCGGGATGCTCACCTCCTGGCTCTCGTGGCGCTGGATCTTCCTCGTGAACGTCCCGATCGGGATCGTCGCGGTCATCGTCTCCGTCCGCAAGCTGCGCGAGTCGAGCGATCCCGAGCACGGAAGCATCGATCCGCTCGGCCTCGTGCTCCTCACCGGGGGCCTCTTCTGTCTCGTCTTCGCCCTGATCGAGGGCAACAAGCGCGGCTGGTCGAGCGCGTTCATCATCGGGCTCTTCGTCGGCTCCGCCGTGCTGCTCACGGCGTTCGTGTTCCAGCAGCTTCGGCGGACGAAGCCGATGATCGATCTGCGGCTCTTCCGCAAGCCGGCCTTCACCGGCGTCCAGATCGCTGCGTTCGCGCTGTCCTCGTCGCTGTTCGCGATGTTCCTCTATTTGACCCTCTACATGCAGGAGGTGCTCGGGTACTCGCCGCTGCAGGCGGGCCTGCGGTTCCTGCCGATCACGCTGCTTGCGTTCGTTGCTGCGCCGATCGGTGGGAAGCTGACGGCATCGGTCCCGATCCGCCTGCTGATGGGCGGCGGCCTCGTGCTCGTCGCACTCTCGATGGCGTTGATGGCGGGCCTGACGCCCTCGTCGGGCTGGACCGCTCTGCTTGCCGGCTTCATCGTGGGCGGGATCGGGATCGGTTTCACGAACCCGGCGCTCGCGACCACCGCGATCTCGACGGTGCCGCGCGAGCAGGCGGGAGCGGGATCAGGCGCGAACGCGACGTTCCGGCAGGTCGGGATCGCGACCGGGATTGCCGCGCTCGGTGCGATCTTCCAGCATCAGCTGACCGGCTATGCGTCGTCGCACCCGCAATCGCCGGGCTCGTCCGCGGGGCACACGAACGGAACAGCTCAATACGCGGACCACGCCGCGTTCGTCTCGGCGCTGAACGACATCCTCTGGGTCGGTTTCGGCGTGGCCGCGGTCGGCGCTGTCTGCGCGTTCGTGCTGATCCGCAAGCGCGATTTCGTCGCAAGCGGCCCGCAGCCGGCCGTCGAATAGGGGCCTTCCGGCTAGGCGAGCTTCTCGCGCACGATCTGGCTGACGGCGCTTCCGTCTGCCCGGCCGGCGATCTGAGGCATCACGTCGGCCATCACGCGGCCCATGTCGCGCATGCTCGTGGCGCCGTTCTCGGCGATCGCGTCGTCGACGATGCGTTCGAGGTCTTCCTCGGTGAGCTGTGCCGGCATGTACTCCTCGAGGATCTCGAGCTCGACGTCTTCCTTGTCGGCCTGCGCCTCCCGTCCGGCTGCGCGAAACGCCTCGGAGGCCTCGACGCGCCGTTTCCGCTCGCGTTGGAGGACCTGGAGCTCCTCGTCGTCCGAGAGCGGGCGCTGGAGGTCCTTCTCGGCGGAGCGGAGGCTCGAGAGGATGAGCCGCAGCGCGTCGCGGCGTTCGGCGTCGCGAGCCAGCGTGGCCGCCTTCACGTCGGCTTCGATCTGCGTGATCAGGGTCAAAGCTCGCTCACCGCCGTCGTCTCCGCCAGATCGGGCGCATCCATGTTCTTCCGGCCGAGGATGTGCCAGTGGAGGTGGAACACCGTCTGCCCGGCGGCGCTTCCGACATTCACCTGCACCTTGTAGTCCTCGAGACCCGCCCCGCGTGCCGTGTCTGCGATGAACTCGAGCATGCGATGGCTGTCTCCTCCCGAGAGCTCCCCGACATCGCGGAACGTGTCGATGTGCTGCTCGGGGATCACGAGCAGATGGACGGGCGCCTGCGGATTGATGTCCTTGATCGCCACGAAACCCTTTGTCGACGCCACGTGCTGGCCCTCGCGGTAGAGCTTGCAGAAGAGGCATTCGTCACGCTGCAAGGCCGAGGATCCCCTCCTCCGTGATGCTCTCTGCCCGCACGCGGAGGAGCTCGCCTACCGGGGCGTCGACCAGGAACGGGGAATAGTCGTCGCTGTAGCCGCGGCCCGGCCGATCGACGAGGACGATGTCGTGGGAGCCGAGCTTGGAGCGCCACCGCTTCCGTTCGAGCTCGCGTGAGAGTGCGCGCAGCCGGCTTCCTCGCTCTTTCTTCTCGGCCGGGGCGACGGGGTCGGCGGCGGCGGTCTCCGTTCCCGGGCGGGGCGAGTAGGGGAAGACGTGAACCCGCGTGAGCCCCGCCGCCTCGACGGTGCGCAGCGTGCGCCGGAACGCCTGCTCGTCCTCGGCCGGGAAGCCGACGATCACGTCGCTCGTGAGGTTGAACTCGTCCGCGAGCGGCTCGAGGCGGCGCAGGTAGGTCGCGGTCGTGTAACGGCGCTTCATCGCGCGCAGGACGCCGTCGTCGCCCGACTGGAGGGGCACATGGAGATGCCGTGACACGGTCGGCGTCTCCCGGAGCGCCGCAACGAGCGCCTCGTCCACGTGGTTGACCTCGATCGAGCTCAGCCTCAGGCGCTCGAGCCCCGGCGTGGCTCCGGCCTCACGAACGAGTCTCGGCAGGTCGAAGCCCGCTCCCCGATCGCGGAAGCAGCCGAGATTGATTCCGGTCAGGACGACCTCTCGATGGCCTTGCTGTACCCGCTTTGCGATCTCGCCGAGCACGGCGGCGGCACTCCGGCTGCGGGAGGCGCCCCGGACGAGCGGGATCACGCAGAACCCGCACGAGAACGAGCAGCCGTCCTGGATCTTGACGAATGCGCGGACGCGATCGAGGCGCACGTCGGCCTGGACGCAGCCGATCGCGCCGACGTCGCCGGCGACGAACGCAGCCGTCTCCTCGGAGCGTTTCGAGACCACGGTGACGTTGGCCGGAAGGCCGCCGAGCGCTTCGGGGGCGAGGTTCGCGACGCACCCGGTCACATAGACGCGCTCGTGCGTCCGGGCGGCGCGGGCCGCGGCCTTGCGGCTCTTGGCCGCCGCCTCGTTCGTCACGCAGCAGCCGTTGATCACGGCGATATCGGCACCGTCGGCCGATTCGGAGTGGCCGTCCGCGAGCAGCCGCTCGCGCACCTCGTGGGCGTCGACGTGGGAGACCTTGCAGCCGAGGAACTCAACGTTGAATCTCATCCGCTGCGGATCGTACTGCGAGGGCCTCCGGAAACGCGAGTCACCGGAGGCGCCGCCGTAGGACGATTGCGAGCGCAGCCGCGGAGATCACTGCGGCCGAGGCAAAGCCGAACGGCGCGGCCACTCCGGAGTTCGTCCCGAGCACGCCCGCAGCCGCGGAGCCTCCCGCCGAGCCGGCGGCTTCGGCGCTCGTCACCCAGGTCAGCGCCTCCGCTCCGCTCCCGGGGGCGATCACGTCGAGGGCCTCGAAGATCGCGACGGTCGCCGGACCGAACGAGAGCCCGGCGACGAACAGGATCGCGCCGAGCTCGGCCGCGTTGTCGGCGAAAGCCGCGGGCACGAGCAGGACACCGAAGACGAGCACGGCGCGCAGGAAGCGGCTCAGCACGGGGAGCTGCCAGCGCCGGGCGCCGTACCAGAGGGCTCCGAGCACGCTGCCGGCCGCGAACGCCGCCAGCATCGGGCCGGCGAGCGCCGGATGGCTCCACCGCGCGGCCGCGACCGGAACGGCCACCTGGACGACGCCCTGCGACGCCCCGAAGATGACCGAGACGGCGAGCAGCCCGGCGAGCGCGGGGGCCTCACGGAGGCGTGGCATCGGGTGGGGCTCGATCGGCGTTCGCGCACCCTCGCGCGCAGGAAGTGAGAGCAGCGCTCCGGCAACCCCGAATCCGCTGCAGACGATCGCCCCCGCCCAGGTCGAGACGAGGAACAGCAGCGACGCGACGACGGGCCCCGCGATCTGGCCGACGTCGTAGACGAGCGACATCATCGCGTAGCCCCGGCGGAGGTATTCGGGATCGACCACGTACCGCCAGAGCGCCCGCGCCGAGGCAAAGAGCGGCGGCGCTGAGAAGCCGGCGATTCCGGCGAGGAGAACGAGCGCCCACGGTGGACCGCCGGTGTGGGCGACGACGTCGAGCGTGAGCAGCGACACGGCGTAGCCCGAGGCCATGGCCGGGAGCCAGATGCGTGCGCCACCCCGGTCGATCAGCCTGCCCCGGAACGGCGCCGAGGTTCCTGCCGCGAGCGCGAACGCTGCAACCGCGAACCCGCCGGTGCGGTACGAGCCCGTGGCGCGCTCGACGGTGAGAAGCACCGTCAGCGAGAGCATCCCGAAGCTGAACGTCGCCGCCGCGAGCGCGTACAGCAGTCGGCGAGCCGGCTTCAGCCGGATGAGAGCGACGTAGGAGGCGGTCACGGCGGAGGCCTAAGGTACGTGCGTGATCGAGATCTCCGCTCCCCCACGCCGGATCGTTACGGACAGGCTGCTGCTCCGTCCCTACAAGCGGGCCGACGCGCCGTTGCTGAAGGACGCGGTCGACTCGAGCCTCGAGCACCTTCGGGAGTTCATGAACTGGGCGTGGTTCGCCCCCGAGCCACTCGGGGTGATCGAGGAGCGGATGGAGGAGTTCGGCCGGGCCTTCGACCGCGAGGAGCGCTGGATCTATGCGATGTTCGCCCGCGACGGCTCAGAGCTCCTCGGCGGCGCCGGCCTCCACCGCCGCGTCGGGCCAGAGGCGCTCGAGATCGGCTACTGGCTCCGCGCAAGCCGGGTGGGCCGAGGCCTCGCCACCGAGGCCGCGGCCGCGCTGACGCGTGTCGCCCTCGAGTGCTGCCATGCGGTTCGCGTCGAGATCCACATCGATCCGGCGAACGCCGCGAGCCTCGCGATCCCGGCGCGGCTCGGCTACGTGCTCGACGCGACGCTCCGCCGGCGCCTTCCCCCGATCCGCGACGGCGAGGAGCGGCGCGACGCAATGGTCTTCTCGATTCTCGACGAGGAGTACCCGGCCTCGCCGGCCGCGAAGCTGCAAACCGCGCAGTTCGACAGGCCGGCTCCGGGCTCGTGCCAACCGTCTTCGCCCTGAATCCCCTGTCTTTTCCCGACAGCGCTTCGGGCGCGCCCCCACCCTGGGTGGGGCGCCATCCCCGCCACCCTCAACATCAATTCTACGAGCCCAAAGCCCCCGTGTCTGTGCCAACTCTGGAACAGTTCCTCCACAGCGCACTGTGGAAATTCGGGCCCACGTGAGCCGGAAGGACTAGAGCACGCGACACCGCTCGGGACGAGGCCTGAGCGCCGCCGGCCTCTCAGTCGCGGGCGAAGAGGTCTGCGGCCCAGCCGTCGAGCTCTCTGCGCTCGAGGCGCCGAAACCCGGGAAGTGCCGGCTCGTCGCGGACCAGATAGCCGGCTGTGATCGCCCGGTCGGCCACGAACCGAGGGCCGGCAGCCTCGACGGCGGCGAGAGAGATGTTCGCGATCACGAGGCCGGTCTCGGGCAGGTCGTCCTCGGTGGCATCGGCGAGACGGACGTCGAGCTCGACGCCGTTCGCCTGCGCGTTCCCGGCCGCGACCTCGACGGCCGCTTCTTCGAAATCGATCGCGATCACCGGTTGG
Organism: Gaiellaceae bacterium; assembly: GCA_036271235.1. Classification (GTDB taxonomy): domain Bacteria; phylum Actinomycetota; class Thermoleophilia; order Gaiellales; family Gaiellaceae; genus PALSA-600. Next base: position 60,702 of record DATBBA010000019.1, read on the forward strand.
AACCCGAGCTTGGCCGCCGCGATCGAGATCACGCCCGATCCGCAGCCGACGTCGAGGACCGAGCCCGGTGTCTCGCCGAGCAGGAGCTCCAGGCACAGACGCGTGGAAGGATGTGCGCCGGTCCCGAACGCACGGCCGGGGTCGATGACGACTGCGAGCGCGTCCGCCGGCCGGGCTTCCCACGGCGGCCCGACCCAGAGGGAACCGACGCGAACGGGGTGATGGAACTCGCGCCAGCGATCCTCCCAGCCGTCTGCGACCTCGGTGATCAGCGCGTCCGGGAACTCGGCGAGAACGCGCTCGGCCGCGATGCCGTACGCGGACAGCTCGACGCGATCCGCTGTCGTCGACTCCTCGAATCCGTCGGGCGCCAGCTCGACGAAACGCGCGCGAAGCTCCTCGGCATCGTCGAGGGACGCGGTGACGGTGACCCGGATCAGAGAAACGCGCTCTTCAGCTTCTCGAAGAAGCCCTGGTGATGGTGATACGTGTCGTCGTCGCTCAGCTGCTCGAACTCGTCGAGGAGTCGCCGCTGCTCGTCGGTGAGCCGGCGGGGGACGGTCACGTTCACGAGCACCCGTTGGTCGCCGTGGCCGAAGCCCTGGAGCACCGGCATTCCTTTGCCGCGGAGGACACGGACGTCGCCGGGCTGCGTGCCGGGATCGAACTCGAGCTCCTGTGCGCCTTCGAGGGTCTCGACCGACACCTTCGCCCCGAGCGCTGCCTGCACGATCGTGAGGTCCACCTGGGAGAAGATGTCGTTCCCCTCGCGGACGAACCGCTCGTCGGGCCGGACGTTCACCTGCACGTACGCGTCGCCGTCGCTTCCGCCGAGGGCGCCGGCGTGTCCCTGGCCGGTGATCCGGATCCTCTGTCCGTCGTGGATCCCGGCCGGGATCTCGACCTCGAGGTCGTGCGTCTCCATCGTCCGGCCTCCGCCACCGCACGCTTCGCACTGATGCTCGATCTTCCGTCCGCTGCCGTTGCAGTCGGGGCAGGCGCTCTGGCGGATGAACTCGCCGAGGATCCCGCGCGAAACCTGCTGCAGGACGCCATGGCCGCCACACCGCGGGCAGGTGACGGGCGCCGAGCCGGGAGCGGCGCCGCTGCCGTGGCAGCTGCTGCACGTGGTGGCCGTCTCGAGCGGGACGTTCAGCTTCACGCCGTGCGCGGAATCGACCAGCTCGATCGTGACCTGCGCGAGAACGTCGGCTCCGCGTGAGGCACCGGAGCCCCGGCGGCGGCTCGAGCCGAAGAGATCGTCGCCGAAGAACGCGCTGAAGAGGTCTCCGAAGTTGCCGAGATCGAAGTGGCTCGGCTGGAAGCCGCCGGTGCGAAGGCCCGCATGGCCATAGCGATCGTAGAGCTGACGCGTTTCCGGGTTCGAGAGCGCCTCGTAGGCCTCCGATACCTCACGGAAGCGAAGCTCCGCGTCCGGCTCGCCGGACACGTCGGGATGAAGCTCCCGCGCGAGCTTGCGGAATGCCTTCTTGATCGTCTGCTCGTCGGCTGTCCGTGGGACGCCGAGCAGGTCGTAGTAGTCGCGTTCGGTCGTAGACACGGGCCTCATATGGTGCCAGCCGCGGTGGCCCTCGCACGTTCCCGAGGTCGGCGGCTATTCGTCGGCGTAGACGTCCTCGACGAATCGGGACAATTCATAAGCCGCCGCGCGAACCGCCCCGAGAGCCTTCTCGTAGTCCATCCGCAGCGGGCCGAGCAGGCTGACCGTTCCGAGCGGCTGATTCGCGTAGCCGTAGGTCGCACCGACAAGTGCGAGATTTCGGAGCCCGGATGGACCAAGCTCATCGCCGACGCGTGCGAACGACCGTTGCATCCCGAGAGAGTGCGCGAGGATGTCGAGGAGGGTGGCGCGTTTCTCGAGCGCATCGATCAGGCTGCGGTAGGCCCCGATCTCCTCGTCCCGAAGGTCGTCGAGCAGGCCCGCGGCGCCCCCGATGTAGAGCTCGCGCTCGTCCTCGATGTCGTAGAACGCCCCCCGCAGAACGGCCAGGAACGCTCGCTCGCGCGGGGATCCGCCGGGATCGTCGAAGGCGCGTCCCAGCAGCCGCGAACGCAGCCGGAGCCCGGTGAGGCGCTCGCGCAGGTAGTCACCTGCCCACGTGACGAGCCCCGGATCGAGCGGTTCGTCGAAGGAGTAGCGCTGCTTCGTCACCCCGCCGGTCGAGGTGATGACGACGACCACCACCACGTTCGGCTGTAGCTGGAGCACGTCGACGTGACGCACCGTCGCGGCCTCGAGCGGGGGCGCCGAGACGAGCGCGAGCAGGCGAGTGACCTGCGAGAGCGTCTCGGTGGTGACCTGTAGCGCCTCGTCGACCTCCGCCTTCCTGGTCGTGAGCTCGAGGGCGAACCCGTCCGGTCGGCGTTCGCGGCGTGCAAGCAGTGCATCCACGTAGATGCGGTAGCCCGTCTCCGTCGGCACGCGGCCCGCCGAGGTGTGCGGATGCGTGAGCAGACCGAGGCGTTCGAGCTCGGCGAGCTCGGCGCGCACCGTCGAGGAGGACACCCCGACGTCGCTTCGTTCGACGAGCAGCCGCGAGCCCACCGGGGCACTCGTCGCGACGTACTCCTCCACGACCCGCGCGAGGATCTCCCGCTGCCGCTCGGACAACTCGACCGTGCTCGTCACGAGCACCGGCGGCCGGCCGGTCCCGAGGAGTGCGCGATCGCCCGCTTCATCAGGCCATGGTAGGCGAGTCGGGCGGCGGCCTGCACCATGCGGTCCGACCGGCCACGCACGTGGACGAGCGAATCAGGCAAGCAGCGTTGCGGTGACGTCGTCCCCGAGGAAGCGCCCGCGTGGGGTCAGCGCGACGGTGTCGCCGTTTCGTGTGACGAGGCCAAGCCGCTCGAGACGCTCAAGACCCGCCTGATCGAGCATGCGTTCGCCGGCCTCGACGGTCACCGGCTCATCGAGACGCAGCCCGAGCATGACCCGCTCGGTCTCACGGATGCCGTCCGACAGCTCCTCGAGCTCGCGAGGCGGCCGCCCACGCGCCAGGAGGGCATCGACGTAGCCCCGAACCGACGGTGCGTTCCGCCAGCGCCGATTCTCGATTGTCGAGACAGCGCCCACGCCAAGGCCGAGGTAGTCGTGACCGAGCCAGTAGCCGAGGTTGTGCCGCGATCGCAGGTCGCGCGACCGCGGGTCGGGGCGAGCGAAGTTCGCGGTCTCGTACCAGCGGAATCCGGCGCGAGTCAGCGTCTCGACGACCAGCTCGAAATATGACTCCATCGACTCGGCCTGGCGTGCAAGCTCGGCTCCGTGGGCGTGCGTGAAGCGAGTGCCCGGTTTCGCTTCCAGCTCGTAGGCGGAGATGTGCTCTGGTTCGAGCGCCAAGGCCTCGGCGAGGTCGCTTGCGAGGTCGGCGGGGCTCTGGCCAGGGATCCCGTAGATGAGATCGAGAGAGATGTTGTCAAATCCGGCATCACGGAGACGATAGACCGCGCGCCGGACGTCATCCGGGGAGGCAACGCGATCGAGCACCTCGAGCAGCGCAGGCTGGAAGCTCTGCGCTCCCAGCGAGACACGGGTGACGCGGTTGGCCCGCAGCAGGGCCGCGAGCTCGTCGCTCACCGTTTCCGGATTCGCCTCGACCGTCACCTCGGCCGCATCGGGCAGCGCCTCGAGCAGCCTCCCCAGAGCACCGGGCTCGGTGAACGTCGGCGTTCCGCCGCCGAGGAAGATCGTGTCGAGCGGCGTCGCGAGAAGCCCACGCTCCAGCTCGAGCTCGGCGACCAGCGCATCGACGTAACCGGCGTGGTCGGCTCGACGACCGACCGAGGTCACGAAGTCGCAGTACCCGCAGCGATGGGCGCAGAACGGAAGATGAACGTAGAGGTGCGGGGCGCCGCGGGCGATCAGCGCTTGCCGCCTTCGTTCAGGTTGAGCACCGCGAGAAATGCCTCCTGCGGCACCTCGACCCCGCCCACCTGCTTCATCCGTTTCTTACCCTCCTTCTGCTTTTCGAGGAGCTTCCGCTTCCGCGAGATGTCACCGCCGTAGCACTTCGCGATCACGTCCTTCCGTCGCGCCTTCACGGTCTCCCGGGCGATCACACGGGATCCGATCGCCGCCTGGATCGCGACGTCGAACATCTGACGCGGGATCTCCTCGCGCAGGCGGTCGACAAGGGCGCGTCCGCGGTCGTAGGCCGAATCGCGGTGGATCACGAGCGAGAGCGCATCGACGGGCTCTCCGCCGACGAGGATGTCGACGCGGACGAGCGTCCCGGGTCGGAACCCGATGTAGTCGTAGTCGAAGCTCGCGTAGCCGCGGGTGCGCGACTTGAGCGCGTCGTAGAAGTCGAGCACGATCTCGGCCAGCGGCAGCTCGTAGGTCAGGAGCGTTCGGTCCTCGGAGAGGTACTCGAGGTGGTCGAACCGGCCCCGCCGGTCGTTGCAGAGCTCCATCACCGCGCCGACGAACTCCTTCGGGACGATCACCTGGGCCTTGATGTACGGCTCCTCTACCTCGTCGACCGCATCGGGCATGTCCGATGGGGTGTGCACCTCCTTCCAGACGGTGCTGTTCTGGGCGCGCACACGGTAGGCGACCGTCGGCGCGGTGACGATCAGGTCGAGGTCGAACTCGCGCTCGAGGCGCTCGCGCACGATCTCCATGTGGAGCAGCCCGAGGAAGCCGCACCGGAATCCGAAGCCGAGCGCCTGGGAGGTCTCCGGCTCGTAGAACAGCGCTGCGTCGTTCAGCTTCAGCTTCTCGAGCGCGTCGCGTAGCTCCGGATAGCTGTCGGAGTCCGTCGGGAAGAGGCCCGCGAACACCATCGGCTTGACCTCCTTGTATCCCGGCAGCGCCTCGGTTGCCGGCCTCGTCTCCGTCGTGAGCGTGTCTCCGACGCGGAGCTCGGAAACCTCCTTCAAGCCGGTGATCACGTAGCCGACCTCACCGGCGGCGAGCTCCTGCAGTGGAGCCATCACCGGAGACATCGCGCCGATCTCCTGCGCCTCGAAACGCGTTCCCAGTGCCATCGCGCGGAGGTCCTCGCGTGGATGGAACGAACCGTCCACGACGCGCACGAACGCGAGCACTCCCCGGTACTGGTCGTAGGACGAGTCGAAGATCAGCGCACGCGCAGGCGCCGCGAGATCGCCTGACGGCGCCGGGATCCGCTCGACCACCGCATCGAGCACGTCCTCGACCCCGATCCCGGTCTTCGCGGAGATGCGGAGCACCCGGGCGGGATCGTCGCCGAGGAGCTCCGCGAGCTGGATCGCGACGCCGTCCGGATCGGCCTGCGGCAGGTCGATCTTGTTCACCACCGGGACGATCTCCAGATTGTTCTCGATCGCGAGATAGGCGTTTGCGAGCGTTTGCGCCTCGATTCCCTGTGCCGCGTCGACGACGAGCAGCGCGCCCTCGCAGGCCTGCAGGGAGCGCGAGACCTCGTAGGTGAAGTCGACGTGCCCCGGCGTGTCGATCAGGTTCAGCTGGTGGCCCTTCCACCCGACGCGCACCGCCTGTGCCTTGATCGTGATCCCGCGCTCGCGCTCGAGATCCATCGAATCGAGCACCTGCGCGCGCATGTCGCGCTGGGCCACGGCGTGCGTCAGCTCGAGGATGCGGTCGGCGAGCGTCGACTTGCCGTGGTCGATGTGCGCGATGATCGAGAAATTGCGGATGTGCTGCTGGTCCATGCCTGGCGGCGATGGTAGCCGCGAGCCGTTCCGACGGGCCCGGACTGGACCGCCGGCGTCGGGCGATCGGCTGGGTTCCGCGGGCGTGCCGCCGAAGAACCAGCGCCGGAGGCCGAACCGGAAGGAGGCACGCTCCGAGGTCGAGCCGAGCCGCCTGAGAGACTCGCCGCTTGCTCGCCGTACTGATCCTCCTGCTGCCGGTGGCCACGGCTGTCCTCGCCGCGGTCGGGCTTCGGCTGTCGAGTCTCGTCTCCACGCTTCTGGCCGCCTATCTCGCGCTCGTCGTCGCGATGGTCGGAGCGGTGCTCGCGCTGTCGCCCTTTCGCGAGGTGACTCAGGCCGGGCTTGCAGTGACCGAGGGGACACTCCTCGCCGCCTCGCTCGGGTGGTGGTGGGCCCGCGGCCGGCCCACGCCGCCGACAGCCGCAGCCCGGGAGGCCCTCGGCCAGGTGCTCGCGCGCCCGGAGACGGCGCTCTTCCTACTCGGCGCGCTCGTCCTGCTCGGGTACGAACTGCTGCTCGCGGTCACGGTGCCGCCGAACAACTGGGACTCGCTCACCTACCACCTGGCGAGGGCCGCGGCCTGGGCCCAGCACGGCGGGGTCTTCTGGATTCCGAATGCGCCGACGGGCCGCCTCAACGAATACCAGCCGGTCGCCGAACAGACGATTCTCTTCCTCTTCGCAGCGACGAGGAAGGGCTCGCTGTTCGCGCTGCCGCAGTACACCGCCCTGCTCGCGTCCCTGACCGCGGTCTACGGAACGGCAAGACGTCTTGGGTTCAGCGCGCGGCCGGCTGCCTGCAGCGCATTCCTGCTCGCAACGCTCTCGCTTGTCACTTTCGAGGCGACGACCGCCCAGAACGACCTCTTCGCAGCCTCCTTTCCGGCCGTCGCCGTGTGCCTGCTGCTCGGCGGAAGCCGGACCGAGGAGCTCCTGGCAGGCGCGGCGCTCGGCGTGGGAATCGGGGTCAAGCTGACAGTGGTCCTCGTGCTGCCTCTGATCCTCCTGCTCGCGCTCATCCGCGGACGGCGCGCCGTGGTCCGCCTGATCGCGGGCGGCGCTGCCGGTCTGCTGGTCGGGATCTGGGGATACGCCCTCAATCTCTGGCACACGGGCGATCCCGGCGGAGGTCCCACCGGGAACTCCGGGCTCCTCGAGGCTCCGGGGTTCCCAAGGAGCGCCAACACAGCCCTCCACTACCTCTACCGGATGCTCGACCGCTCGGTGGTCTCCCACCGGCTGCTGACCGAGCTCACTGTTCTGGCACTGCTCGCCGCCGTGGTTGCCGGGGCAGACGGCCTGCGCCGCGGCGGCCCGCGGCGCGCGGGCAAGCAGGCGGCTGCGGGCGGGGTGCCGCTCGCGGCGCCGTTGATCGTGATCGGAGCGGCGGCCGTGCTCGCGTTCGTGGCCAGGCTGATCCACCTCCCGGTTCATACCGGCGGCTTCGGGGGCAGCGTCAGCCGGTACGCAAACGAGGACGAATCGGCGTTCGGGCCGGTCGGAGCGCTCATGCTCCTCGGCGTTCCGATCCTCGTCGCGCTGCGGCCCGGGCGACCCGAGCTTCGAGTTCTCGCGGCATCCGTGCCGCTGTTCCTGATCCTGCTCGCGCTGCTCGGCCACTACGACCCGCTGAACATTCGCTTCGTCGTCATTGCCGCGGTCCTCGAGGCGCCCGTGTTCGCCGTCGTCCTCGGCAATCGGATCGCGGCCGCCGCGCTTCTCGTCGTCGCAACCGCGACGACCGTCGTCGGCCTCCAGCAGGAACGCGAGAAGCCGTACCACTCCGCCGCCGGGCACCCGTGGCACATGACCCAGGCCCAGGCTCTCGACTACGTCTCGAATGCCTCGGTCGCGCCGGCAGACGCAGCCTACGAGCGGCTCGTCCCGGCCGATGCCTGCGTGGGCGCCGTCATGGGGCCCGACGATCCGAACTACCTGCTCTACGGCCCGAATCGCAGTCGCCGGGTCTTCTACCTCTCGTCCGAGAACACGCTGCCGGAGGCCTACAAGGCCGGCGTCTTCTACATCGTGTTCAGCACGGCGTTCGAGGCGCCCGTGGCGGCGCGGTTCAAGGCTCTCGGCTGGACAGTCCACCCGCTTTCGAGCTTCTGGTTGCTTGCCGTCGCTCCCCACGCGGGCGACGGCGCGTGCACCTCGAGCTAGTTTTTGCCTTTTAGGCGAAAACTTGCTATCTTTGTGGCGAACAGCACATAGGGGGCGTTCCTGATCGAGCTCCCTGGCCCATTCCGGGCGAACCGCCGAACCGGCGGAAACCAACAAGGAGGTCGAGGTGTCCTACCTCGCACATCTCTCGAGAAGCAGGGACTGGATCGTCGGCACGCTCGCGTCTGCGTTCCTCATCGCCGGCTCCGCGACCGGGAGCCTTCCGTTCTCGACGACCGAGACGCTCGGGTTCGTGACGGGAGCCGCATCCGTCTGGCTGCTCGTCCGGCAGAGCATCTGGAACTTCCCGGCGGGGATCGTGAACGGCGTCTTCTACCTCGTGCTCTTCGCGAACGCGCGCTTCTTCGCAGACAGCGCGCTGCAGATCGTCTTCATCGGGCTCGGGATCTTCGGCTGGTGGTGGTGGCTCCGCGGCCGCCGGGGCCGCGCACCGCGGCCGATCGTGCGAATCGGGGTGGGCGAGGCCGCGTTGCTCGGCGCCCTCACGGTCGCCGCGAGCTGGGGCCTGCTCGTGTATCTGCGCTCGATCGATGACGCGGCGCCGGTCGCCGATGCCGTCACGACCGCGTTGAGCCTCGCCGCCTCGTGGATGCAGGCGCGAAAGCAGATCGAGAACTGGGCGATCTGGATCGCGGCGGACGCGATCTACATCCCGCTCTACTTCGTCAAGTCGCTGCCGCTCACGGGCGTGCTCTACGTGATCTTCGCGGCGATGTGCGTGAAGGGCTGGCGCGACTGGAGGCGTGCGCTCTCGGTGCAGAAGCAGCAGCACTGGAACCGCGGTGTCGTGATCGGCAAGTTCCATCCGTTCCACTCCGGGCATCGGCACCTGATCGATACCGCGGTGGGCCGTGCAGGGGAGGTCACGGTGATCGTCGTCTGCCGGACGTCGGAGTCGATTCCGGGCGAGCTCCGCAAGCGGTGGATCGAGGAGGCCTTCCCCGGGGTGCGCGTCGTGCTGCTCGACCAGGACGCGGTCGGGCTCTCGAGCGAGGACAGCCCCGGCTGGGCGGCCGAGACGATCCGGGTGCTCGGCGGAAGGCCGGACGTTTGCTTCACCTCGGAGAGCTACGGAGACCCGTGGGCGAAGGCGATGGGCTGCGACCATGTCCTCGTCGACCGCCGGCGGCGCACGTTCCCGATCAGCGGCACGCGGATCCGGCGCGACCCGCTCGCGAACATGGCCTTCCTGCGAGGCGGGGCGCGTGGCCACTACGTGAAGCGCGTGTGCCTGCTCGGTGCCGAGAGCAGCGGCAAGACGACGCTCGCGCGGGCTTTGGCGGAACGGTACGGAACGGTCTGGAACCCCGAGGTGGGCCACATGTACTCCTGGTACCGCGCGGGCGACCCGACCGACTGGGGAACGTGGCGGACGGAGGAGTTCGTCGAGATCGCGAATCTCCAGAACTGGTACGAGGACTTCCTCGCGCAGTTCGCCGACCGCGTGATCTTCTGCGACACGAACGCCTGGACGACGGGGCTCTTCCACGAGACCTATCTCGGCGAGCGCTCGTCCGAGGTCGACGCCGCCGCAGAGGGCCGCGAGTACGACCTCTACATCCTCTGCGACCCGGATACGCCGTTCAGGCAGGACGAGGTCGGGATCCGTGTCGACGGACCGCACCGCCGCGAGATGTACGAGCGCTACCTCCGTCACGTACAGGAGACCGGCGTGCCCTACATCGTGGTGAGGGGGGCCCACGCCGGGCGGATGGCGGCGGCAACCGAGGCTGTCGACGCCGCGCTGCGTTCCCGTGAACTGGCGGTTGCCTGAGGTTCGCCGTCTTGTGCCGCGCCGGCGGATGGCTCAGCCGGCGCGGCGCTTGATCAGCCCGCGCAGGGCGTCGAGCTCGCGCACGCGCAGGAGGCGGCAGAGCCCGAGATAGACGGCGGTCGAGGCGACGAGCGCCGCGGTCAGCGAGACGATCTGCCCGCCGAGCGAACGGCCGAGCAGCGAGTCGAGCCCGTACCAGACCCCGAACGAAACGGCGGCGACGACGGCCGAGGCGATCACCACGCGCACGAACACCGACAGCGTCTGACGTCCTTCGATCCCTCCGATCTTCCGGCGCATCAGGATCAGCAGCGCGGCCGTCCCGAACATGTTCACGACCGCCGTCGCGAGCGGAATCCCCCACGCTCCGACCCGGTAGAAGACGAGATCGAGCGCGACGTTCAGCCCGAGGTTCGCCAGGGCCACGACCGTCGGGATCCAGTTCTCCTGGAGGCTGAAGAAGCCTCGGTTCAGCATCAGCATCGCGCCGTTGAAGACGAGCCCGGCGCTGAAGGCGGCGAGGCACGCGGCGACGACGGGCGTCTGCTCGGGCGTCCAGGCGTGCCTCTGGAAGAGGAGGCGGATGATCGGCTCGGCGAGGACGGCGCTGAAGACGCTTGCGGGAACGAGCAGGAAGACGATCTGCCGCAGGCCACGACCGAGGGTGTCGCGGAAGCCGTCCATGTCGCCGCGCGTGGCGAGCCGCGAGAGCGTCGGGAAGAGCACGGTTGCGATCGCGACCGAAAAGATCCCCTGCGGCAGCATGTAGACGAGGAACGACTTCTGGATCGCGGTCGGGGCGAGCGTCGCGTCGACGAGCCGTGAGGCGAAGATCTGGTCGATCACCGCGTTGACGTTGATCAGGCCGAGCCCGAGCGTGACCGGGACCATCAGCACGAACGTGCGCTTGACCATCGGGTCGCGCCAGTCGATGAGCAGGCGCAGGCGCTCCTCACCGTGCTCGAGCCCGTAGAGCCAGGGGAACGGGAGAAGCGTCTGGATGACCGTGGCGGCGAGGATCGAGCCGGCGTAGATGTACAGCTCGGCGTTCATGTGCGTCGCCTGCGGCACGCCGATCACGATCCCGACGATGATCGCCACGTTCCAGACGACCGGCGACAGCGCGGGGACGGTGAAGTGGTTGTAGGTGTTGAGGATTCCGACGACGATCCCGGAGACGCCGAGCAGCGCGACGATCGGGAACAGCACCTGCGAGAGGCCGACCGCGAGCGAACGGTCGCCGCCGGGGTCTCCGAAGACGCCGATCACGTACGGCGCGACGACGATGAAGAGCGCCGAGAGCGCGGTGAGCCCGAGCAGCATCAACCAGAAGAGCGTCGAGGCGACCCGCCAGGCCCGGCGGCGCTCCCCTTTCTCGATCAGTTCGCTGAAGACCGGGACGAACGCGGAGGAGAGCGCCGCGTCGGCGACGAGCGCCCGGATCAGGTTCGGGATCTGGAACGCGATCGTGAACGCATTGATCTTCCCGGCCGCCCCGAAGTAGTACGCCGCCACGATCTCCCGGATCAGGCCGAAGACGCGCGAGAGCGCGGTCGCGACCGCGAAGATGGCGGTCGAGCGGGCGATCCGCCGGCGGCTCGCCATCGGCACGCCCGATGCGTCGCCGGGGCCTGGCCCGTGGGTTTCGGCCGCGGTCACGTCCTGCGACGATACGCGCCGAGGGTGACGCGGCCGGTCTGGCGCCGCGGGCTTGCTACCATCTGCGAGCCCGCCCGAGCGGGCATTTCTACGAATCCATGGCAAACATCAAGCAACAGAAGAAGCGCATCCGCACAGCCGCCGCCGAGCGGCTCGAGAACCTGCGCTATCAGTCGACGATCAAGACGCTCACGAAGCGTCTCTCGACCGCCGTCACCGACGGCGATGCCGACAAGATCGCCTCCGAGCACCGCAACCTCGTGCGCTGGATCGACAAAGCCGTCTCTCGCGGCGCGCTCCACCGGAACACGGGCGCCCGCAAGAAGTCGCAGGCCGCGCGGCTCGCTTCACCGAAGAGCTAGCGCGCTCGTTTCTCGCGGTGGGTTGAGGGTCGGGCGTAAGGGCGCTCGCGCAGCCCGGCGTTCCTACGCCCGCGGGGGTTTGCTATTCGTCCGTGGAGGTCAGAACCCGGTCGAGCCAGCGTCGCGTCTCAACCCCGATTCTTCCTGGGCTGCCAGGCCCGAGTCCGGGCACGAAGAAAATCGCCGCCGCGAGCGTCCAGATCGCGGAGAAGAGCAGCAGGAGGAACATATGGCTGACCGACTGGCTCGTAGTAGCCAATACGCCGATCGTGACGCCCCACGACCCGATCACGAGTACCAGCGTGATCGGAACGAACAAAGCACGAATCAGAAAGTGGTTGCGAAAGCCGCCCAAAAGCCGCGTGCCGCCTTCGACCCCATCAAGAGTCCCGTGGAACACCCTAATTTCGAGGATCGTCGATCCCTGCCTCCCACGGCTGGATCTTGACGTCCCCGTTTCTGACTTTGATCCGAAGCTGGAACGCACCTGAGCCGTTTCCGATACGACGACGATCTCCCGTCGCCAGCATCTGCTCTGCCTCGTCTCGACTCAGCGCCGAATCGATTCTCAGCCCATGCTCGCCGTACGGGTTCTCGAACCACAGCATGCTTTCATTGTCGTCAAAACAGCCTCCCAGCGGACGTCATACGCGAACACTCGCGCAGCTCAGCGTCATGCTGTCTGGAGAAGTCGTTCGTAGAGCGCCAGCGTCTGATGGTCGAACGCGACGAGGCGGACGCTCGATACCGACGTAGACGTTCCGAGGAGCGTGGCGACCGCAATCTGAGCGGCACGATCGGGCGGGAAGCCAAAAGCACCGGTTGAGATCGCTGGAAAGGCGAGCGATCGCGCGCCAAGTTCGTCGGCGAGAGCCAGGCATCGGCGGTAACACGACGCGAGCAGTTGAGGCTCACCGTTCCCGCCGCCCGACCAGCGAGGACCGACCGCGTGGAAGATGAAACGCGCCGACAACGCGAAGCCCGGAGTCGCCTTCGCATCACCGACATCGCAGCCGCCCAGCTTGGCGCAGGCGGCGCTCAGCTCCTCCTCGCCCGCCGCTTCGTGGATCGCACCATCCACACCACCGCCTGCGATCAAATACTCATTCGCCGCGTTGACGATGGCGTCCACTTGCTCCTGCGTGATGTCGCCGAGAACCGGCGATATGCCGTGCGCGCTGAGAGCCTCTTCAGCCACGCGTCGACGATACCGAGCGCCGGGTCACGCTCAGGCGTCTGTGAGACACACTGGCGCAGCCAGGGGTGCATCCGCCTGTTCGCCCGGGAGAGACGTCATTACGATTCGAGACTGTGTTCGACCACGTGACAATCCGCGTCCCTGATCGCGAGGCGTCGGAGGCTTTCTACGAGCTCGTACTGCGGACGCTTGAGATCGGGATCTCGGTGCGCAGCAGGAGCTATGTCGAGTGGGACGACTTCGCGATTGCGTTGGCAGATGTCGGGACGAGCATGATGGCCTCGAAGCCCTCGACGCGAGGCCTGCACATCGCGTTTGTCGCGCCGTCCCGCGAGCACGTGAACGCTTTCTGGCGGGCGGGGACTGAGGCTGGCTACCGCGACAACGGCGTCCCGGGGCCCCGGCCGCAGTACCGCGAGGACTACTACGGCGCGTTCCTCCTCGATCCGGACGGCAACAGCGTGGAGGCTGTCCATCACGGTGCCGTGCGCCGGGGTGGCTGGGTCGACCACCTATGGATCCGCGTCGCCGACATCGAGGCGTCGCAGCTCTTCTACGAGACGATCGCGCCGATCGCGGGGTTCCGCGTCAGCCGCGTTTCGGCCGACCGGGCGCAGATTACTGGGGTCACCGGCTTGTTCTCCATCATCGCGGGGAAGCCGACGGCGGAGATGCATCTCGCGTTCCCGGCGCCGGACGACGCGACCGTCAAGGCTTTCCACCGCACCGCTACCGCCGTTGGCTATCGCGACATGGGCGCGCCGGGCGTGCGCGCTGTCTACCACGCCGGGTACTACGCCGCGTTCGTCCTCGACCCAGACGGCAACAACGTCGAACTAGTGCATCACAACCGCCCTGAGTTCTGAGTCTCCGTCGGATTGGCGTGTCGATGACGTTCGAATCTCGATCGAGGAGGGGGGCATCACTGTGAAAGCTGTGACACGCGAGGGCGATCCCGTCGAGCTGACCGCCGAGCAGGCGAGACAGGTCGCCGCGGCGGTCCTCAAAGCTGCCGCCGTCGACGAGGCGCAGTAGTTCTGCTCGGAGGCCATTCGCGCGCCCTGGCGCAACTCGCCGTGATGTCACCGGTTACGGTTCAGGCAGTGAACGCGCTCCGGATCGCGCGGGTGGCTTTCGGGCTTGGGCTCGCGATTTGCGCTTTCTCGCTGATTCCCGACTCAGCGAGCGGCGATTCGGCGACAGCGCCTCCTTGCAGCCCGGCCGTTCAGCACGGACTGCTTCCGACTTGGGCGCATTCTGGATTCAGCCAGTCAGCGATCGCCCGACCACCGCACGCGCTTGGACGATCGGGGAACATCGTCGCGATCCTCTTCGCCTATCCGCTCGAGGAGCCCGCCGCCCTTGATCACAACAACAAGATCCTGTGGGTGTCTCGCGTTCCCTACACGTGGCGCGCGTCGCTTCGGATTTCTGCCCAACGTATGAACGGCACGCAGGCACTCGGGCGACCTGTCCAAAGGACGATCAAGGGTGGACCCGGCCCGTCGCTCATCAGCCTTCCCACTCCTGGGTGCTGGCGGTTCTCGCTTCACTGGGCCGGTCACTCCGACAGCCTTGACCTCCAGTACCTGTCGCGAAGCTAACCCACGACGAATCCGTCGGCCCTCAGGCGGTACTCGCGAACAGTCGCGCGGGCGGACGCCCTGCCTCCGAACCTAGGCGATACTGGGGTTGGCATGCTGAGACGGCATGGACTCCGCATCGTCGGTGTGACACTGCTCGCAGGCTGGGCGGTGAATCTATTCCCGGAAGCATCGCATCGGGATTGACCGTCGCAGTTTTCGCGACGCTTGGGCTTGTCGGGCCGCTCGTGTCTCGGCTGCTCGACGACGTGAAGATCTATTCAGTCGTGGTGGGAGTCGGCTTTTCGCTTTATGTGTTGACGAGGTCGGTCCTCTGCATCGGGGGGGTTTGGCGTCCCGAAGAGCGTTGGACGCGGCGTTGTGGGACTCATGTTGTTCCCGATGTTCTTGTTCATCACGATCTATGCGGCGTTCTTTGCAGAGCGACGCATGGAGCGAGAACGGCTCCAGCGTGAGTCTCAGGAACATTGGCTTCGACGAATCGGCACGCAGGATCCGATCCCGCCAGATTCGCCATGACGCACGACGAAATCGTCAGGCGTACCTTTTGAAGACTGGCGCGATCGAGCGGACTTACCTCCCGTGGCAGGTGGTCATGAGCGCCTCAAAGGCGGGTGCCGCGAAATACGGCAGGAGCGCCACCAACGCAACTGCCTGAGAGCGGACAGTCTTTTCGAGCGAGTGACGCGAGCGCGCAATACCCCCGACGGCTTGCGCAAAGCCAAGGCCAGCCTCGACGTGCAGACACGAAAGGCCCGCGCGCAGGTTCATCGCCGAGATCGTCGTCACAAGCTCGTGCTGGTGGCCGCCGTAGATGACCTCGACGGAAAATGCCTCGGCAACGTACTCGACAGTGTCATCGTCAACAACCGGGCCAGCGAAGCCGTGCTCCAGAAGAAACCTGAAGTGCGCCTCGACCTGTTTACGGAATTGCGCGAGACGAACCCACCCGGCCACATATGGATGTTAGGGAGATAGCATCCTGGCTTCTCCGGGGTGTAGTCGCGACCCCTCGCGCAACTCAGCGGCCTTGCCCTTGGAGTCCGAGTTGCCGATAGTCGTCTGTGTCTGAAGGAGCCTCAAGCGTCCATCTCACGCGGCTCGCCGTCATCCTCATCGGTCTCATCAGAGAGACGGTCGACGACTTGATCCCGTTCGACGCCGTTTCCCTCGAACTGCGGTCGCCAGGCCCCGGCGGCGAAGAAGAGCATTTCGGCACCCGCGGGGCCGTTCTTACGCTCCGGTCAGCCGCCGAGCGGAGGGCTGTCGAAGATCGCACCGCCGAGCTGACCATCTGGCTTGGCGAGACCCAGACCTCGGAAGCAGGCGACTGGATCGACGTGGTTCTGAACGATGGCGGCCGTAGCTGGGAGATCTACAACAACGGTGCGACAACAACCGAAGGCGAACCCGTCGTGTTGGATGAGCTTCGCCAGCTCGTGCGCGGCGTCATAGAGGGCCGCGATGGAGATACGCCCGGCCGCACCGCCAGCTTCGCGCCGTACCCAGCGCGGGCTCCTTAGCCGCATCACTCGGAGTGCACAGCGGCGCACTGGCGCCTGCGCCCGCCCTGAGGTTCGGACCGTGAAAGCCGCTTGTGTTGCAAGCTAAAAGGCCGCCCGCACTTTGTGACTTGCAACACTTGCTCAGGCGGCAGAGCGAGACGCTGGCCCAGGCAGCGGTTGTGCCGCTCGGATCGCCCATCAAGGCGAGTTAGCGTCCAGGGGCCGGGATCTCATGCTGCGGTCGGAATCGCTCGTACGAGGCCCGCGTGACGTTGATCTCACGCCGTGTTCGTATGCTCGATCGGCGCTCCGGCTTGCAGGGAGACAACCCCAGGGGAGCGAGGGTTCGCGGCAACCAGGCCGGAGGCGTGAGATCCCCGAGATCAGCCCGAAAGGAGAGAAATGCTCGACATTCGCAGCGCGAGGACAGGGTTCCCGAAGGGGGTACGGCCGTTCTTGACGGCCGGGTTTATGGTCGCGCTTTTCGTCCTTGCCTCGGTGGCCGGAGCCGCGAAGGTGAAGACGAGCACCTGCGGCTCGCTGACTTTCAACGAGGCAGCAGACCAGTCGGTGACCTACCTGGGGATCAAGGCGACGGGCGTGAGCTGCTCGGCCGCCAAGAAGCTCCTCGCGAAAGCAGGCAAGAACGACGCGCCGACCCCGGCAGGCTGGACGTTCGGCGACACCGTAGCCAACACATCCATCTGTGGGTTCTCGTACAAGCGGGGCACCGAAAAGGTTGTCTTCCACACGGTCAACAACGGAGAAGGCTGTTGAACCTCCGAGCCAAAGAGAACGTGATTCGTGTTCTGATTGTGAGAGGCGCGGTCGTACCGGTCGTGTTGACCGCATGCGCGCTGAGCATCGCCCCGACCGGTTGGGGGCATTCCTCGGCCCGGACCGGCCTCCCCGTGTGCACACACAAGCAGGGCGCCTCTCTCGGTGCGGCCTATGAGAAGTGGGCGAAGACGCATTCCGCGGCCACGCAGCGCGCGACGACGGTCGAGTTGACGAAGCTCTCCAAGCAGTTCCACTGCGAGCCCCGCGGCTAGACGACTGCGGAACCTTCAACAAGGCGACATGGCCCCGAAATGACCGCGAACGCCCTCCGTGACCGGTGCCGGCTCGGCGGGGCCGTCGGCGCTCGAAGTCGCGGCAAACAGAAAGGAACCAAACATGCACGCAAGGACGTTCTCGATTCTGTTTCTCACACTCGCGAGCCTCTTCCTGACGGCAACGGGCGCCAACGCGGCGTCGGCGTCGCACGGTGGCAGCATCGGCGTCACCGTCACGGCCGAAGGACAGCCGGCAAAGGGACTGAAGGTCTGCGCGAGCGCAAAAAAGGCGCCGGCGACAAGCGCGGTCGAGGGAAGCTGCGGGAAGACGGGCGCCAACGGGTACGCGCTTCTCACCAACGTCCCTCCGGGCCACTGGTTCGTGACGCTCTACAACGGAACCACCCCGGCGCAGAGCGCCTCGGGGAAGGCGGCTGTCCGCGCCGGCATCGTCACGAAGTTCGCCTTCCACGAGCAGGTCGGCTGACATCCGATCAGCCGTCAGTCGCGAGCGCTGGCGCACGTCACAACTCCGACCCCCGATCCCGACATCGCGTCGGACGATGTCCCCGACTTCGACAGCTCCTGGGCGCGGCCGCACCCGGCCCGCAGTGTCACGCGCCCGAAGCCGCTCGATCAGCCGGCAGGTCGCGTCGATACCGCAACTCCTCGAACGTGGAGCCGCGCCATTCGCGGGTTCGCCGGGTCCCGTCGGGCTGCCAGCCGGCGGCCTCGTAGATCCGGCGCGGACGACGATTCGCCTCGGCCGTCCACAGCACACCAGAGGTGCAGCCGAGCGCGCGAAGCCTCTCAACTGCGGCCTGCAGGAGCTCCCGCCCTGCCCCCTTGCCCCAGAGCTCCGGATGCGTGTAGAGCATGTCAAGCTCGCCCGCGCCCGGGATCGGCTCCTTGCTGGGAACGAGGATCACGGCGAACCCGGCGACCTCCGCTCCCCACTCCGCGACAAGCGTCGTGGCGCCCGGTTCTGCGAGGCCAGCAGCAAACCGGTCACCTTCCGCCTCGAGAGCGCCGACGCCGGGAATGAAGTCAGCCCACGCCGCTCGGGCCGCGAGGGTGTAGATCGTGGCCATCCGGTCGGCGTCCCCGGCCGTTGCCTCGCGTATCTCGACTCGAACCACGCTCGCAGTCAAGCGAGACAGCAGAGTGCCCGCAAGCGGGAGACGCCGAGGGTCTCTCAGCTTCCCGTGGGCAACGCGGCGCCACGGCTTCCGGCGAGGCTCAGCTGCGTGGTCGGAGCAGGGCGTCTGCCGTCAGCCGCAGCTGATCGACGAACCGGCTTCGGCCTGCGCCCGGGTCTGTCCGTCTCAGGAAGGAAGCAAGGCGTAAGGCTTCCGCCTCGTCGATCGACACTGCACCTTCTACCTCGGCGATGTTCCAGATGCTGAACCTGACGTGGCCCGGGGCCTCGAGGTAGCGCGAGACGCGAAGCCCTTTCGTCTCGTCTTCACCGGGGAGCGGCAGCGCCGGGAAGTACTCGATGATCTTCAGACGCTGGACTGCCCCGCACCACGGGCAGTATCGGAAGCGTTCATCGAATCCCGACCGGCAACTCCTGCATTCCCGCATCTGTGCCTCCTCGGACAGTGCGACTCTATTCCACGCGGCGCGCTCTCACAAGAGCGCGCGCTGCACGCTCATCTGGACGGCCTGGCTGAACTCGAGCGCGTGGCGCCCGCGTTCGGTGACGACATAGAGACCGCGCCGGCGCGAGACATAACCGGAGCCCTCGAGCCGCCTGAGCCCCTCGTGGAGCGACGACGCACTGACGCGGCGGGCGATCGCGACCGGATGTGGGTAGCGGAGCAAAAGCCAGAGCAGCGCCGGCTCGGACATCCTTCAGGCTACCGCGTGTCGCCCCGAGGCACAGCTCGCCGAAAGGGACCGGACAACCTCACCTCACGCTGCGTTGGAGCTTTGGACGAACCGCCGGCCGTGGCTCCGGGGCGAGCGCCGTCAACTCGGCGCCGGCGGCCAGGACAGCGCTGCTGAGAACGACGACGGCGCCCTCGACGAAGAGCGAGGCGAGGCCCAGGGTCTCCCACCAGTTGCCGATGTCGTCTGCCCCGCCCGGCAGACCGACCGTGCGCGAGTAGACGAAGCCGAGCATCGCGCCGAGCGGCAGCAGCAGTGCCGCCCACCACGCGCGGCGATCGTTGCGGCGCGCGAGCGTCACGGCACTACCGAGACAAGCGGCAATCAGTGCGACGTAGAGCCACCCCTTGTAGGGCGTTTCGACAAAGGTGTCGTGCGCGTCGAGGAGGTGAATCAGCGCGACCGCGGCGAGGCCGACGATCGCGAGGGAACGAGTGACCGCGTCGCGAACGATGGCGTCGGTGCCGGTCTCGTGGAGTTGCGTGGTCGACATCGTGGATGCTCCTTTCCGGCGAATACGCCGAGCTGCGTTGAGCTCCGGCGTCACGCGGCCGGCTGTGAGGAGGCCGAACGGCTCCTGGAAAGCTGCTCAGAAAGCTTCAGCCTCGGCGAGCCGGAGGACTCGGGCGACGAACTCGCCCTTCGCAGCGGTGTAGCCCGCGCGGTCGTCGCCGAACTCCGCCGCCAGGTCCCGCTTCAACTGTCCGTAGGCTCGCACCGCTTCGGGATGCGATCGGAGGTAGTCGGGGAACGTGAGGTGGCGGCGATGCGCACCGTTTTCCTCTTCGACAACGTAGAGATGATGGCGGGGCCCACGGGGGGAGCGGCAAACGCCTCCCGCCCGGCGATCCCGAGGTCACCCTCGTGCGTGTAGCCGACGACCTCGAGTCTGCGGCCGACCTCGCCCCGCCGGCCGACGACGACGTCGAGGTCGATCACCCGTTTCGCCGCGCAGCCCGGCACTGCGGTGCTCCCGATGTGCTCGACGGCTGCCGGAAGGTCGCCGAGCGCATCGAGAGCCTGAGCGCGAAAGCCGCTCGAACTGTGCCGGCCAGGAAGGGTCGTAGTCGACGACGACAACCGTCTCTCGCGACGTACTCACGATCCGGATCCGGGGAGCGATTGCGTCGACCGCGTTCTGCCCCGGGGAGCAATCCGGGGCAAGGTCGGTTACGCTCCGGGCGAAGCCGGTTTCGAATGTGCCGGCTCCGTGATCTCGATCAGGGCGCGTTCGAGCTCGAGGTCTGCCGGCAGGCGCGAGCCGCCCTTCAGCGCGTGGTCGAGGCGAGCGAGGCGGACGGTCACCGCACGGAGCTCGTCTCGCTCGTAGTTGCGGCCCTGGGCGTAGAGCTTCCCGACGTAGTACGGATGCGCCTTGAGCCTGACGGCGGCATCCTTGGCGGCGATGCCTTGCGCGTCCAGTGCCTTTGCCCGGCTGATGCGGGCGACGTGGTTCGTGAGGATCCCGGCAACACGTGGGATCGTCCTCGAGCGTGGCTCACCGGAACGTTCCAGGAAGCCCTCGGAGGCTTGGAGCACAGCCTCGACGTCGCGGGCGCCCCACGCGTCCGTAAGGGCGAAGTTCGTGGTTTCGGCACGAGCGGCGACGAGGCGTTCGACGTCGGCGGCCGTGATCTGGTCCCCGTGCGCCCAGGTCGAGAGCTTGTCGATCTCGGAGGCCAACTCGTAGGCGTCGTCTCCCACCAGCTCGAGCAGCGCGCGGCAGGCCTCCGGCTCGGCCTTCGTGCCGTGGAGGCCGAACTGCTCCGAGATCCACCGCTGAAGTGCCTTCTGCGGAATATCCCAGAGCAGGAGCTCGCCCTTTCCGGACTGCACGGCCTTTGCGAGCGGAGAGTCCTTCTTCAGCTCACCGCCGACGAGCGCGAGCGTCGTTGCCGGGGCCGGTGCTTTCAGGTAGCCGGCGATCTCCTTGGCGTCGGCAGCCTTCCACGCCTCGACACCCTCGACGACGATCAACCGCCCCTCGCTCGCAAACAGCCCCATCGCGTTGCAGGCGGCGACGGCGGACTCCCCGCTGAGCTCGGAGGCGAGGTGAAGCTCGACCGCGTCCGGGGCGAACCGTCCGCGGAGACGGGCGACCGCCCGGTCGATCTTCGGCCGGTCGGTACCGGCGATCAGATAGGAACCCTTCAGCTCGTCGGGCATCGGCGCAAGCTACCGCCGCACCCGGCTTGCAGCGGAGCGGACAAGCGTGCCGGCCTGCTTCCGTGTGCGCGGGTTTGTGGCGATCCGCCAGGCCTGGGCGTACGCCATCCGCGCGCGCGGGTTCCGGGCGAGCCGCATCGCGCTCAACGCACCGAGCACGAGCAACCGCCGTCCGCGCCGACTCCTGGCGGCAAAGAAAAGCAGGCGGTAGGCGATCGTGAACACGGATCACACGCTACCGCTCAGGCCCCGGCTGGTCTGCTCCCGACGTGGGCGCAGCAGCGTTCAGCCGAAGAGCCAGGCCGCGGTGAAGGCGAGCACCATCATCACGGCTCCGATCGGCAGCACGACCGACATCACACCCACGATCGCGAGGAGCGGAGTCTCCGGGCTATCGCCGGCCTTCTCGATCTCGGCGAGGACATGCGCTTCGTGAAGCACGCTCCTGACCGGGTGACGCAGCTCGAGCTTCTCTGATGTGTCGTTCATACCGCGCTGGTACCCGACGGACGGAGATCCTAGACATGCTCGCGAGCCGCGCTTTCGGGAATCCGTGCGAGCCGCGGCTGATGCCACCGGTACCACGCATATGAGGCGAGGACGACGAACGCGATGAGAATCGCAAGCCCGCGGCCGCTCTGGATCTCGGCGAACGGGAGCGAGCCGATCGCCCGGGCACAGAGAGCGATGTACGACGCGGCCCAGCCGTTGAGCCATGCGACGACGGAGGCCGCCCCGGGCGAGACCAGGTCGACCGCAGCCGTGAGGAATGCGAGGCCGAGCAGCACCGGCATTGCAGGCTCCGCAAGCGCGTTTGCCGGAACACCGAGGATCGGGAGGTAGCCGAACTGGATCCACAGGATCGGAGCAGTGACGATGCTGCACCCGAGCGATACCGCAACGCCCATCCGAAGCCCTCTCGGCAACGGTGTGTACTCGAGCCGCTTCGCGATCCGCGGCACGACCGTGAAGATTGCCGCGACCGCCGCGAACGACAGCTGGAACCCCGGGTCGTAGACGTTGTACGGATTCCAGCCAAGCAGGAAGATCGCGGCCACGAGGAGGGCTTGCCACGAGTCTCGTGCGCGCCCGGAAAGCCACGCGAACGAGGCGAGCGCGCCGGCGATCCCGGCCCGTATCACCGAAGGCTGTGGACCGACGGCGAGCACATACGCCCCGATTCCGAGCAGCGCACCGAGCTCACCGATCCACCGGCTGATCCCGAGCAGCCACGCGAGCATGAGCGCCCCCGCCGCGACGAGAACCACGTTCTGGCCGCTGACGGCGAGGATGTGGTAGAGACCCGATGCCTGGAAGTCCTGGCGCAGACCGGGCGAGAGCTCGGACCCCTCGCCGAGCACGATGCCCTCCACGACCGCCCGCCGCTCGCCGCCGAGCCCCGGCGCGATCGATCGAACGAGCCAGGCCCGCAGCCGGTCGGTGAGCCCTCCGAAACCACCTCGAGCGCCGACCTGCGACCAGTCGTCGACCTGGACGATGACGTGAATGCCGTGACGCCGAAGCCACGTCCGGTAGTCGAACCCGTTCTTCGGGCCGTCGGGCAGCTTGATCTGGACGAGCGCATCGAGGATTGCACCCTGTGGCGGCGAGCGCCCGAGACCGAACTCGATCTGCACGGGCTCGTTCACGGGTCGGCCGCGGAACGTCCTGACCTCACCCTGGGTTCGGGAGCCGAACAGGCCCTCGACCACCGGTGCCGTCACGACGAGCGTCGCCCGGCCCGCGAGTCCGACGTCGGGAAGCATCGGGCTCCGGTCGACCGCATCGAGGCGGGCACTACCCCACCACCAGCCGCCGAGCAGCAGCACGACAGCGAGCAGAGCGATTCGTGCGCCGGGAGGATCCGCCACGGCGATCGCCGCGGCCACGATCCCCGATGCGATCAGCAACGGGCCATGCTCCCGCTGGAGATTCGCGAGGGCAAGCCCCACCGCGATCGCGCCGGCGAAGACGTGAGCAGGGGCCGGCCGGAGGGTCATGCGATCACGAGCCCCTTGAGGTTCGCGATCTTCGCGGGCCCGATCCCCGAGATCGCGTCGAGGTCGTCGACCGACGTATACGGACCGTGCTGCTGGCGGTAGTCGACGATCTTCTGGGCGGTCACCGGGCCGACTCCGGGCAGAGCGTCGAGTTGCGCCGCCGTGGCGGTGTTCAGGTCGACCGGAGCGGATGCCGACGGCCCCGCAGACGAGCCCGCCGGAGCCGCCGCTACGGCCCCAGCGCCGGCGACCGAAGCAGGAACGAGCACCTGTTCGCCGTCGGCGAGTGGTGCGGCCAGGTCGACCGATGCGGCCTCCGCGTGGGCGCTCATCCCGCCGGCGCGCGCGATCGCATCCGTGATCCTCGAGCCCTGCGGCAGGCGATACACGCCCGGCCTGCGAACGGCCCCGGCGACATCGACGACGACGATCGCAGGCACCCCAGCCGAACCGGACGTGCCTGCGCCCGTGGCTCCGAAGCTCGCGGAGCCCTCGGGGGCCGCGTCGTCGTCCTCGGAGCTCGTGGAGGGCGTAGACGCAGACGAGGTCGTCGAACCGGCCGCGTACGACGTGGAATCGCTCGCGGACGAGGAGCCAAGAAAGTGCGCCGCCGCAAACACCGCCGCCAGCGCGAGCGCCGCGACTGCGAGCGCTTGACGACGGGTGAGGGTGAGCGACGGCACGTGCGGAGCGTGCCGTTCGAGGTGTAACGCGCGGGTACCAACTCTGTACCAAAGGCGTCACACCTCCACGGCGCGCGCGAGAATCGTGGGGTGTACGTGCGCCCAATCCCGGGCCAGCGACGGCTTCCCTGGGCGGAGGTTCGGCTTACGGTGGCCGACGAGGCCACCTGGCGTGAGGCATCCGAGGCGGCGCGCGAGATCGGCAAGACGGGGCTCGAGGTCTGGACGACCGAGGAGCATCCGGAGGTCGTCATGTTCTTCGAGGAGCGCGGGTACGAAGAGACGTTCCGCTACCTTCGCTACGCCCTCGACGTTCCCGGAGCGCCCGATCCAGGCGATCCCAGGCACGAGGTGACGACGCTCTCCGCTCGCCCAGGACTGCTCCCCGACGTCTACGCACTGGCGCTCGAGACCTACCCGGACCAGCCCGGGCGCGAGGATGCAGAGATCGGCGCAATCGACGATTGGCGCGGTTTCGCCGTCGCGCCGAACCCACCGGACGCGTTCGTGGTCGCCCTCGAGAATGGCAATCCGATCGGCTTCGGCATCCTCGCCGTGGATGGGGACGTGGGCGAGCATGCGCACACCGGCGTCGCGGAACCATGGCGAGGGCAGGGTGTCGCGGAGTCGATCAAGCGAGCCCACATCCGTTGGGCGAAAGCGAACGGCCTCCGCCTCCTGCGCACGGCGAACGAGGTGCGCATCCCTCAGATGATCAGGCTGAACGAGCGCTACGGCTACCGGCCGGAGCCCGCGGAGATCGTGCTGAGGGGCCCGCTCGCGCCGGCCTAGAGAACGAAGTTCACGAGCTTGTCCGGCACCACGAACACCTTCGCGGGCTCCTTGCCGTCCAGATGGGCCTGGACGCGCTCCGAGGCGCGTGCCCGTTCGATCAGCTCCTCGTCGGACAGCCCGGCCGGCACCTCGATCCGGTCGCGCAGCTTCCCGTTCACCTGGCAGACGAGCTGAACCCTCTCGCGCACGAGCATCGACTCGTCTGCGACCGGCCAGGGCTCGGCCCACAGCCGCGAGTGGCCGAGCGCCGACCAGAGCTCCTCCGCGATGTGCGGCGCATACGGCTGGATCAGCGACACCGCCGTCTCCACCGCGAAGCGCGACCCCGGATCGCCCGGATCACGCGAGATCTCGTTCACGAGCTCCATCACCGCCGCGACAGGGGTGTTGAACACGAACCGGCGCTCGATGTCGTCGCTCACCTTGTGGATCGTCTCGTGCGCCTTCCGGACGAGCGGCGTCGGAGCCGGGTCGGCGGCCGGCTCGCGCGCAAGCTCCTCGTGCACCACGCGCCAGAGCCGCGCCAGGAACCGCCACATCCCCTCGACGCCTGTGTCCTGCCACTCCTTGTCCTGGTCCGCCGGCCCCATGAACAGGATGTAGAGGCGCAGCGAATCGGCGCCGAAGCGCTCGACGAGCTCGTCGGGCGAGACGACGTTGCCCTTCGATTTCGACATCTTGGCGCCGAAGCGGTAGATCATCCCCTGGTTGAACAGGCGCGCGAACGGCTCGTTGAAATCGAGGATGTCGAGATCCGACAACGCCTTCACGAAGAAGCGCGCGTACATCAGGTGCAAGATCGCATGCTCGATCCCGCCGATGTACTGGTCGACCGGCAGCCAGTAGTCGACGAGGTCGCGGGCGAATGGCGCCTTGTCGTTGTGCGGATCCGTGTAGCGCAGGAAGTACCAGGACGAGTCGACGAAGGTGTCCATCGTGTCGGTCTCCCGTCGCGCAGGGCCGCCGCACCCGGAGCACGTGACGTTCACCCAGCCCTCGGCCGCCGCGAGCGGGGACCGTCCCTTCGGCAGGTAGTCGTCGATCTCCGGCAGCACGACCGGCAGGTCGGCCTCGGGCACAGGAACGATTCCGCACGCGTCGCAATGGATGACCGGGATCGGACAGCCCCAGTAGCGCTGTCGGGACAGCAGCCAGTCGCGGAGGCGGTAGTTGATCGCGACGTGGCCGAGGCCCCGCTCCTCGAGCGCTGCGACGATCGCCTTCTTCGCCTCGGGCGAGGAGAGCCCGTCATAGGGGCCCGAGTTCACGAGCAGCTCATCGGGCGAGTGCGAGATGTACGGGGTCGATTCGTCGATCTCGCCGTCGCGCGGCGAGACGACCTGCACGATCGGCAGCGAGAACTTCTCGGCGAACTCGAAGTCGCGCTCGTCGTGGCCCGGCACCGCCATGATCGCGCCCGTGCCGTAGTCCATCAACACATAGTCGGCGACCCAGATCGGGATGTTCGAGTCGTTGACCGGGTTGACGGCGTAGAAGCCCGTGAAGACGCCGGTCTTCTCCGTCGCGGCGGCACGCTCCTCGCTCTTCTTCCCCGCAGCGTGGCGGACGTACTCGCGCAGCTCGGTCGGCTCGATCGAGATCGCGGCGAGCCGCTCGACGAGCGGATGCTCGGGAGCGAGCACGAAGAACGTCGCCCCGAACAGCGTGTCCGGGCGGGTCGTGAAGACGGGAACGTCCTCGTCGAGCTCCTCGACCCGGAAGGTGACCTCCGCGCCCTCGGAACGGCCGATCCAGTTGCGCTGCATCGTGAGGACGCGGTCGGGCCAGTCGAGCTCCGACATGTCGTCGAGGAGCCGGTCGGCGAAATCCGTGATCTTGAACATCCACTGCTCGAGATTTCGCGCCTCGACCTCGGTTCCGCAGCGCTCGCAGCGGCCCTCGATCACCTGCTCGTTCGCGAGCACGGTCTGGTCGTGGGGGCACCACTTCACCGGCGCGGCCTTCCGGTAGGCGAGCCCGGCCTCGTACAGCTTCAGGAAGAGCCACTGAGTCCAGCGGTAGTACTCGGGCTCGTGCGTCGAGACCTCGCGCGTCCAGTCGATCGACCAGCCCATCCGCCTGATCTGGGTACGGATCGCGGCGATGTTGCGGTCGGTGACCTCGCGCGGGTGGCGTCCCTCTCGGATCGCGGCGTTCTCCGCGGGCAGGCCGAAGGCGTCGTACCCCATCGGCCGCAGCACCGACCAGCCCTTGCGGCGCCGGACGTGAGACACCACGTCCCCGAGCGTGTAGTTCAGGACGTGTCCCATGTGAAGCTCGCCCGAGGGGTACGGCAGCATCTCGAGCACGTAGGCCTTCTGCCGGTCGGCGTGGGCCGGGTCGTCCGGGTTCGGGGTGACGAAGGCGCCGGCCTCTTCCCAGACCTGCTGCCACTTGCGCTCGATTGTCTGCGGTTCGTAGCTGTCCATTTTTGACCTCTAGAGACGAAAAAGCCTCCCGTTGTGCGAGAGGCCCAGGGGAAGCCGACGCGGCGTCGCCGCGGTCGCTTCCTCGTGTTAGGTAAGGACGGAGTTCACTACGGCGGAGTGTAGCGCCCATGCCGATCGGATGGCCGGCCACGCGCCCCAAGGGGCTCACGGGCCCCTGCATTCACGCTATCGGGGAAAACGTGACGCGCGGGTATCGGAAGTGAGCCAACCTCGGCACACCTCGTCCACAGGCAGAATCGCACCTGTGCAGACTCAAGCCGGGCTCCGGCTCCTTCCCGACACGGCCCGCCTCGACGATGGGCGCCTCTCGATCGGCGGCATTGCAGCCGCCGACCTCGTGCGCGACCACGGGAGCCCGCTGCTCGTCTACGACGAGGCAACGCTGCGCGAGCGGGCCCGCGCCTATCACCGGGCCGCGCCGGAGGCCTCCGTCGTCTACGGGACGAAGGCGTTCCCGAACCTCGCGGTGATGCGGATCCTCGCCGACGAGGGAATCGGTGCCGACGTCTCGACACTCGGTGAGCTCCGGTTCGCGCAGGCCGCGGGAATCGGCGGCGAGCGGCTCGTCTTCCACGGGAACAACAAGTCGGACGAGGAGCTCGCCGCGGCGGCCGGTTCCGGCGCCCTCGTCGTGATCGACTCGCTCGAGGAGGTCGAGCGCGCCCGGGCGGCCGGGGTCGCTCGCACGCTGATCCGTGTCACCCCCGGGATCGAGGCCGACACGCACGAGTCGATCCGGACCGGCCACCACGGCTCGAAGTTCGGGCTCACGCCGGAGGACTCCCTCGAGGCGCTCCGTCTGGGGCCTGGCGCGGAAGGCCTTCACATGCACATCGGCTCGGGCCTCCGTGATCTCGGCGCGGCCCGGATGGCCGTGGACTGGATCGCCTCGTTCGCCGCGCGCGCCCGCGACGAGCTCGGCTGGAACATCCGCACGCTCGATCTCGGCGGCGGCCTGGGCGTCGCCACGGCTCTCGAGGAGCCGGAGCTCTCGATCGAGGAGTTCACCGTCGGGCTCCTTGCCGAGCTGAAGCGCGCGTCGAGCCAGGAAGGGCTCGCCCCGCCGGAGCTGATCCTCGAGCCGGGCCGCTCGCTCACCGCCCGCGCCGGCATCACGCTCTACACCGTGGGCTCGGTGAAGACGTCAGCCGACTCGACCGCGTACGTCTCGGTCGACGGCGGCATGTCCGACAACCCCCGCCCCGCCCTGTACGGGGCCCGGTACACGGCGATCCTCGCCGACCGCGCCGATGAGCAACCGGACCGCAGCTACACGATCGTCGGGAAGCACTGCGAGTCCGGCGACCTCCTGATCGACGGCGTCGACCTGCCGGAGCCGCATCGGGGCGATCTGCTGGCCGTGCCTGCCACCGGCGCCTACACCCTGGCGATGAGCTCCACCTACAACGCAGTCCCCCGCCCCGCTGCCGTCCTCGTCGTGGACGGCGAAGCCCGGGTGATCCGACGGCGCGAGACACTGGACGACCTGCTCGCGCTCGAGCCCTAGCCGCGCCACGCGCGGCGGCGAGGCGTTCCGCACAGCCACAAAACGGGAAGGAGAGCACGGCATGAGCGACGACACGACGAGCTGGTTCGTGGCAAACGTCCGCAACCTCGCGTGGCAGGAGAACGAGCTCGGAGCGACGTGCGAGTTCGACAAGGAGCGCGAACGGTTCGACGAGTTCGGCATCAACCTCACGGTCATCCAGCCTCGGCAACCGATGACGATGTACCACCGCGAGCGCTACCAGGAGGGATTCCTCGTGCTCCGGGGCGAGTGCCTGCTGATCGTCGAGGGCCGCGAGGTACCGCTGCGACAGTGGGACTACTTTCACTGTCCCCCCGATGTCCCGCACGCGATCGTCGGCGCCGGCGACGGGCCGGCGACCATCCTCGCCGTCGGAAGCCGCGTCGGTCCGGACGTGATCCTCTACCCGCGCGACGAGAAGGCACTCGAGCACGGAGCCGGAGTCGAGCGCGAGACTCCGGAGCCGAAGCAGGCCTACGCCCCCTTCACGAGACCGGCGCCAACCGTCGCGTTCCGCGAGGAGTTCCTCAGCGGCTAGCCGAATCGCGCGGCGCCCCAACGGGGCAGATGCGGCTACGCCGGCGCCGGGCGAGCGTGGTCGACGAGGAGCCGGACGGCCAGCGCTCCGAGCACGGTGGCCATCACGTACCGCTGGGCCCTGAGCCAGCCGGGCCGCCGGACGAGGAACGCAGCGAGAGCACCGGCAGCGCAGACGATCGCGAGATTGACGACGAGCGAAACGCCGATCTGGATGCCTCCGAGCACGAATCCCTGGAGCACGAGATGTCCGGCCTGGGGGCGCTCGAACTGCGGGATCAGCGAGATGTACAGGACCGCGACCTTCGGATTGAGGAGATTCGTCACGAAACCCATGGCGACGAGCCGTCTCGGAGAGTCTGGATCGAGCACGACCGGCTCGAAGACGCCGCGGCCTCCGGGACGGAGCGCCCTGAAGGCCAGCAACGCGAGGTAGGCGGCCCCGGCGAGCCTGATCGCCAGGTAGGCGTCGGGCACCGCCACGAACACCGCAGCGAGCCCGAGGTTCGTCGCCGTGAGATAGACGACGAAGCCGAGCGCGACCCCGGCGAGGGACGTCGCCCCGGCCCGCCTGCCCTGCGTGATGCTGCGCGAGACGAGGTAGATCATGTTCGGGCCGGGCGTGAGCACCAGCGCGAGGGAGATCGCGAAGACTCCGAGCAAGGCAGCTCCGGTCGGCATCCCGGAACCGTAGCGGCGCCCCGCGGCTAGCTTTGAAGGATGGCGGACAGTGCAGCAGCCGAGTCCTGGATCGATCTGCCGTCGTTCGTCGACGAGCCGATCGCGGTCTACGTGAACGGGATCGAGCAGCAGGTCGGCACCGACTTCGAGCTACGCGAGCGCGCCATCGTGTTCCCGCGCGAGCTCGTCCCCGAGGTCAAGATGAAGCCGTTCCAGTGGGTGCTCGTGACCGTCGGGATCGGCGCCTACAAGAAGCACGACTCGGTGGATGTGATCTACGAGCACGGCGGCCGGCGGCTCGTCGCCTCCGGACTTCCGATTCGCACGGACGACGAAGAGAGCTACGTCACGTAAGCCCCTGAGCAGGGGAATCGCACCGGACCGACCGACGTGCGTGCGACGCCGCGACGTTCAACTCTCGGCGATCGGGCGCCCGACGACGAGCACCTCGCGCAGCTCGGGAGCGAGCTCCGCGTAACTCGCATCCGCCCGGACGCCGAGTGCGTCGAGCGTGGTCGAGAAGAAGCAGCGGGCCGAGGCCGCGAGCACGACGTCCATGATCTCCGCGTCGGCAAGGCCGAGCCGGCGAAGCGGCTCGAAGTCGGCGCTCTCGATCGAGCCCGCATCGTCGACCACCCGTTCGGCCAGATCCATGACCGCGATGTCGACCTCGGAGAGCCCCGCCGTTCGGTGATCGCGCGCGATCTCCGCGACCGGCTCGCCAAAGCGCTCAGCGAGGATCTTCCCGTGGGCGAGGCAGCAGTAGCTCGACCGCAGGCGACGTGCCGCGGCCAGAGTCGCGAGCTCGTAGCGGCGAAGATCCATCCCGGCCTTGATCGCGCCGTTCAGCTGCTGCCATGCGGCATACACCTCCGGCCTTTCGATGAACGCGAGCTCGAAGTTCGTTGCCATCACGAAGGATTCTGAGTGCCGGGGCGTGTTCTGTCCATGGCTGCGAAAGGGACAACATCAACGCGTGCAGGAGGAATACAGTACGGCCGGGAGAGATGGAAACAGATCACGAGCTCATCGGCAAGGTGGGACATTGCACGGACGCGATCGCGCCCGGCGAGATGGGTGAGGTGATGGTCCCGGTGCGTGGAGGCGCGGAGAGCTTCTACGCGTACGCGTCGGACCCGGCAGAGTCGATCCCGAAGGGTTCGCGGGTGCTCGTGCTCGATCGCGAGGCCCCCCGAACCGTCATCGTCAGCCGTTACTAGCGGCACCAAAGGGGGCGGGGCACGTGTTTCTGTTCAAGGTCGCCGAGCCAAACGAGGCTCTGATCATCTCGGGGATACGGGCCCATCGCGGCGCGGACGGCGACGCCTCAGGGCTGGGATTCAAGATCGTCGTCGGGAAAGGCGCGTTCACGATCCCGGGGCTGCAGAAGGTCCGGCGGCTCTCCCTCGACATCCACGAGGCCGAGCTCGACCTCGAATGCGTGACCACGCAGGGCATCCGCGTCAGCGTGAAGGCCGTCGTGATCTACAAGATCGCCGACGACTACCAGTCGATCGCGAACGCCGCACGGCGGTTCCTCGACCAGGAAGAGCAGATGGACGTGAAGGTGCACAACGTCTTCGCCGGCCATCTCCGCTCGATCGTCGGGACGATGGCGCTCGAGGACCTGATCCGCAACCGCGACGCCCTCACGAAGGCGACGCGTGAGTCGGCCTCGATCGAGATGCAGCGCCTCGGGCTGACGATCGACTCGCTCCAGATCCAGGAGATCGAGGACTCGAACGGCTACATCGACAACCTCGCTGCACCCGAGTCGGCGCGCGTCGCGAAGGAGGCCCGCATCGCGCAGGCCGCCGCCGACCGCGAGGCGACCGAGCGCGAGCAGGAGGCCGAGGCGCTGAAGGTTGCGGCAACGAGCCAGTCGAAGATCAAGCAGGCCGAGGCGAACGCCGCCGCGCAGCAGGCCCAGTCGCAGGCCGAGCAGGCGGGGCCGCTCGCCGCCGCGACCGCGAAGCAGCAGGTCGTCGTCCAGGAGACGAAGGTCGCCCAGCTCGAGGCCGAGAAGACCGAGCAGCAGCTACAGGTCGAGGTTCGAAAGCCTGCCGACGCCGAGGCCTACAAGACACGCACGATCGCGGAGGCCGAGCGCGATGCACGGATCTCCCAGGCCGAGGCGAAGGCACGCGAGGTCGAGCTCTCCGCCACCGCCGACGCGAAGCGCGTGAAGCTCGAGGCGGATGCCGAGGCGACCCGCACCAGGCAGATCGGCGAGGCCGAGGGCGACGCGACGAAGGCGCGCGGCGTCGCCGAGGGCGAGGCCGTCAAGGCGAAGGGGCTCGCGGAGGCGGAGGCGATCAAGGCCCGCGCCGACGCGCTCGCACAGAACCAGGAGGCGGTGATCGGCCAGCAGATCGCCGAGCAGCTGCCGCAGATCGTCGGCGAGGCGGCAAAGGCGTTCGGCACGATCGGCAACCTCACGGTGCTGAACGGTGCCGAGGGCGTCGGCCAGCTCTTCTCGCAGGTGCTCGGAATGGGTGCTGCCGCGATTCCGATGCTGCGCGGCATGCTCGACCAGACGAACGGCAACGGGGCAAACGGAAGCCACGAGCCCGAGCCGCCGGCCGTCACCGCTGCGGCACCCTCCGCCCGCAAGAGCGCCGCGCCCGACAAGTAGGCGGCTACCGTTTCCAGCGTGTTCGCGAGACGAACGAGCTTGCGCCTCGCGGGCGCGCTGGGAGCTCTCCTCGTCACGGCCTGGTGCGTGCCGGGCGCCGGCGCAATCAAAGGTGGCCACTCGATCCCCGTGCAGACGGCACCGTGGACCGTCTTCATCCTCGAGACCGCCGGGACGACCCATTTCGTCTGCACGGGCTCTGTCCTCGATCCCACGCACATCCTCACCGCGGCGCACTGCGTGCTCGACGAGAACGACAAGCCGGCGTCGCCGTCGGCGTTCGTCGTGAAGGCCGGGATCTCGAACTTCTCGGCCCCGCGCGAGACCGACCTCGAACAGGACCGGAAGGTGACCCGGTACCGCGTCCATCCACGATACGTGTACACCGGCGCAGACGATCCCGACGACGTCAGCGTCCTCCAGCTCGATGCGCCGCTCGATCTCAGCGGCTCCGCCGTGAAGCCCGTCGCGCTTCCCGACCCGGCGGAGCGGTTTCCCGCCGGCGCCACCGCCACCCTCGCCGGCTTCGGCGCCAAGGCACCCGGGGAGAAAAGCAGGGGACCGCTCGGCGCCCTGACCGCGAAGGTCGAGCCGCAGGGAGCCTGCGGCGAGTCCGTCGACGGCCTCCTCGAGTTCAACGCGGTCGAGCTCTGTGCCCGGTCGTCGACGAGCTCGATCTGCAACGGCGACAGCGGCGCGGGACTCGTGATCCCCGGCTCGAGACCGACGCTCGTCGGGATCGTGAGCGCCGGCGCACCGGGCTGCGACCTCGGCAGCCGCTCGCTCTTCACCTACACAGGAGCACCGGAGATCCTGTCGTTCATCCGCGGCAACGACCATCCGGCAACGGCACCACGCGAGGGCCCGAACCCGGCGGATCTCCGCTGGCCCGGGCCGCTCGTCGTGGGCAACACCATCACCTGCGACCACGGAGACTGGCCCGGAACGAACGCGACCTACACCTACTCGTTCGTTACCTCGACGACCGGCAGGGTGCTGCAGCGCGGGCCGAAGGCCTCGTTCGCGCTCGGGCCGGACGCGCAGGGCTTCTCGATCCGGTGCAAGGTGGCCGCCTCGAATGCCGGCGGCACCTCGCTCGACGAGACCGCCGCGAGCCCGCCGGTCGGCCGGATACCTCGCGTGAGCATCGCCCGGGTCGCGCCTCTCTCCGGCAGGCGCGGGCGCGCCGTCTCGGTTCGCGTGGTGCTCGCGAGCCCGCCCGGCCTCTTCGGCAGGTTCGCCGTCTGCATCTCGCCGCCGAGGTCGGTTGCCGGGCGCGTCTGCCACACGGTCGCGAATCCACGTGGGAAGGGCGGCACGACGACGTTCGACTTCAACTTCCGGGTCAAGCAGACGGCGCCTATCGGCAGCGGCCGTGTCGCGATCCGCGCCGTGGCCGGGCTCTCCACCGCGACCGCGTCGGCCGCGCTGCTCATCTCCTGAGTGTAGGAAGCTCTCAGCCGGCTACGGCCGGCCGCACGAGCCGTCGCGGTCGCTCGAGCCGAGCTTCGTTCACATGCGGATTCCGCGGCTCCTCGAGCGGCGCAGCCTCGAAGGAGCGCGCGACCTGGGCCGCCGGCGGTTCGCCGTAGAGCGTCGTCCGCTGCCTCGGAGTCCGTCCCGCCGAGCGGATCAGCGCCTCCATCTGCTCCGGCGGGAGCTCCTGCCCCCACCCCGCTCCGGCCGAGCGCGAGATCGACTCGTTCATCAGGGTCCCTCCGAGGTCGTTCACCCCGGCACGGAGCGCCTCGAGCACGCCCCGCGGGCCGGCCTTGACCCATGAGACCTGGATGTTCTCGATCCATGGGTGCAGCGCAAGGCGGCCGACCGCGTGCATGAGCAGCACCTCACCGAACGTCGGCCCCGGCCGGGCGCGGCCCTTCAGGTAGATCGGTGCCTCCATGTGGACGAACGGGAGCGGCACGAACTCCGTGAAACCGCCGGTCTCCCGCTGGAGCCCGCGCACCGCGACGAGGTGACGGGCCCAGTTCTCGGGCCCGTCGACGTGGCCGAACATGATCGTGTTGTTCGAGCGAAGCCCCACCTCGTGGGCGGTGCGGTGCACCTCGAGCCACTGGGCGGTCGTGATCTTGTCCGGGCAGATGACAGCTCTGACCTCGTCGTCGAGCACCTCGGCGGCGGTGCCGGGAAGCGAGGCGAGGCCCTCGTCGCGAAGACGTTCGAGATAGTCGCGCAGCGGCACGCCGAGCGTGGTCGCCCCCTGCCAGATCTCGAGAGCGCTGAAGGCGTGCACGTGAAGCTCGGGAACGGCGTCCTTGATCGCCCGGACGACCGAGACGTAGTAGTCGCCGTCGAATGCCGGATGGATGCCTCCCTGGAGGCAGATCTCCGTCGCCCCCCGGTCCCAGGCCTCGACCGCGCGGCGGACGATCTCGTCGTGAGGCACCAGATAGGGCTCGCCGCGGAGGTTCGCGGCGAGCTTGCCCTTCGAGAAGGCGCAGAAGCCGCAGCGGAAATAGCAGACGTTCGTGTACTGGACGTTGCGGGTGACGACGTAGGTGACCTCGTCGCCGTTCACCTCGCGACGGAGCCGATCGGCCTGCGCGAGGACGCGCTGGCGCTCCTCGCCGCGAGCGCGGAAGAGCCTGGCGATCTCGTCCTCGGCGAGCTCATGGCCTGCGACAACCGGCAGCGGGTCCCTGCTCACGAGGAACGGGATCTCACCCGTCTCGCCCGGCGACCAGGCATCTTCGCGTGCGAGACCGAGCGAGTCGGCGGCATGCAGGACGTGGGGCATCACCTTCGGGTCGATCCATTCGCCGTCGAGGAATCCCGGGTAGACGGTCAGGCGGGGGACGAGCTCGAGGCCGCGGCTCTCGGTTGCGGCGCGGAGGAGCTCGAGCTCGGGCCACGGCGCCTCGGGATTGACGTGGTCGATCGTGACCGGCGAGACGCCGCCCCAGTCGTCGATGCCGGCGTCGAGGAGCCGTGCGAAGTCCTCGGTCAGGTTCGGCGGCGCCTGCAGCGCGACGCTCGGCGGCAGGATCAGGCGCGCGGCCGCGATCGTCCAGAGGAGCTCCTCGAGCGGCGGCTCCGGAGCCTGGGCCATCTGCGTCCCCGGCTTCGCGCGGAAGTTCTGGACGATCACCTCCTGCACCTGTGGGCCCGCGGCGGCGATCGCCTCGAGCGCCTGTATCCGCTCGGCGCGCGTCTCACCGATCCCGATCAGGATCCCCGTGGTGAAGGGCACCCGCGCCTCGCCCGCGAGCCGGAGCGTCTCGAACCGCGCGGCGGGAAGCTTGTCGGGCGAGCCGAAATGCGGGCCGCCGCGCTCCGAAAGCCGCTCGGCGGAGGTCTCGACCATCATTCCCATGGACGCGGACGCAGGACGGAGCAGCTCGAAGTCGGCTGCCGTCAGCACGCCCGGGTTGAGATGCGGCAGCAACGTCGTCTCTTCGAGCACCGCGCGAGCGGCATGGGCCAGGTAGTCGATCGTCGTCTCGAACCCGAGGGCCGAAAGCTCCTCGCGAGCGGCGGCGTACCGAAGCTCCGGCTTGTCGCCCAGCGTGAAGAGCGCCTCGCGGCACCCGGCCCGCTCACCGGCCCTCGCCAGGTCGAGAACCTCCTCGACGGTCAGATAGGCGCGTTCCCCTCGGCGAGGAGGGGCCGCGAACGTGCAGTAGTGGCAGACGTCGCGGCAGAGCTTCGTCAGCGGGATGAACACCTTCGGGCTGTACGTCACAAGCGGCCCGCTCCGGACCGCACGCACGGCGCGCGCCTCCGCCATCAGCTCGTCGAGAGGGCGCTCGAGCAGGCTCACCTCGGCATCGTAGTGGCGGCCCTGCCGACGACGGGCGGCCAGACGCGGCTCACATCCGCAGTTCGAGCGCCTGCACGTCTGCGACGAACGGCTTCGTCACCTTGTAGAGCCCGAACTTCCTGACCGCGGCTTCGCCCTGGTACCACGCGCCGAGGGCGAGATCGGAATCGCCGTCGAACTGCGAGAGCAGGTGCCGGAGATAGAGCACGCCGACCTCGATGTCCCCGTCGACTGTCTGCGGAAGCGGGTGCCCGACGAGCACCTGCTCCACGTAGCTTCGCGTCGTCGGCATCACCTGGAGGACGCCGCGGGCACCGACGTCGGAGACGACGCCCGGCTGGTAGCCCGACTCCATCCACGCGAGCGCCCGCACGAGATGCGGCGAGACGCCGAGCCGCGCGGCCCACGTGTCGAGTTGCGCGCGAACGTCGTCGGGCGTCGCGGAGAGCGACACGCCGACGGGTTGCCGGGTCCCGGGAACGGTGAGTTTCGTCCCGATCAGGAGCGCCTTTGCGGGATCGAGGCGATTTCGAGTCGCGAGCCCCGTGAGGCTGACCCCAAAATGCGCCGCGATCGCCGTCAGCGAATCGCCCGCCTGCACGACGTAGGTCTCGCCGGGCGGCGAGGCGTTGCGTGGCGTACGCGCCCGCCGGACGAGCGCCGACAGCGTCTGTGGCCCGGCAACGCCGTCTGCGGCGAGACCCGCGTGCGTCTGGAACGCCTGCAGCGCAGCCTGGAGCCGCGGGCCGTAGTACCCGTCGAGCGCCGAGTCGTAGTAGCCCGCCCGGGCGAGCAGGAACTGGAGCACGGAGACGTCCAGCCCGAAATCGCCCGGCGCGATCGGCCGCTTTCCGTAGAGCGGACGTCCGAGCGGACCGAGCGAATCCCGCGTCGTCGTGTCGATCGCGCCCGTCACCGGCAGGCTTGCGCGACGCTGGGCCGCTTCGACCGCCGACTGGGTCAGCGGCCCGATTTCGCCGTCGATCGGCCCGGAATAGAGGCCGAGTGCCCGGAGCGCCACCTGCACTCCCGCCTCCTGCGGGCTCGCTGACGCCTGGCCGGCGAAGATCAACGCGCCGGCCGCGAGCACAAGACCGAGGAACCACCTCGCACGCACGGCTTTAGGAATTTCGCAGGTGGCGCCGTGACTCCTGCCGCCGGAGCATGCGGGAGGTGATGTTGATGTACATCTACATCACCTCGTCCGTAATCTGCAGCCGTGCATCCGACCGCCGCGAAGGTTCAGGAACGGCTCGCGGCCCGCGGCCTCGCGATCGAGGTGCAGGTGCTTCCCGACTCGACGCGCACCGCCGCCGAAGCGGCCGAGGCCTGCGGCTGCGAGCTCGGGCAGATCGTGAAGTCGCTCGTCTTCCAGGTCGAGGGTGAGCCGACGATGGTGCTGTGCGCCGGCGACAGACGCGTGACTCACATCGAGGGTAAGCCGGCGAGCGCAGACGAGGTGAGGGCCGCCACGGGTTTCGCGATCGGAGGCGTCCCGCCCCTCGGCCACGACCGGGACCTGCCGACGATCGTCGACGAGTCCCTGTTCCGGTTCCAGCGGGTCTGGTGCGCGGCGGGGACGCCGCACGCCGTGTTCGAGACGAGCACCGAAGAGCTCCTCGCCGCGATACCCGGCGCGCGGGTCGCTGCCGTCTGAATCGCTACGTAACGGTGATGATGCCCTTCATCCCCTGAGCTGCATGGCCCGGGACGGTGCACAGGTACTCGTACTTGCCCTTGAGCACGAACGTCTTCACGAGCCTGCCCGTGCCGCCCTGACCCGAGATCAGCGTCGTCTTCTTGCCGGCGCAGGAGTTGGCGGTCCCGCCTTTGTTGCTGTTGCAGACCTCGAGGTCGTGCGGAAGCACGCCGTTGTTCGTGATCTTGAACGTGACCACCGCCCGGGCGAACTTCGAGCTCGAGAGCGTGAAGTGGAACTCCTTCTTGCTCGAGATCGACACGGTGACGGTCTTCACGAGCTTCGGGCTCGCCGAGGACGAGCTCCCGGCGAAGGCGGGCAGAGCCGCCAGCAGCGCGAAACCGGCAAGTGCTGCAGTGACCGCGAAAAGCCGTCTCTTGGTGATCGACATGAAACCTCCCCGGGTTGGTTGTCCAAATTGTTCCCCTCTACGGTAAGCGGTCCGTTTGCGCCGCCGAAGGAATCGGTTATTCCATCCGGCTAACGCAGGTCGCGTGGGTCCACCGCAGGTGCCTGGCACGTGAACCGCTCGCAGACATACACCGCGGGCTTCCCGTCGACGAGCGTCTTCCCCTCGAGCAGCGGGATGTCGTCTGCGGGCCCGAACGCGATCACGGCATGCGGCTCCCAGCGGCGGAGGGCCTTCTTCGCGACCTCGCTGTCGGGCGGCCCCGCGATCGCGAGCTCGCGGCGCGTAGCCAGATGGAGGTCGACCCCGACGAGCGCCCAGCCGAACGACGAGGGCGCGTTCTGGAGCGCACCCAGGATCAGCTTGTAGACCGA
Organism: Gaiellaceae bacterium; assembly: GCA_036271235.1. Taxonomy (GTDB): domain Bacteria; phylum Actinomycetota; class Thermoleophilia; order Gaiellales; family Gaiellaceae; genus PALSA-600. The sequence continues at coordinate 99,352 of DATBBA010000019.1, forward strand.
GAGCGCCTTCTCCTCGAGCGCGTCGTCGCCGTAGATCCGCGAAAGCCTGAGGAGGACGTAGGCGAGCATCGAGTTGCCGCTCGGGGCAGGCTGGTCGTCGAAGATCTTCTTGCGGACGATCAGCGGCTCGCTGCCCGCGGGGGCCTGGAAGAACCCGCCGTTCTCCTCGTCGTAGAAGAGCTCGACGGCGAGCCGGGCAAGGCGGTTTGCCTCTCGCAGCCAGCGCAGGTCTCCGGTTGCGGCGTGCAGCTCGAGCAATCCGTTCGCGACGTCGGCGTAGTCCTCGAGGTAGCCGTCGCCCTTCGCGATCCCGTCACGCCAGGTGCGATGAAGCCGTCCGTCCTTCGCCGAGAGCGGCCCGAGCAGGAACTCCCCGAGCGCTCGCGCCGCCTCGACCCACTCGGCGCTCCCGAGCACGCGGCCGCACTCGGCGAGCGCCGCAAGCGCGAGGCCGTTCCAGGAGGCGACCGCCTTGTCGTCCCGCGCCGGCTTCGGTCGCTGCTCGCGTACGTCGAAGAGCTGCCGGCGAGTCGTCTCGTCGAGCTCGCCGCGGATGATGAACCGCCCGCCCTCGAACGAATGCAGCATCTCGTCGGGGATCCCGTCCTTCCGCGTCCACGTGAACGTGAGCCCTTCCTTTCCGTCGGTGTCGGCATCCTGCGAAGAGGCAAAGCCGCCGCCTTCGAGCGCGAGCTCGCGGATGAGGTAGCGGAGCGTCTGCTCGACGATCACCCGGTAGCGCGTCTTGCCCGTCGCCTGCCAGCCGTGCAGGTAGCACGTCGCGAGCTGCGCATTGTCGTACAGCATCTTCTCGAAGTGCGGCACGAGCCAGCGCTGGTCGACCGAGTAGCGGTGGAAGCCGCCGCCGACGAGGTCGTACATGCCGCCCGCGGCCATCGCGTCGAGGGTCTTCTCTGCCATGCGGGGAACCTTGCGCCGGAGCAGGAACTCGAGCGTCGAGGCGGGCGGGAACTTCGGAGCCGTGCCCCAGCCGCCCCACTGCCAGTCGAAACCGAACGTCAGCGCCTCGATCGCCTGGGTGACGAGATCCTCGTCGACCGGCGCGTCGAACGGCTTGTGCTCGGTCGTCTTCTGCAGGTGCTCGGTCAGGGAGTCGCCGGTCTTCACGAGCTCCGCGCGGTTGTCGCGCCAGGCGCGGGCGACCGACCCGAGGATGTCCGTGAAGCTGCGGAGGCCCGAGCGCGGAACCGGCGGCAGGTACGTGGCTGCCCAGAACGGCTTCCCGTCCGGGGTCAGGAACGCACTCAGCGGCCAGCCGCCGCTGCGGTTGATCGTGACCGCGGCATCCATGTAGAGCGAGTCGATGTCGGGCCGCTCCTCGCGATCGACCTTCACGTTCACGAAGTGCTCGTTCATCAACTCGGCCGTCTTCGGATCGGAGAACGACTCGTGCTCCATGACGTGGCACCAGTGGCAGGCGGAGTAGCCGACGGAGAGGAAGATCGGCTTGTCCTCGGCCTGGGCGCGCTCGAGCGCCTCCTCGCCCCACGGGTACCAGTCGACCGGGTTCTCCGCATGCTGCTGCAGGTAAGGGCTCGTCTCCTTGGCCAGGCGGTTCACAGCTCGAAAGTTAGCCCGGATCGACCGACCTGCGTGACCGCGGTGCGTTCGGCTGAGCTGTCAGGACGGGTCGCGGCGCGGACGAACGGGCCGGGCGCCGCGACCCGGAGCGCACCGACCTGGCGCAGAGTCGCGCCGTGACGCCGGAAGATCCCGTGGAAGTCTCCGCCGGCTCCGGCATGGAGCGCCCTGGCGAACGCCGAGCTCTGCGGGCTCATCACGATCGGGTACCGCGCCTCGCCCTCGTTCCAGGAGGAATGCGCGCCGGTCCCCGCCGTCACCGTCTCGTCCCCGATCCGGAAGCCGCGCGTCCCTCGAGGCGTCCCGGACTCGTCGTCGTGAGGGATGTGGAGCCTGCGATCGGGCGGTCCGCGCATTCGACAAGCACGAAACCGCCTGCATGGAGGCCGTTTCCGTGGAGGGGGAAGCCGGCATGCCCGACCCGGAGGCCACCCCGCGACCATGCCGTCCGACGGGTTCGCGATTCTTCCGTCAATGCAGCTCGACTACATGCGCCGGGGGGTCGCCGAGTTCATCGGGACCTTCGCACTGATCTTCGTCGGTGCGGGTTCGGCGCTGTACGGGAACATCGTCGGCAGTGCGTTTGCCAACGGCCTCGTGATCGCGATCATGGTCTCGTCGTTCGCAGGCATCTCCGGCGGTCACTTCAACCCGGCGGTCACCTTCGGCTTCTTCGTGACACGCCGGATCGCGCCGGCAATGGCCGCCTTCTACTGGGTCGTGCAGCTTGCCGGGGCCGCGCTCGCCGGGCTGGCGCTGAAGTGGATCTTCGGGACCATCGCCGGTGTCTCCGGCCAGGAAACCGTCGGCGGGCTCCACCTCGGTGCGCCGTCCCTCCAGGGCGGGATCAGCTCCGGCCAGGGCGTGATGATCGAGGCCATCCTCACCTTCTTCCTCGTCCTCGTCGTCTTCGCCACCGCTGTCGACGTGCTCGGCGCCTTCGACAAGATCGCGGGCCTCGCGATCGGGCTCACCATCACCTTCGGTGTCCTGATGGGCGGGGGGCTCACCGGCGCCGCACTCAATCCGGCCCGCGCGTTCGGGCCCGAGCTCGCTGCGGACTACTGGACGAACGCCTGGGTCTGGTACGTGGGGCCGCTCGCCGGCGGTGCACTCGCCGCTGTGCTCTACGAGGTGCTCTACCTTGGCCGCCCCGCCGAGACCGACGAAGAGCCGCCTGCCGGCGAGGGGATCGACCCCCTTGCCCCGGCTCCGGCAACTGACGCACCCGCGTAGCCCTTTCGCTAGGTTCAGCCTGATGCTTTTCGCGCTCTCGACGTCCCATGAGATCGGGCTGGCCCTGACCGGCGCCATCTTCATCATCTTCGCGCTCGCGTCGTCGTTCCTGTTCCCGCGCTTCGATCCGAACTTCCCCGGAAAGAAGGGCCTGCGGTGGTACATCCCGCTCTGTTTCGTGTTCTTCATCGCGATGATGAGCGCCGTCCTCTACTTCGGCCGCGAGGAGAAGTCGCCGGCCGAGGCCGCCGTGAATCCGCCCGCCGGCACGACGACCACAGGAGCCGTCACCTCCAGCGGCAAGTACGCAGGCGGCAATGCCGCCGCGGGGAAGCCGCTGTTCACGGCGCAGGGCTGCTCGGTCTGCCACACGCTCGCCGCAGCAGGGAGCACCGGGACCCTCGGCCCGAACCTCGACAACATCGCCGACTACGCCGCGAAGGCGAACGAGGCGGTCGACGACTTCGTCGGCGAGGCGATCGTCCATCCGCCGCCGAAGTACGTCCCGCCGGGATACGCGAACACGATGCCGACCGACTTCGGGACGAAGCTCTCCACGCAGCAGGTCAAGGACCTGGTCGCGTTTGTGACGAGCAAGTAAGCGCAGCCCGACGAACCGCTTGCGGCTCCGCGGGTTCGCGGTCCGGGCTCCGCTACGATTCGCCTGCCCTGGAGAAGTGGCCGAGTGGCTGAAGGCGGCGCCCTGCTAAGGCGTTATGGGGGTATAAACCTCCATCGAGGGTTCGAATCCCTCCTTCTCCGTGAAAGGCAAGGACTCCAACGTCCTTGCTCCACGTAGCGTCGGGCGAGGTTGTTCGCGCCTGCGATGTCCGTCCGCTTCGCGCCCTATCGAGATCGCGCATCGGTTCCCTCGCCGCCCGCGGTCACCACCACGCCTGCGGCCGTCGTCGACGTGTCAGCCTGCTCATCCCAATCTGATACCGTTTTGGGATGAGCAAGCAACTCACGGTGAGACTCCCCGATGAGCTCGTCGAGTTCATCGACCAGTGCATCGAGACCGGCAGGGCGACGAGCCGCGCCGCAGTGGTCGCAGCCGCAGTCGAGCTGCAACGCCGCCGCGCAATCGTCGAACAGGATGTGGCGATCCTCGCCCGGACAGCGGCCGATGACGAGCTCGACGAGCTTGCCGCATACGCGGCGCGCACCGAACTGCCCGATCTCAGCTGATGCGGCCGATTCATCTGGCCCACCTCGACAAGGAGCGACCCGTGCTGATCCTGACGCGTGAGCTCGTGCGGCCGTATCTCACGCGAGTGACAGTCGCGCCGATCACAACAACCGCTCGGGGCCTTTCGACGGAGGTCCCGGTCGGAGCGATCAACGGTCTCGACCTCCCGGGCGTGGTCAGCTGCGACAACATCCTCACCGTCCCGGCATCCGTACTCGGACGCCAGATCGGATACCTCCAGTCCTCGCAGGAACCCGAGCTTGCCGAGTCGATTCGCGCCGCCTTCGATCTCGCCTAATCTTCGCCGGGTGCGGGCAAGCTGGATGCTCCTCCTGCTCGGCTTGACCCTGGCTCTCGCCGGAGTCGCCGCCGCTGCGACTCTGCCCGGCGCGAGCACCGGACATGACCGGGCGGCCTGGCGGGCGATCCTCCACTGGCCCTCGAGCTGCGAGTCGGGCTGGAGGGCGACCGCCACTCCCGGCTCCGGGATCGAGCTCATGCCGGCTTCGGGTGGCCGCGAGCTCGTCGCGGTCGAGTGCTATCCCGGCGCCTACCAGGGCGACGCGCTTCTCTATCTCGCGGCGCAGTCGTCGAAGCCGGTCGGCCCGCTCGCCCTCCGGGTGTACGAGGATCCAGGCAACGGCCACCCGAAGCTGACGAGCGCCACCACGATTCTCGGCGTGCTCGACTTCACGAAGTCGACCGGAACGCTGACCATCCTCGACAAGTTCCGCGGCGTCGGCGACTGCGGGATCTTTTCCACCTACCGGCTCGAGGGCAACCGTCTCGCGCTCACCGCCGCCCGCGCGAAGACCGCATGCGACGGGAAGCCGCCGTTTTCGCCCGCGCGCTGGCCGAAGCTGACCGTTTGACCTCTCCCGGAACGGCTACCCCGTCGATGCGAAGTGCGGCATCACCTGGCCGGCGAAGAGCTCCTGGTTCTTGATCCCCATCCAGTGGGGCGCGCCGCCCGCGTTGACGGTGATCCCGATCTCCTGGATCCCCTCGCAGACCTTCAGCGTGTCCTCGATCCGCGCGACGATGTCCGCGGGCGTCCCGACCCACACGTAGTCGTCCTCGATCAGCTTGTCGTAGGGAATCTCCGTCAGGCTTTCCATGATCCCCGCCGCGTAGAAGCCGTAGCCGGCCTTGTTCAGGTCGTCGGCAGGCGCCTTCGGCCATTCCGTGAGCGGTGAGGCGTTGCCGTCGATGAAACCCTTGATCCAGTCGCGCGCCTCGCGGTGTGCCGTCTCGCCGTCCTCGTCGAGGTGGCAGGCGTGGATCCAGACGATGTCCGGTTCGGTCCCGTGCTCGGCGCACGACGCGCGATACAGGTCCATCTGCTGCTCGAGCGCCGCGTACGGGAGCAGCGGCGGCACGGCGACGCCCCACCCGTGCTCGGCCGCGAGCGTGTAGGTGCGGTCGGAGGTCCCGCCGAGATACACGCGGTAGGAGCGGTCCGAGAATGGCACGACGTGAGAGTCGGGAACGTTGAAGTACGTGCCCTCATGGGAGAAGCGCTCGTTCGCGAGCGCCTCGAGGAGCAGATCGACGGCCTCCTCGTACCTCGGGCGCGCCTCCTCGTCGAGCGGCACGCCGGCAGGAAGCGGAAGCCACCCGTGGCCGCGCCCGACGCCCCATTCGTAGCGCCCGCCCGTGAGGATGTCGGTCGCGTTGATCACGCTCGCGAGCACCATCGGGTTGTGGTACGGGAGGGCGTGAAGCATCGTCCGGAACCGGATGTCGCGCGTGCGCTGCGCCGCCGCGGCGAACAGGGCCGTCGGGTTCGTCGAGACGGAGAACTTCGGGAAGAAGAAATGCTCGATCACCGCATATGCGTAGAAGCCGAGCCGGTCAGCGTTCACGATCTGCTCGAGCACCTCTCCGTAGAGCTGCTCGGCGTCCTTTCCTGGATGGAGCTGGAGCTCGGAATACAGGCTGAAGCGCATGCGGGTACCTCGTCCTCTCGTGATCGTCGGGCCGTGATCATCGAGCCATGGCGCCCGCACTGTCAAACGCCCACCCTCCATGATGCTCCGTCCCCGATCATCTTGTCCTGCGGCAGCCGGCCGAGCCAATCCCTCGCGATACCTTGGGATACGCTCGCGCGCGCTAGGGTGAGATCCGCTTCCGAGGGGTGACGGCACCCTCGAAGGTATTCACGGGCTGAGCCATTCAGTGCTCGCCTGAACGTGTGTCGGCGGGATGGCCCTGATGTGGTCACTCATCCGGTATTTGGCCGAGTGAAAGAAGCCTCCGCACTGTTCGAGAACGGCGCAGGTTTCACATTCTTCGTGGTATTCGTTCTTCCAGTCGCTGATCGACTTGACGGCGTACGACCACGCTTGCGGCTCGATGACACAGAGTTGATGGTTGTAGATCATGGTGCGAATCCCTGCATGGTCGAGGAGGAGCGCAGCTTCGGTGAGCTCGGCGGCGTATTCGACGGGGTCGATCCAGATCGTGTCGAGATTGGCGCGTGCAAAGCCGGTGGTCTCGAGCCCCATGAGCGCGACTTGTTCCACGAAGGGGAGGTTGCGAGCGATGAACTCGGCGATCTCCACAAGCGCGGGCGCAGTCTGCTTGTGAATGACAACCCGGATCTCGACGCGTTGCTCGAGCTGCGCGAGGTTCATGATTCCGCGCACAGTCTCGTCGAAGGCACCGTCGGCTTGGACGACGTAGTTGTGGAGTGAGGCCTCGGCACCATAAATCGGGATCCCGACCATCAAGCCGAGATTCTCGATCGACGCCCAGGTGGCCGCGAACGTCGGGTCGCTGAACCGGCGACCGTTCGAGAGGACATGAATACCGGCGCGCGGGATCAGCGTAGTACAGAGCCGCAAGAGTCCGATCAGACCGTCGCCGTACAGCGTCGGTTCGCCGCCCGTGATGATGAACTGCTCGGTCTCCGGCGGTAGGAGTCGGACGAGTTCGCAGGCGTCGGCGAGGAGCCAATCGTCGATCGCGTCCTTCGGTGGTTGCGAGCACATCAGGCAGTAGTTGTCACAGCGCTCGGTAAGCAAGACGCTGTTCTGACGGCTGGCGTGACGCCAGAGAACACACAGCCACGCCGCGTCGCCTGAGAGCCTCACGACGTCACCAGCCGTGAGGTACCCGAGCGGCTCTGGAATCTCGACCGAAAGCAGATCCGGGTCGTCGAGGCGGTGTCCAGGCCGAGTGAGATAGAGGCCGAATCCTTCCGGCGGCAGTTCGTTCGGTTCGACGATGTAGGCACGGCCTCGCCGTTGCCCGGTAAGAGCGTGAGCTCCGGTGAGCATCCAGACGTGCCGCTCCAGGGAATCTGTGACGTTCGAATGTGCTGTTCGAGCGCGGAGGGGGATCATTGGTCGCCCTCCTGAGTCATCGGCTCGCCCAAGCTCGGAAGAGTTGGCGGGCGCGCGCATCGGACTCGTAGCGCCCGAGCAGAAGTTTGAACATGCCGGAGTTGCGGCGATGAAAGGCCGACCACGCCTTGTGGCCGACGCTGTCCTGTTGGGTGGCGTGGTGGAATACAGGGTCGGCGCCGCACCACGATTCGAATGCGCAGTCGCTGCACATCGGCACGCTCCCCGTGAAGGACTCCTCGAGCGGGGTCAAGAGCGCATCAGAGAGAAGTATCTCCTCGTACGTGTCGGCGTGAACGTTGCCGAGCAGAAACGTGGTGTCGTTCATCTCAGCGAGCATCCGTCCCTCGTCTGAGGCGTAGACGTCTCCGTTGTAGTTGTAGGCGAGCGCGGCGATCCCGATTCCGGCTGGGGAAGCGAGGTCGACGTACCTTGGGTCGCCGTTGGTGAGCATCTTCTTGAGCACGATCGAGGCATAGCGCTCCCGGATGTCGATACCGCGATCGTTGAGCACGAGGATGTATTCAAGGCCGCGTTTGTAGAACGAGAGCCATCGGTCGACGTCATACGCAGCGTGGATCTTTGTTTTGACGGCGAATCCGTATGGCGAAAGCGGTCGCAGAAAGACTTCGCGCAGCCCTTGCTCCAGGTAGGTGTCGATTATTTCCTCGGGCCGCTCGAGACTCGCCGCGGTCGTCGTCATCAGCGCCGAAATCGAGTCGGTGCCGAGCTCCTCGCGAACGCGTCTGATGCCGTCGACGGCTCGTTCCCAGCTATCGCCGCCAGGGCGCGGGCGGTTCCTGTTGTGGAGGTCGGCCGGGCCGTCGAGCGAAGTTGAGAGTTGGACATTATGGACTCTGCAGAACGCGATTATCTTGTCGTCGAGGAGGGCCAGATTCGATGCGATCACGAAGGTCAGTCTCCGCTGTTCAACTTGGTTCAACTCGTTGGCACGGTCGACGATGAACTCGATCAACGGGAAATTCAGGAGCGGTTCGCCGCCCTGGAACTCAATCTTGATGTGTGGCGAGGGCGACCGGAACGTCATCTCCAGGGCACGCACCGCTGTTTCTTCCGTCATGTCGTAGAGCGCTTTGTCGGCACTTTGCCGTGAGACCTGGCAATACGGGCAGGAGTGCTCACATCGGAGACTCACGACGAACATGTGGAGCGCCGTGAACTCTGACAGGCGCCAGTAGCGCGTCCGAGTCTTCAGCGCCAAGAGCTCGACTGGAAGTTCCTCACCCACCAGACGAACAATGTGCTTTCCGCGAAGGCGACGCAACGTCGGCGAGTCAAGGCTCAGCTCTCCGCGCGTCAGCAACTCAAAGTTTTCCGGCTCGACGAATACGTGCTCTCCGACCATGTTCGTCAACAGAACCGATCCATTGAGCCTCTCGAATCGAAACGGCAGAAACTCCCACTCCTCGCCGAGGTACGATGCCGCCGACTGGAAGCGGCTCACGACAGATCAGGCCCGTCGCTCAGACCTGTTCGTGAAAAAGCGAGCGAGAGCACCAGGTTTCTGATCCCTTCGGTTTCACGCCGAATCCGATCCCGGAGCACCTGATCGACGATCTCGGTACGGAAAGCATCAACATCACTCTCATCCGGACCGGTCTCGGAATTGAGACGGCAGACGTAGTTCGACTTGTCCCGGGTCAACTCGATCGTGAAGCGATCGGCGAACTTGTAAGCGGCACGTTGAATCGCATCGGCCGGATGTGAATCCGCGTCGACAACGATCTCGACCGCCTTCACGAAGAATCAGCCCCGCGTGATCTGGCCGCGAACCTCGCCATCAGGATTCGTCGCCGTGGTGACGTTCACATATGCGCGACCTGCCAGAAGGTCGTTGATCTGCGGCTGCGTCAGGACCACCGAACCTGTCTCGAAGCTTGGGCATTGACCGCAGAGACGTGCCAGCCTCGCTCCGTTCGTACCCCGCGCGCCCGCGTGGAGCGAGGCCGAACTCGCCCCGCTAGAAAGATGTGTATACGTGAGCGTCCACCTCAAGGTCGTTCCGACAAGCGTCGCATGGAAATGGCCAGCGGCCTCCGCCTTCGTGCCGCGAGGAGCCGGCTTCTCCTGCCCGACGGTCAACGTTGCCTTGAAAACAGTCGAAGCCGCCACCACCGAGCCAGCCGCCGAGCCGGAGCTGCCCGAGTTGCTCGCAGTTCCGCTCGAAGACGAAACGTGTGATGCGTGGGACACATGCGAAGCGTGAGAGACGTGCGAGGCATGTCCGGAGCCGCCTGACACGTGTGAGGCGTGCGAGACATGTCCCGCTGCGCTCGTCAAGCCTCGAGCGGCCTGAGGAAGCGCCAGCAACAGGTGACGGACAGCACCTCCGGAGTCCCCTTGTTCATCGGTCCGAGTCGAGGTGACGACCGGCGAGACCGGAGCACCACCGGCCTTCTCGCTCAACGCTGCAGCCGGACTCAACGCCGCAAGCGAAAGACCAACTGGAATCAAAAAGGCCCGCCGCATGAACCGAGCCAAGCACAAGGCACCGGTTCTGTCAATAAAGCCACGAAAGAATTCGACGCCGCACCCAAGGTACGAAGCTGCTCGTGAGCAGCCCCGGCCTCAACAGGATCCAAGCAGAGAAATCGACGGCTCTCATCTCCTAGCTCCGCGATGATGAAGAATGCTGACAATCGGAGATGCACGGTCCGGTTCGATCGACTCGAACATCATGCCGCGACACAAGCAGCCCATCGATCAGTCACCCTCGAGGACACTGACCCACTTTGGCGAGGAACTTGTCCGGACTGCCCAAGGCCCAATCCTGGATGTGGCCTGTGGCTACGGAAGAAACGCAATCTATGTCGCGTCCTTCGGAGTCGAAGTCGTTTGCATCGATCACGACTCTGATGCCTTGGATCATATCGAGTGCCTCGCCAAGGCACACCCTTTGATCCCAATGCGCCTCGATCTCCTGAGTGACCCGTGGCCCTTCAAACGCAACTCAATCGGAGCGATCGTCAATGTTCACCACTACCACCCGACACTTCTTGATCGGTTCATCGAATCCATCGGACAAGGCGGCTGCCTCTACCTCGAGACCATCGGCGGACAAGGGTGCAACTACCTCGAACTACCGCCACGCGGATTCATCCTCGACCAACTTCGGGACCAGTTCGACATCGCGCACTACAAGGAGAATCCGGTCCGTTCAGACGTGCATGACGCCGCGAGCGTGAAGTTGTTCGCAACCAAACGACCACGGGACACGATGGAGGCAACCAGTGGATGCTCGAGGTCGAACTCGCCGAGAGAGTGACTCGACGGAGACGAGAAGGGAGACGGCCCTCCCGCGCAAGACGTCGTCGCGACTCCTCGCCCTGGTTGACGTCGGGCCGTGATACCGCTTCCGTAGCGGGGCTGTCTGCGAACTCGGTTTACGGTCGCCAGCGCCACGCCATCTGTCCCCTCCTTCGCCAAGCTAGTCTGGACCATTCGGAGGGGTGGCAGAGCGGTCGAATGCGGCGGTCTCGAAAACCGTTATCCGTCTTAACGGCGGATCGAGGGTTCAAATCCCTCCTCCTCCGCTCTCACAGAGCCAGAACCCGCTGACCTCGCGGGTTTTGGCGTAGCCGGAGCTCGCTTCCAGCAGTCAGCGCGGCGAGGTCTCCTCGGCGAGCCGCTGGAGGATCGGAACGGCGCGATCGAGCGCCTTCCGCTCGTCGTCCGTGAGGCCGGCCATCGCGGCGGCGAGCCAGCCCTCTCGTCCCTGCCTGTCCTCACGGAGCGCTGCGAGGCCGTGCTCGGAGAGCTCGATCAGGATGCCGCGGGCGTCGATCGGATGCGGACGGCGCGCGACGAAGCCCGCGGCCTGAAGCTCGGCGACCGTCTGAGCCATCGACTGCGGCCTGACCCGCTCGGCAGCCGCGAGGGCGCTCGTCGTCAGCGGCCCGTCGCGATCGAGCCGCGCGAGCACGGCGACCTGGCTCGTCGGGAAGGTGTTCTCCGCCCGGAGTCGCCTGACGAGGCGGCCGAGCACGATCCGCAGCTCGCTTGCCGAACCAGTCGTCTCGACAGCCTTCTCCCGCTTCGCGGCCACACACAGACTGTACAGGTAAACTGAACAGGTAACCTGTCTATTTTCGGAGGGACGGACGGCGTGTGACCGACGACCGTTACAAGTGGATCGCGCTCTCGAACACCACCCTCGCGGTGCTGCTCGCGACGATCGACGCCTCGATCCTCCTGATCGCGATGCCGGACATCTTCCGCGGGATCGGGCTCGACCCACTGCAGCCCGGCAACAGCTTCTACCTCCTGTGGATGATCCTCGGCTTCCTGATCGTCTCGAGCGTGCTCGTCGTGAGCGTCGGCCGGCTCGGGGACATCTTCGGACGGGTGAGGATGTACAACCTCGGCTTCGTCATCTACACGCTCGCCTCGCTGCTCCTCACGATCGACTGGATGCACGGCGCGGCGGGCGCCGACTGGCTGATCGGCTTCCGGATCGTCCAGGGAGTCGGCGCCGCCTTCCTGATCGGCAACTCGGCCGCGATCCTCACGGACGCGTTTCCGGCGAGCCAGCGCGGGCTCGCGCTCGGGATCAACAACGTCGTCGGGATCAGCGGGCAGTTCATCGGGCTCGTCCTCGGCGGGATCCTCGCCCCGATCGACTGGCGCCTCATCTTTCTCGTCTCGGTGCCGCCCGGCATCTTCGGGACGATCTGGTCGTACAAGATGCTCCGCGACACCGGCATGCGCTCGCGAGAGCCGGTGGACTGGCCGGGCAACGTCACCTTCGCGCTCGGCCTGATCCTCCTGATGATCGGAATCACGCACGGGATTCAGCCCTACGGCGGGCATCCGATGGGCTGGACCTCGCCGTTCGTGCTCGGCACGATCGGGGTCGGAGTCCTGCTGCTCTCCGCGTTCGTCGTGATCGAGGCTCGCACCGCGCACCCGATGTTCAACCTCGCGCTGTTCAAGATCCGCGCCTACACCTTCGGCGTGTTCTCGAGCTTTCTCTCGGCCCTCGCCCGCGGCGGGCTGATGTTCATGCTGATCATCTGGCTGCAGGGGATCTGGCTGCCCACGCACGGCTACAGCTTCGGGTCGACGCCGCTCTGGGCCGGGATCCACATGCTGCCGCTGACCTTCGGGATCCTCCTCGCCGGGCCGCTCTCCGGGTTCCTCTCCGACCGCTACGGGGCGCGCTATTTCGCCACGGGCGGGATGATCGGCTCGGCAATCGGCTTCATCCTGCTCGAGTCGCTGCCGATCGGCTTCTCGTATCCCGAGTTCGCCGCGATCCTGTTCCTGATGGGCGTGTCGATGGGCGCGTTCGCCTCGCCGAACCGGGCGGGCGTGATGAACAGCCTCCCCGCGCGCGATCGCGGCGCCGGAGGCGGGATGAACCAGACCTTCCAGAACTCTGCGCAGGTGCTCTCGATCGGGATCTTCTTCACCCTGATGATCGTCGGGCTCGCCGGCTCGCTGCACCAGACGCTCGCGACGGGGCTCGCCTCCCACGGCGTGCCGCCGCATACGGCCGCGAGCGTCGCCGACCTTCCACCCGTCTCCGTCCTCTTCGCCGCATTCCTCGGCTACAACCCGATCGAACGGCTCGTTCCGGCCCACGTCCTCCATCACCTCTCGGCCCCGAGCCAGGCCGCGCTCACGAGCCACGGCTACTTCGCCTCCCTGATCGCCGAGCCTTTCAAGTCGGGCCTCCACGAGGCATTCGCCTTCGCGATCGCTGCCTGCCTCGTCGCCGCCGCCGCGTCGTGGTCTCGCGGCGGGCGCTACATCGCCGACCAGGCCCCCGAGGCTCCAGCGTCCGGCCGCCGACCCGCGACGGGCGAGCCCGACGCGAGCCGGGCGGCCTGACCGCCCAACCACCCTCCACGCGCGTGCTTGTATGGACGGGTTGTGCCTGACGTGAACGGAACGGCCGCAGTCTCGGTGCGCGAGATCGTGAAGCGCTACCCGAAGGCACCCGTGAACGCCGTCGACGGGGTCAGCTTCGAGGTCGCGCCCGGCGAGGTCTTCGGGCTCCTCGGGCCGAACGGCGCCGGAAAGACGACCACGATCGGCGTGCTCACGACACGGGTGAAGCCCACCGGAGGCTCGGCCTCGGTTGCCGGAGTCGACGTCGTCGCGGACCCGGTGCAGGCCCGAAGCGCGCTCGCCGTGATTCCGCAGCGGAGCAATCTCGACCGTGCGCTCTCGATCCGCGCGAACCTCGTCTTCCACGCCGCCTACCACGGCGTCCCGCCGCGGGAGCGCGCCCGGCGGGCCGACGAGCTGCTCGAGCAGTTCGGCCTGCTCGAGCGGGCCGACCAGAAACCCGACCTCTTCTCCGGCGGGCAGTCTCAGCGCGTCATGATCGCGCGGGCGCTCATGCATGCCCCGAGGGTGCTCTTCCTGGACGAGCCCGCGACGGGGCTCGACCCCGCGGCCCGCCTCTTCGTCTGGGACCGGCTCCGCGAGCTTCGCGACCGGGGCGTGACGCTCGTCCTCACCACCCATGACATGGACGAGGCCGCGGCGCTCTCGGACCGGGTCGGGATCATGGATCACGGCAAGCTCCTCGCGCTCGACACCCCTGAAGCGCTGATGCGGTCGGTCCCGAGTGGGGCGACGCTCGAGCTGACGACCCAGCCGCGCGACTCGAACATCGCCGAGCAGATCGTCGCCCAGCTCGGAGCCCTGTCCGGGGTCAAGCGCGCCGAACGCGTCCAGGCCGACGGAGTGGGCGGCGCGCCGGATGGCCCGCCGGGCCCGCCGGCGGCGGCAAACGGCGATCTGCGGGTGAAGCTCTACGTCTCGGGCGACGCGCCGCTCCTCGTGGCACCGGCGGCCGGCGTCCTCGCCGAGCACGGGGCGACGCTCGCGGACGTGAAGCTCGGCATCCCCACGCTCGAGGACGTCTTCATCGACCTCACCGGAAGGACGCTCAGATGACGGAGATGGCGATCGAGCGCAGCCCCGGCCAGGGCCGCGTCTTCCTGGCGGTGCTCCAGCGCGACGTCTATGTCACCTGGGGCGAGTTCCCGGTGTTCCTCGCACAGGTCATCCTGCAGCCGTTCTTCCTGCTCTTCGTGTTCGGCAAGGTCCTCGGCAGCCTCGGCTACACGAAGCCGGGCTACGCCGACCTGCTCTTCCCAGGCCTGCTCGCGTTGACCGCAGTGATCACGAGCATGCAGACGCTCGCGTTCCCGCTCGTGATCGAGTTCGGCTGGACGAAGGAGATCGAGGACCGGCTGCTCGCACCGATGTCGACGCTGCTCGTCGCCGCCGAGAAGGTCGTGTTCGCGTCCATCCGCGCGATGATCGCGACGACGGTGATGATCCCGATCGGGATCCTCGTCCTCGGCTCGATCCCGTGGCGCTGGGCCGGCTTCCCCCTGTTCCTCGTAACGCTCGTGCTCGGTGCGCTGCTCGGCTCGGCGATCGGGCTCGTGCTCGGAACGCTCGTGAAGCCGAACCGGATCAACATCGTCTTCGCGCTCGTCTTCACCCCGCTCCTCTTCACCGGCTGCAGCCAGTACCCCTGGCCCTCGCTCGACAAGCTGCCCTGGTTCCAGGTCGTCACGGCGCTCAACCCGATGACCTACGTGAGCGAGGGGATGCGCGGCGCACTCGTGCCCGAGGTGCCGCACATCGCGCCCTGGATCTGCCTGCTCGTGCTGCCGCTCTCGATCGCGGCGCTGCTCGCACTCGGGATGCGCGGCTTCTTCCGCCGCGCGATCGACTGACCTGGCAACGTCTGGCGTTTTCCCTATGGGTATGCGCCGCCTGACTATTGCCGCTAGCCAATTGCGGGGGTAGCGTATGCGCCGTCCCCGGGGCCTCGGGCCCACCCCCCGAGAGAGCTCGTCCCCGTCGACTGCTCGTGCAAACGTTTCTCGATTCGGGAGGGCCGAATGGCGAACAGCTTGAAGATCAAGGTGAACGGGCTCACGCACGGCGTGAGTGCCAGCCTTGACACGCCTCTCCTCTACGTCCTGCACAACGAGCTCCACCTGCACGGCCCGCGGTTTGGCTGCGGTCTTGCGCAGTGTGGCGCCTGCTCGGTGCTTCTGGACGGCAAGGAGATCCGCTCGTGCGTAACTCCTGTGGCAGCAGTATCGGGTAAGTCCATCACGACGCTCGAGGGCCTTCCGGCCCTGTACGCATCGCAGCGGGGGACGACGGCGGCGGCGCCGGCGCTCCATCCGCTGCAGCAGGCCTGGATCGACGTGCAGGTGCCGCACTGCGGCTACTGCCAGAACGGAATGATGATCCAGGCCGCCGACCTGCTCGCGACGACGAAGAACCCGTCCGAGGACCAGATCCGCACGGCGATGAACGGACACCTCTGCCGCTGCGGGACCTATCCGAGAATCCTGACCGCGATCCAGCAGGCGGCCAAGGTCATGGCAAAGGCAGGTGCATGATGACGGGACTGATCCAGGAACCGAAGCCCGAGCGCCTCACCGAGAAGGCCTTCTCACGCCGCTCGTTCGTCAAGGGCGGCGGGATGATGATCGTCGGGTTCAGCCTCGCGGGCGCAGTCAGCGCCGGTAAGGCCGAAAGCGCGATCAATCCGTGGGCGAGCCCCGGACCGGGCAATCCGAACTCGGTCGATTCGTTCCTCACGATCCACGCCGACAACACCGCGTCGCTGCGGTCGGGCCGGATCGAGCTCGGCCAGGGTGCCACGGCCGGGCTGATGATCCTCGCAGCCGAAGAGCTGAACATGGACTGGTCGCAGCTCGTCCACATCCCGTTCGACACCGGCGGCGCGACGCCATCCCCGAACACGGGCAACACCGGCGGCAGCTCGTCGATCACGACGGGCGGCCCACTCGTTCGCATGGCGGCCGCACAGGCCTACCAGGCGCTCCTCGGGCTCGCCTCCACGAACCTCGGCGTGCCGGTCGGCCAGCTCAGTGTCAGCAAGGGCGTCGTCTCGGGCGGCGGCAAGACCGTCACCTACGGCCAGCTGATCGGCGACAAGCTGTTCAACGTCATCTACTCGGGCACGACCCTCAGTGCGGGCCAGGCTCCGGCGAAGCCCGTCAGCCAGTACTCGCAGGTCGGGATCGCCAGGCCGCCGCGCTACGACATCCCGATCATCGTGACCGGTGCGAAGGTGTATGCAGCCAACGTCCGCGTACCCGGAATGCTCCACGGCCGCATCGTGCGGCCGCGCGGCCAGGGTGCCTACGGCGCCGGCTCGACGCCGGTTCCGGTGACCGTGGATGCGGCCTCGATCAGCCACATCCCGAACGTCCAGATCGTGCAGGTGAAGAACTTCCTGGGCGTCGTCGCTCCGCTCGAGTTCGACGCGATCCAGGCGGCCGCTCAGCTGAAGGTCAGCTGGCAGACGTTCCCGACGATCAGCGGCAGCGGAAACCTCTGGAAGGGCATGAGGGACTTCGACAAGGCCGGGCAGGTGCCGGCGAAGTTCTCGGTGAACACCGGGAACGTCGACTCCGCTCTCGCCGGGGCGGCGAAGACCGTCAGCGCCACCTTCAAGCACCACTACCAGATGCACGCTCCGATCGGCCCGAACGTCGCGGTCGCGGACGTGAACGACTCGATCCAGTCGGCGATCATCTACAGCCACGTCAAGGACGGCTACGGCACGACGAGGCCGAAGATCTCGGCGCTCCTCGGCTATCCGATCAACAACGTGCGGATCGTCTACTACGAGGGCGCGAGCTCGTTCGGAGGCGGCGCGATCCACGTCGACACCGGCCAGGCCGCGGCGCTTCTCTCCAGGGCCGCCGGCAAGCCGGTGCGCCTCCAGTACATGCGCTGGGACGAGCACGGCTGGGACAACTACGGCCCGGCCACGATCTGGGACGTGAAGGGCGGGATCGACGCCAGCGGCAACCTCGTCGGCTGGGACGCGACGAGCACCGGTCCGGCGGCGTACTCGGTCACCCCGGCGGAGTCGATGACCTCGGCGCTCACCGGCATCGCCCTGCCGACGGGCAGCGGCGCCGGCCCGGCCGACACGACGTACTCGGGCACGCAGTACAACATCGCGAACCGGAGGATCACCGGCAAG
>DATBBA010000020.1:0-3036 GCA_036271235.1 Gaiellaceae bacterium
TGTTCGCGCACGGCAGTAGCGAGTTCGCATACGCCGCGGGGTTCCCGCTGGTGGAGCTCGCCGGCCTCGTCCTGATCCTTGCCGCGCTTGCGGACTCACGGCTGCTCGCACTTCCGCCCCTCGTCTGGGTCGGAACGATCAGCTACGGCGTGTATATCTGGATGGCGACCATCGCGGTCTGGGATCCTCACGGGGTAGCTCCGCTCCTGATCGCCCTCGGAGCCGGCTGGGCATCCACCCGCTGGATCGAACGACGGTTCAGAAGTCCGAGGAAGCGGGCGGCGACGACGACGCCCGGCCCGGTGCCTGCAGAGGCCGCTGCCTGAGCGATCCGAGGCTACGTGCTCGCGCTGAGGATCGGCGCCATCGTCGGCCCGTTCTTCGCCCCGCCGGCGCGCTCCTCCGTCACGGCGACTACGGCCTTCGGCGGCACCTTGCCGTGGAGACGCAGGGTCGTGTCCGTGCCGCCCGGGAAGAGCCCCGCCGGCCTCGGAGCGCTTCCCGCCGGGATGATCCAGGCCTCGTACGTCTCCCCGCTCGGGGCGGCGGACAGGCCCGAGACATGGATGGTCGCCGTCCGGTTGGGGTCGACCGAGAGGCTGAGCTCACGCGTGTGGCTCGACTGGCTCAGGGCAACGGCGAGGCCGACGACGATGCAGGCCGCTGCCGCTGCGGCGACGGCCAGCCCGCGCGCGACCCAGCGGCGGCGCAGGAGCGGGACGACGTTCGTGCGCTCGGCGGCCGCCTGCTCGAGAATCACGGCCCGCAGCCGGGGAGGCGGCGCCGGCGCGACCGTGCCGAACGCCAGCGCCGCGGCCGTGGCGTTGAGCTCAGCCAGCTGCTCGCGGCACTCCTCGCACTGGCCGAGGTGCCGCTCGTAGCTCTCGGCCTCGTCGGGGCCGAGCGCGTCGAGCGCGTATGCAGCGGTCAGGTCGTGGAGGTCCATGAAATCTCCGTCCCCGGCTCCCCGAGCTCCTCGCGCAGACGCGAGAGGCCCGTGAACATCCGGCTCTTGATGGTACCCAGCGGCTGGCCGAGCCTCTCGGCGAGCTCCGACTGGCTGAACCCGCCGTAGTACGCGAGCTCGAGCGCCTCGCGCTGCGTGTCGGGAAGGTGGCGCAGCGCCTCCTGAACGCGCTCGCGCTGCAGGCGGAGCCACGCGTCCTCCTCCACGCCCTCGACCGACGGCTCGGCAGCCAGCTCGAGCGAGTCCGCGCGCCGGCGTTGCTCGCGGCGAACGGTGTCGACCGCCCGTCGGTGCACGAGCGTCAGGATCCACGTGCTTGCCCTGCCCTTTTCCGGCATGAACCTGGACGCCGTTCGCCAGATGGCGAGGAAGGCCTCCTGCACGGCGTCCTCGGCAAGCGACTGGTCGCGCAGGACGCGCAGCGCGAGCCCGTATGCGGTGCGGCCGTAGCGGTCGTAGAGCTCGGCGAGCGCCGACTGCTCCGACCGGGCCGCGAGGGCCACGAGCGCTTCGTCGGAGAGATGGGCGAGCTGCCGAGTCACAGCCTCCGATATTCGCGCGCGGAGCGTGGATGGTTCAAGTGATCGAACCGGATCACCCGTTCGAGCGAATCAGCGCCGACCGCATTCACACGGCGGCCCGAGCCGCCGGGAAGGAGAGGGCAATGGAACGCCTCAGTAGGCGCTCATTCATGAAGATCGCCGGCGCGGCCACCGGCGCCGCGGCTCTTGCCGCAGCGCCTCCGATCGCGCGTGCGGGGCTCGGCGAGGAGGGGGCTCGGCGGACCGATCCGACGACCGACGTGCCGGAGGAGCCGGTCGTCGCGTACGTCCGCGACGCCCAGCGCGGCGAGGTGACGGTCACCCACGGCCACGCCGAGCACACGTACCGCGACCGCGCGCTCGTGCAGCGCCTGCTGCGTGCGGCCGGCAGGAAGGGAGTGAGCTAGATGTCCTCCCACCGCGAAGCCCCGGCGATCAGCCAGGACCCGGTTGCCGACAACGCCGACACCTACGCGTTCGTCAGCCCGGACGATCCGACCACCGTCACGATCATCACCAACTACGTGCCGCTCGAAGGGCCTCCCGGCGGCCCGAACTTCTTCGAGTTCGGCGACGACGTTCTCTACTCGATCTTCGTCGACAACGACGGCGACGCACTGCCGGAGATCGAGTACCAGTTCCAGTTCCGGACGACGCTCCAGAACGAGGAGACGTTCCTCTACAACACCGGGCCGATCGGCTCACTCACCGACCCGAACTGGAACAAGCGGCAGCTCTACAACGTCTCCGTCGTCCGCTCGAAGGGCCCCCACGGTCCAGGCCCCGGAGACAAGAGCAAGAACCTCGGCATGAACCTCTCGTGCCCGCCGTGCAACATCGGGCCGCGCTCGACGCCGAACTACGACGCCCTCGCTGGGGCTGCCGTCCATCACCTCCCGTCGGGCGAGACGGTGTTCGCGGGCCAGCGGAACGACGGGTTCTTCGTCGACCTCGGCGCGATCTTCGACCTCGGCGACATCAGGGAGCTCCAGGAGCACCACCTGATCATGTCGGCGCCGGGGACGAGCGTCGATCCGTTGAAGACGCTCAACATCCACACGATCGCGATCAAGGTCCCGATCCGGATGCTGACGCGGGACGGCTCCATGCCGAGCAATCCCGCGAGCGCCCTGTCGGTGCTCGGGATCTGGGGCGGAGCCAGCCGGCGCCGTGCCGTGGTGCGCGACGCCAACGGGACGCACGGGAGCGGTCCGTGGGTGCAGGTCTCGCGTCTCGGCAACCCGCTGTTCAACGAGGTCATCGTCCCGATCGGGGACAAGGACCGCTGGAACGCGCTGGACCCGGTCAACGACAACCAGTTCGAGAAGTACGTCAACCGGCCCGAGCTCGGGAAGCTTCTGCCGGTTCTCTACCCCGGCGTCTTCCCGAACCTGGCGGCGTACACCAAGAACCGGGCGGACCTCCACGCGATCCTGCTCACGGGCATTCCGAGCGGGATCGTCGGCGGGTTCCAGAACTTCACCGGCCCGAAGCCGGCGGACATGCTGCGGCTGAACGTCGCGATCC
>DATBBA010000021.1:0-14747 GCA_036271235.1 Gaiellaceae bacterium
GTCGACCTGTTCGTGTGCGAGGCGACCCTCGACGACGAGGAGCCCGACCTGCGCGGCCATCTCACGGTTCCCGAGGCCGAAGAGGCCTTCGAGGCCTCGGGCGCCAAGCGGCTTCTCCTGACGCACCGCCCGAACGAGCGGGCAACGGATCCGCGCTTCGAGCTCGCGTCCGAAGGCCTCGAGATCGCGTTCTGACGAGGAGTGCGCTCGGGGCGGTTGGGCCGCCGGCGAGCCGGTCGTCGTCCAAAAGGGTCTAGACCGGGGGACAGGCCCCTGGACATGGCTCGAAGCGCTTAGACCCGGGGCCTGTCCCCTGGACGTGACTTGGAGAGCGACCGCCCTCCTGGATGGTTGTGCGGCCGGTCTTCGGGCGGTCAGACGGTGAAGCGGCCGTCGTCGTAGATGACCTTCTTGCGGCCGCTCGGGAGCGTCGCGGTCACCGTGCGGCGGGCGGTCGTGACGATGTCCGTGTGGACCGCGGAGGTGTTGAAGCCGAGACGGGCGAGGTCGCGGCTTCGGAGCTTCGCGATGTCGCCCGTGAAGGCGTCGCGGTAGGCGTTGCCGATCGCGAGGTGGAAGTTGCCCTGCGGGCCGCCGCGGTTCTCGTCGTAGAGCGTCTCGGCCATGAAGCGGGTGATCGGGCTGAGGCGTCCGTCGGTCAGCGACACCTCGCCGACCCGGCGTGCGCCCGGATCGCTCTCGATCATCGCGGTGAGCAGCTCCTCGTTCGCCTCGGCGGTCGCCTCCACGATGAGCCCGCGCTCGAAGCGGAGGCGGACGCCCTTCATCATCCCGCCGTCGCGGTAGACCGGCTCGGTGAACGCGATCGTGCCCTCGGTGCCGCGCCAGTCGGGCGTGGTGAAGATCTCGAAGCTCGGGATGTTCCGCCCCGTGCCGCCGAGCCAGCGCCGCTCGGGCCCGACCGTGATCGAGAGATCGACGCCGTCACCCTCGATGTGGAGCCGCTCGATCGCGAGCGCGTCGAGCCGGCGCTTCACGCGCGCGATCTCGCGGAACACCTCGCGCCAGCGCTTGATCGGGTTCGGGTCGTCGAGGAAGCACGCGTTCGTGATCTCGTCCCAGTAGGAGGCAAGGGACATCTTCGCCTCTTTGGCCATCGCCTGGGTGCCGTAGAGCCCGAGCGTCCAGGTGTAGCGGCCTTCCGCCTCCTTGCGGCCGAGCCACTGACGCCACGGATGGGACGTCCGCCGGCCCGCGAGGAGCTTCGCCGGCGGGATGCCGTCGAGCTCGAACGGGTCGTCGGTCGAGAGGATGGCGATCCGGTGGTCGATCGTGGCCGCGAGCCCGCGGTAATAGGCGCGGTGGAACGTCGAAAGCTGCTCCACCGAGGCGATCTCGAGTGCAGAGCGCGCGGTGCCGCTCGGGGAGTAGTCCCGGATCACCGTCCCGCCGGAACGGAGTACCGCGTTCCGTACCGCCACGTACAGCGGCTTCGCCTCCTCGCCGGCCGAGATCATGACGACGTCGCCGCGCGCGATTCCCTTACCGCTCCCGAGCGCGAAGTTCACGAGCACCCGGGCGTAGGAATCGAGGATCTCCTCGGAGGGGCGAAACGGCACGGCGCAACCCTACTCGGCCGCGCCAATTGGATCGAGGAGATCTCACCGCAGGCTCATGACGTCCTGTCACTTCGTTAATGCTTCTCGGGGAAGATGCCCAGGCAAGGCACACTTAAGCCGATGGCCGAGGAGGATCACCGAACGGTGTCGACTCGAGCAACACAGTCTGGCGGGCCCGGCGGCAACGACCCGCGTGACGACTGGCTGGCCGGCGACGCGGCCGACCTCGACTGGTTCCCGGAGGAAGGTTCGCCGAGCACGGGCGCTACCGGTTCGCGCGCGGCCCAGGGCGCGGGCCGCGGCGGTCCCGACCATGGTGCGCCCCGGCAGACCTCACCGGCGCTCGAAGATCTGAACGAGCTTCTCCGCCGCCACGGGGTGCTGATCGCCCTTGCCGGTGCGGCTGTCGTCGTCGTGATCATCGCGGTCGTCGTCTTCAGCGGCGGCGGCAGCTCGACCCCTCCGACGACGATCCAGACGACGACTCAAGCGGTCACGACGACCCCGACGACGACCCCTGCGACGACGACCAGCACGAAGACGACTCCGGCGCACACGTCGCAGCCGGTGACGCTACCGCCCGTCGGCTACCTGCGCTCGGGCGATACGGGCACCCAGGTGAAGGCGCTGCAGGAGGCGCTGATCCTGCTCGGAGCGACGACGCTCACGGCAGACGGCAACTTCGGGCCTGCAACCGCAACGGCCGTCACGGCGTTCCAGACGGCAAACGGGCTCACCGCCGACGGTGTCGTGGGGCAGAAGACGGCGGACACGATCAACTCGGCCGTCACCGCCCAGGGCTGAACGGAACCGAGCGACCTCTAGCGGTGGTAGGTGGCGGTGCGGCTGAACGCGCCGAGGTAGCCCTTGCCCGCCTGGTTCACGCTCATCGCGACGCGGATCAGCGAGGTGCCCTTCGGCAGCACCTTCGCCGAGAAGACTGCTGACGACTTCGAGTTCAGCTTCGCCTTCGCAAGCGTCTTCCAGCGGTTGCCCGGAAGGAGCCGCTGGAGCTGAACCGTCTTCCGGGCGAACGACGAGCCGGCAACGACGCGGGTCGAGAAGCGCGCTCCGGTGATGACCCGGAGCGACACGGCCGGGCGCACGCCGATCGTCGCGGTCGCGCTCGTCCCGTCGGAAGCGCTTGCCCTGTAGGCCGTCTGGAGCTTCGGGCGCACGGGGAAGCTCCAGGTGCCACCGGCACCGGTGAGCGACGAGCCGAGGGTCGAGAACGAGCGCGAGCCGATCGCCTGGCCGTAGATCGTGATCTTGACGCCGGTCTGGCGGCTCCAGACGGCACCCGAGAGCGTCACTATCGTCCCGTACACCGCCTGCGCCGTCGAGGCGGTGAGCGTGAGCGCCGCCACGGTCGTGAACGTCACGTCGCTGCCGTTGACGGTGCCGGCGCTGCTCGTGGCGACGAGGCGATAGTGGTAGGTCGTCCCGGCAGTCAGCTTCGCGATCGCGGCCGAGACTCCGGTCGGCGCGCTGCCCGAACCGGCACTCTTCGCCGGCGTCTTCGAGCTGTAGCTCGTCGAGGTTCCGTACTCGAAGTACCAGGTCGTCGTGTTTCCGCCGGGATTGACCGAGCCGGTGAGCGTGACCCCGGTCGTCGAGGCTCCCTGCGCCGATCCGGTCTGCACGGCGGGCGGTCCGGCGCTCCCGAAGGTGAGGTCGGAGCCGGTCGAGGTCCCCGCGCTGCTCGTCGCGACGAGCCGGAAGTGGTAGGCGCCCGGCCCGAGACCGGTGATGGTCGCGGACACGCTCTTGTTCGCGGTTCCCGCGCCCGCCGTCGCGACCGCCGTCCTCGACCCGTAGTTCGTCGAGGTTCCGTAGTCGAAGTAGTAGGTGGTCGAGAGCCCGTTCGGGTTCACCGTGCCGTTCAGCCTCGCGGAGCTCGAGGTGATCGACGTGGCCGCCTTGGTCGTCACGCCGGGCCCGCCGCTCGGCGTGAAGCTCATGTCGGCACCCTGAACGGTCCCCGTGTCGCTCGTCGCGTCGAGGCGGAAGTGGTAGACCTGCCCGGCGCTCAGCCCGCTGACCGCAGCCGAGACGTTCGTCGGAGCGGTGCCGGAGCCCGCGTTCGCGACCGGCGTCTTGCTCCCGTAGGCCGTCGTCTTGCCGTACTCGAAGAAGTAGGCGGTAGCCCGCCCGTTCGGGTTCACGCTCCCGTTCAGCGTCGCAGTGCCGGTGCCCACGGAGCTCGCGGGTGCGGTGACGACGGCCGGGCCACCCGACGTGGTGAAGATGCCGTCCGCGCCGTTCGTGGTGCCGCCCGCGGTGCTCGTGGCGACGACCCGGTAGTGGTAGCTGGTGCCGGCGCTGAGCCCCGTAAACGTGGCCGAGACGCCGATGTTCCCTGCTCCCGAGCCCGCATTCGTGGCCGCGGTGCTCGTGCCGTAGGTCGTCGTCTTGCCGTACTCGAACTGGTAGGTCGTCGCGCTCCCGTTGGGATTGACCGTTCCGCTCACATCCGCAGACGTCGCACCGACGGTGGTGACGGGCCCGGTGATCGCGGTCGGGGCCGTCGCAGCAGCGGCGAGGCCGGCGAAAGCAAGCACGGCGCAGCCGACCGAGACGGCGGCGACGATTCGCCTTCCGATGTGACCGCATCTCAGCATCGCCTCTCCATGGGATACCTCATGCTCGATGAGGAGTCTGCAAAGAAAGGGGAAGGGTTCAGGTTCCCTCCTCGAGCGACCGGAGCGCGGCAACGGCGTCGTCGACCGTCCAGCAGACGGTCCCCGCCGAGCGGATCGCGCCGATCACGAAGAGGTTCATCCCGTCGCCGGTCGTCGTCCCGCGCCTGCGCTGAAGTCGTAGGTCGGTGACGAGACCGACGATGCCGCGGTACCTGGGGTCGCCGCTTCGCACGAGCTCGGCGAAGGCGCCGATCTCCGCGGCGGTGCCGTCGTCGACCATCGGCCCGTCGAGCCAGGCGAGGAGGGCGTTCGACGAGCGCAGGCCGTCGCCGTCGACGCGGTAGACCTCGTCGGGCGTGAGCTCGGCGAGCGCGTCGAAGTGCTCGTGCGGCACGAACGGATCGAGCCCCTCGGCGCGCAGCCGGGCGGCGACGCGGTGGAGCCAGTCCCGCTCCGCCTCGGAGAAGAGCGGCCCTGCGAGGTAGATCTGCATCAGGCGGTGACGAACACGGTGAGCGCCATCGCGCCGTGCTCGCAGACGGGAGTGGGGGGCGAGACCGGAACCACGGCCGTGCCGCCGCCGGATGGTGCGACGCTGAGCCGGTACGCGGTCGGCTCGCAGGCTTTCGTCACGGGCTCGCCTGTGCCGGGAACGTCGGGCGAGAATCGCGCCGTGAGCGTCGCGGCACCACCCGGAGCGAGTGGCGCCACAACAGCGGCCAGGGTTCCGGGCTTGCCGCCGAACCTGGCGTTCGTCGGCAGTTTGCGGCCCGCCTTGTCGAGCAGCGTGACGCGCGGGATGCCCGTTACGAAGCACCCCTTGTTCGAGGTGTTCGTGACGCGGAGACGGTAGACGATGTTCCCGGCGCCGGGGCTGTTCGGGACGGCCTTGAACGTCCCCTCGAGCATCGATCCGGTGCACGGAACGAGGGTCCGCCCGGCGCCGGAGACCGGGCTCACGACCACGACCGACAGGCAGCCGGAGAGCGCTGCGAATGCGATCCGCCGGGGCCAGGTCACGGTTCGAGAATAGCCGCGGTTCGGCTGTCCGCGAGACTTCGCGCGTGCTCGCTCTCGACGACCTGAGAACCCAGCTCGCCGCGGCCTGCGACGACGCCGGGATCCGGTCCTCGTCGGTGGTCCTGTACGTCGCCCCGGTCCGCCGCCCGGCCGGTACGACACCGCTCGCCTACCTGCATCCTGGCGGCGTCGTCTGGCCGCACACCGTCGCGGTCTTCAAGGCCGTCGCGGCGCGCGCCGACGCGGATCGCCTCGCGGCGCACCGTCTTGCCGTCTGGCACGAGCTGCCCGGGATCCCGGCGGCTGCAATCGGCCCGATGCTTCGGCACGAGCTCGAGCATGCGCTTCGGTTCGAACGTTCCGGCCCACGCTTCTTCGAGGCTGACGATCTCCTCCGCGCGGCCGTCGGTGCCGCAGGGGGAAGCGGCTACGCGGCACTTCCGAGCGAGCGGGAGGCAAACGCCGCCTCTCTGGCTTACGCCCGGCGCACGCTTTTGCCTTCCGCGCTCGAGGAGCTCCGGGGCTCGCCGGACTGTGCGCTGCTGCTCTCCGCCGATCCTTCGCCCGGGGACGTCGTCGGCGCGACCCTGGGAGAGCTTGGGAAGCGCCTCGACTGGGCGCCCTGGCTCGATCCGGCGGCCCGGCGCTCGTATCTGGCCGAGGTTGCCGCGGCGTGCGCTGCGTGGGACCCGTCGAGCCTCGATCTGACATCGAGCCGTGATGCGGCCGAGATCGTGGAGCTCGGCTAGGGTCGGAAGCGGTGCTCGAAGAGCGGATCTACCTCGGTGACAACCTCGAGCTGCTGCCGCGACTGCCCGGCGAGGCCTTCGCGCTGATCTACGTCGATCCGCCGTTCAACACGGGGCGGGAGCAGCGGCGGGCCCGGCTTGCGACCGCGGCCGACCCCGACGGGGACCGGACGGGATTCGGCGGACGCACGTACAAGACGACGGTGCTCGGGAGTCTCGGCTACGCCGACAGCCACGACGACTACCTCGCGTTCATCGAGCCGCGGCTGCGTGAGGCGCATCGCCTTCTGCGCGCGGACGGCACGTTCTATCTCCACCTCGACCCCCGCGAGTCGCATTACTGCAAGGTGCTCCTCGACGAGATCTTCGGCCGGGACTGCTTCCTGAACGAGCTCGTCTGGGCCTACGACTACGGCGCACGGACGAAGCGACGCTGGCCTGCGAAGCACGACACGATCCTCGTGTACGTGAAAGACCCGGCTGCGTACTGGTTCGACGCAGAGGCGGTCGATCGGGAGCCCTACATGGCTCCCGGGCTCGTCACCGCCGAGAAGGCTGCCCGCGGGAAGCTCCCGACCGACGTGTGGTGGCACACGATCGTCTCGCCGACCGGCCGGGAGAAGACCGGCTACCCGACGCAGAAACCGCTCGGCGTCCTGCGGCGGATCGTCGCGGCGTCCTCGCGCGAGGGAGACTTCTGCCTCGACTTCTTCGCCGGCAGCGGCACGCTCGGAGCGGCCGCGCTCGAGGCGGGGCGGCGTCCGATCCTCTGCGACTCGAGCCCGGAGGCAGTCGAGGTGATGCGGGCCCGGCTCGGCCTCCCGGTCTTCACGACGGCCGACCCGCCGGTGCCTCGGCTCGAGGCACCGGCGTAAAGACGCGCGTAGTCGCTCAGGCCGTCGCGTCGGCCGTGCCGCGGAGCACCCTGTGTACCGGCGTGACCTTCGGCTTGATCTCTCCGGTCCGCTCGTCTGCGGCCGGAGCGATCTGGCTCTCGGCGAACGCACCGAACGCCTCCGGCGACTCCCAGAGGTCGGCGATGAACATCGAGCCGTCCTCGTTGACGCCGGCGATGTGGACGACCACGGGGTGCTCCGAGTCGTCGCCCGCGTGTGCCGGCATCTTCGTCGTCATGTCGTCGTACACGTCGGTGCCCGCGTCCATCTCGATCTCGACGATCATCGTCGGCTCTGTTCCGGCGCCCTGCGGGATCATGTTGTGCAGCTTCGAGATCCGGGGCGGGCCGGCCTCCATCTCCGATTCGGCGAGCCCCTTCCCGAGCCGTTCGTCGAAGAACGTCGTCAGTTTCTCCTCCGACTCCCAGACGTCGATCACGACCATCCCGTCGTCGGTGACGCCTGCCATATGGATCACGAGCCCGTCGGGCGGGTTGTCGTCGTCGAGGCCGATCGCCTCGTTCAGCGCTTCGTACTGCTCCACCGTCGCGCCCGGGGCCTCCATCCGCATCACAACTGCCATCGCTGCTCCTTTGCCTCTTGGGGTGAGTTCACGGAACCTGTCGGAAACTATGCGGCATGGGGTTGGCGAGAACAAGGCCCCGCCCGTGTCGGTGCGGTTACAGTCAGGTGATGTTCGGGCTCGCGCCTGCCGCTTCCGGCGGCCGCTGAAGCTTCTCGCGTGATCGCACGTCTCGGAGCGGCAATCCTCGCGCTCGCGGCCGGGGTGGGAGGAGTCGTCGTCGCCGTGCTCCTGCTGCAGTCAGAGCCCGGGCCGGTGAGCAGCGGGGCGACGACGGCCGCCCCGGCGGTGACGACGACGGTCGCCGGAGGTCAGATCCCGACGCCGACCGACCCGGGCTTCCCGGCACCGCCGCCGGGCGCGCTCGTCCTCGCCCGCGAGGCCGGGACGCGGGCGCTCGCGCTCGCGATCGTGCCCGGCGATGAGAGCTCGCTCGTGCGGGTCTCCGTGCTGTCGGGCCAGGGGCCGGGAGCGCGCGGCCTGGCGGTCTCGATTCTCGCCGGCGGGCAGACGGTGCTGCTACCCGCGTGCGGGGCCGGCTGTTACCAGAGCGACGTTCCGACCTCCCGCCTCTCCGGAAAGGTCGTGGTGATGCTCGACGCCAGGGGGTATCCGTTCACGCTTCCCTCGACGCTGAGCCTGCCTGCCGGCACTGCGATGGTTGCGAACGCGGGAAAGGTCTGGCGCGCTCTGAAGACGCTCGTCTGGCACGAGCGGCTGGCCGCGAGCCCTACCGATGCGCTCTACACGGTCTATCGCGCCGTTGCACCCGACGAGCTCCAGTACACGATCGGCGGCCACTCCTCGGCTCTGATCATCGGGATGAACCGCTGGGACCGGGCGACTCCCACGGGCCGCTGGGTGCACTCGGTCCAGAACCCGCCGATCACGCAGCCGCAGCCGTTCTGGGCGGGCCAGAGCGATGCGCACGTGATCGCCTCGGGCCGTGTGGACGGCAGGAGCGCCGCCGAGATCACCTTCTTCGACCCGGTCACGCCAGCCTGGTTCGACGCCTGGATCGACAAGCGGAACGGGCACACCCTGGTGCTGACGATGACCGCCGTCGCGCACTTCATGCATCACGTCTACGGGCCGTTCGACGCACCATTCCAGCTTCACCCGCCGGCCGCGTAGGATAGGCCGCTGTGAGCGTTCCCGACCTCGATCCGGAGATCATCGCGGCTCTGCGCAAGGCAGAGGAGGAGGGGCTGCCCGGCGTCGACAAGATGACGCCGGAGGAGAACCGCGCGAACTACGTGAGGATCGCGAAGGAGCAGTTCGGGCCGGTCGACGAGGTGTTCGCGATCGAGGATCGCGACGCCGACGGCGTGCCCGTGCGGATCTACCGCCCGGTCGAGTCGACAGAGCCGATGCGCGCGCTCGTCTATTTCCATGGCGGCGGGTATGTCATCGGCAGCATCGAGACCCACGACGGGATCACGCGGGCGCTTGCAAGGCGCACGCCGTGCATCGTCGTCTCGGTCGACTACCGGCTTGCCCCCGAGCATCCGTATCCGGCGGCGCTCGACGATGCGTGGACCGCCGCGAGCTGGGTGTACAAGAACGCGGCTGAGCTCGGGATCGACGTCGACAAGCTGGGTGTCGGGGGCGACAGCGTCGGCGGCACACTTGCGACGATCGTCGCGCGCCGCGGCCGCGACCACGGCACGCCGTTCGCGGTTCAGCTCCTGCTCTATCCGTCGACGTCGTCCCGGCAGGACACGTCGAGCTACTCCCTCTTCTCGATGGGCTACGGGCTCACGCGCGACGGGATGGCCTGGTACTGGCGGCAGTACATCGGCGACCACGACGGCAGCGGCGACATCGACATCTCTCCGTCCGCGCTCCAGGACATGCGCCGTCTGCCGCGCGCGATCGTCGTGACGGCGGAGGCCGACATCCTGCGCGACGAGGCCGAGACCTACGCGCAGCGGCTGTTCCTCTCAGGCGTCGAGACCGAGGGCTATCGCTACGACGGGATGATCCACGGCTTCATGCGGATGGCGGGCGTCGTCAAGCGCTCGAACCACGCGCTCGACGAGATCGCCGAGTCCCTCGGCCCGCTGCTCGACAAGGGCTGGCGCGAGGACTTCGAGGCGACCGCACAGCAGCCGTAGCGGCTACCGCTTCTTGCCGCGCTTCGCGCCGCCGCTGCTACTGCCGCCCCCGCTACCACCGCCGCCCCCGCTGCTGCCGCTCGGGCGGCCGCCGCGATTCGTCTGAGCCATCCGCTGCTGCGCCCGCCGCATCTGGCGGTTCGCGTTGTCGGGGATCCCGCCGCCCTGCTGGTCGGCCATCTCCTGGTAGGCCCGGCGCTCCTCCGGCGTGAACGAGTTGTAGACCGCCTGGAGCTTCTTCATGTCCGCGTTCGCGCCCGCGCGCTGCAGCTTGCGCATCGCGCTTGCGAGCTCGGGGTTCTGCTTCTCGAGCGCCGCCTGGCTGACCTTCTCGAACTGCTTCTTCAGCCACGGGATCTTCGAGAGCCAGAGCACGATCGGCCGGAGGTACTTGCCGTTCTTGAACCGCGCCAGCAGGACGAAGATCCCGAACAGCAGGACGATGACCGCGATGATGACGAGCGGGATGAGGAAATAGCTCACGCCCACGATCGTACCGTGGCTCGGAGGCCGGTAGCCGGTTAGGAGCCGACGACTTTGACGAGCCAGCGCCGGTCGCGCTCGCGGTCGAGCTCCATGAAGAGCACGCGCTGCCAGGTGCCGAGGCAGAGCTCGCCGTCGGCGACGGGGATCGACTCGCTGGCGGAGCCGAGGATCATCGACATGCAGTGGGCGTGACCGTTGCCGAACGCCATCTCGGTCTCGTCGAGGTTCTCGGTCCGGCGGTCCCAGTCGTCGTGGGCGTAGTAGGTGTCGTGCGGGATCAGCCGGCGAAGCAGCGCGGCGAAGTCCTCGAAGATGCCGGTCTCGAACTCGTTCACGCGGACGCAGCAGGTCGTGTGCGGCGAGTAGACGGCACAGATCCCGTCGACGATGCCCGACTCGGCGACGATCTCCTTCACCTCGTCGGTGATGTCGGTGACGTGAAGTCCCCCGCGTGTCCTGAACTTCCGCTCGCTCTGGAAGACCTTCACCGTGGCGAGTTTAGCGGGAGCCTCACGGCTCGGTGAGCAGGATCGGGATGCCGCCGTCGACGGCGTAAGCGGTTCCACAGCTCGTGCACTTGAGCTCGGTGCCCGCGTCCTCGAATGCGCCCCGGCAGCGGGGGCACGCAAGGCTTCCGCCGGCCGGGATTCCGTCCGGCAGCCGGTCCGCGCGCGTCGCCCGGACGAGCGCGATCTCCGCGAGCCGGGTGACGCCGGGGAGCCGCGTCAGCACGCGGTCGACACGGTCGCTGCGTCGCAGGGCATCAAGCGATTGCGAGTGTGTCAACCGCCAGGTGAAGCGGATCCACATCCGCCTCCCGCTCACCCCGTCGATGCGGAATCCGGCATCTCGGATCCGGCCCTTCAGATAGCCGAGCGTGAACCTGAACTCGTGCTCGACGCCGGGAACCGCCCCGACTCCCGCAGGCCCTGCGCGAAGGGCGCACGGCTCGACCGCAAAGAGCAGGCCGCCAGTTCGAAGCACCCGGTAGGCCTCGCGGAGCGCGCGGGCAGGGTCGGGAACGTGGTGGAGCGACATCGCGAAGAGAACGGCGTCGAAAGCACCGTCGGCGAACGGCAGCGCCTCCATGTCGCCGACGACGTTGTCCACGAGCAGCGGATCCTCTCGCCGCTGCTCGACCATCGAGCGGCTGATGTCGACCCCGACCACCGACACCGCCGCCGCCCGCACGATCCCCGAGGCATAGACACCGCTTCCGCCCCCGACGTCGAGAATCCGCGCCCCCGGCGCCACGTACGAGACGACCCAGGGCACGATCGTCTCGTTCAGGTGCACCTTCGTCGGCTGCTCCTCGAACCGCCGCCGGTCGGCATCCCGTTGCGAGTCGTAGAACGCCCTGTTGGAGTCCTTGTCGACCCGCTCCATCGCGAGGCCATCGTACTGCCGGTGCGCTACGGTCCGACCGAGCGGGCCCGTAGCTCAGCTGGTTAGAGCAGGGGACTCATAATCCCTTGGTCCTTGGTTCGAATCCAAGCGGGCCCATCCAGCCCATAGAAAGAGGCCCTAAAGGAGGGCCTTTCTGGTCGCTCCCGATGGAGGGCGACGCGCAATCCGCGCAAGACGAGTTCGCATGGGTCGACCACCGTCGTGCCGGCCACGGATGAGTTCGCTGGGGCGGCTGGTGCGCCTTCTCATATCGGTCGCGGTCGACTTGGCGAGAACTGCTCGGCCAGAGCTCGGGTCCGTGTCGGGCCAAAGCTGGCCTAGCCGACGAGGGCGACGAGGGTCCTCGGTTTCGTGGGGCTCGCGCCGTAGATGAAGACGAGCGTCGGCTTCGCGGCAGACAGCTTCAAGCCCACGGCCGTTGCCGACGGCGCGCCGTCGCACTGGTCCTGGGTGAGGCTCCTGCCCGGGCCGGGGCCGGGGATCACGTCGAGCCTGTAGTTCCCTGGCGTGAAGTGGAAGTCGGCGGCGTTGTAGTTGCGGAGCGTCGCGGGGGTCGTCGGGTTGCTGGAGTCCCGTGCGCGCTTGCCGTTCGGCAGCGTGTTGTCGGGACAGCTGCCGCCGATGCCTTTGGTGCCGCCGATCCGCACGTCGATATCGCCGAACTTCGCGGTGTCTTCGATCAGGCCGCTCACGTTCACTGCCAGGAGAGCCTGGCCGCCCGGCGGGTAGTACAGCGCGGTTCTGAGGTCGGGGCTCTTTGGTTCGACCTCCGCGAGGAGTGTGAACGACGGCTCGTTCGGGTTCGAGTTGGTTCCCATCACGACGGTCTCCTGCTGGCCCTGCACCCAACCGCTGCTCGAGATGTTGTTCCCCGACCGGAGGCCGTCGAGCGGCTTTCCGAAGGTCTTCGAGCCGGCGGGGTACATGTAGAGGTTCGCGAAGCCGGCGTCCGACCTTGGCGACACGTACGCGGAGATGTGGCCGTAGCCCAGGTTCGAGATCAGCGGCTTGTCCGACTTCCCCGGCTGCGGGGTGTCGTAGAAGTCGACCGCCGGCCCGGGCTTGTCGCCGGCGACGAGGAAGAAGTTGGCGACGCGAATCTTCCCGGTCGGAGGCCCGGCCGGCTCGAGGCGGTGCGCTGTGCACGACTGCGCGCCCGCTCCGGCGCTGACGACGAACACTGCCGCTACGGCGAGCGCGCCGACAGTGCTCAGCCGGCGCGGCGATGTCCGCGCCCCGAACACTCGCGCGCTCCGATCCGTGCGTGTCGTCCTCGCATCGTCCACGTCGACTGCGAGAAGTCTAGGCTCGCGGCGACGCCGAATCAATGGGCCCGGGCAGCGGCCGCTCATCGGCGCACAGACGGCAATGAGCGGCCGGCGCCCGTAAGGACGCCGGCCGATCAACCAGCCTGGCTCGGCGACGAGCGCCGCAGGCCGCGCGCCTCGAAGCAGCGGACGCAAAAGCGGCTGTCTTACTTCACAAGCGTCAGGCTGATGATCTTGGTGACCGACTTTGCATCCTTCGGATCGAACGCCACCGTCAGCTTGGCCTTGATCGACCCCTTGGCCTTGAGTGCCGCGAGGCCGCTCGAGGTGGGCTTGAGGGCGAGGGTGACCTTCCCTCCGCTCTTGAGCGTCTTGCTCTTGCTCTGAACGAGCGACTTGGCCGTCACGGTTGCCGTGCCGCCGGTACCGACGGTGGGCTCGAGCTGGATCGCGCTGACCTTTCCCGCACCCGAGATCGTGACGGCGAGATGCCACACGCCGGCCGCCCGGTCGTAGCTGACGTGGCGGTTGACCGTGAGCTTGCTGCTCGGGACGGTGACCTTCGTGACCTCGCAGACGATCGGGTCGAAGTAGGTGACCGGGGTCCCGCTCGATGCCGAGCTTGCCGGAACCACGGTGAACGAGCCTGTCACGGAGCCGCTGGTCGTCAGGGCCACGGTCACCGACGATCCGGCCGGGGCTGCCGCACCGGTCAGATCCCACGCGCCGGTGGTTGCCGACGGAAGGGCCTGCGTCGAGAAACTCCCCTGGGTTCCCTGGGAGCGGATGCTCTTGATCGTGACTCCGGAGGCCCCGAAAGCGAAGGCCCCTTGCTCGGACACGGTCGACGGAAGGGTGACGACGAGCGTGTAGTTGGTGCCGCTGCCGGCCGCGGTGCAGGTGTCGCCGCTCGCGGCCTGACTCGCGGCGCCGGAGGCCGGAACGAAGAACGCCAAACAGGCCAGTGCTCCGGCCCCTGCTGTCAAGATCCTTCTCATCGTCGGCCTCCTGCTGTTCGAGTGTGTCTGGGCGAGTACGTGGCTCCTAATTACCCAGGCTCGACGGCCCAAAAACCGGATCCCGGCAAGCCCGACCGCGCGGCGCTGGTGCATCCGCGTGCGACCCCCGTGCGCCTAGGCTTCTGCAGGTGCCGTCGTCGAAACTCTCGCGCCGATGGTGAAGCTCGATCGGGCGACGAGCCCACTTGCCGACGGTCGCGACGTCGTCGTCTACCCACGCGGTGCGAGCTGGGGCTTCCGGCTTCCGGAGGAGCATACGATCACCGTCAGGAAGGAGCTCGGCTCGGTCTCCCTCGCAAGGCCGGGGCACGGCTCCGGGTATCGGCTCGATCGGGTCGAAGAGCTCGAAGGCGAGGTTCGGGTGTTTCTCGGCTTCCCGTTGGACGAGGCACGCACCGTGGGCTCCGGGCTCGGCGCCGCCGGCGTTCGTCCCTACTCGCTCACCGTGATCCACGACGAGCTCGAGCGTTTGGAGGCTGACCTCGCGGAGCTCGGCGGAGAGGCGAGCGAGGAGGAGCAGGGTGGAGGGTACGGACCCCGCACGGAGGCGCTTCGGGCGGCGGTGCGGGGGCTGCGGCAGTGACCTGAGCTCTCCCGAGCCGGCTCGGTGAGGATCCACCCGGCGAATCCTGTCGCCAGAACGTGTTGTTATCTCCTGAAGCCGGTAGTCCCTCTCGGGACTTATTGCAATTTGGTGAGCGCGCCTGAGAGAATGACCGCTCTGTCGTGTGGGGTCCCGCCCTTCGACACATTCGTCTGCGGGATGAACACCGCAGCGTCTCTCTCGACGAAGGGGGAACGGTATGGCGAACAGCTTGAGGATCAAGGTGAACGGGCTCACGCACGGCGTGAGTGCGAGCCTCGATACACCGCTGCTCTACGTCCTGCACAACGAGCTCCACCTGCACGGCCCCCGCTTCGGCTGTGGCCTTGCGCAGTGTGGCGCCTGCTCGGTGCTGCTGGACGGCAAGGAGATCCGC
>DATBBA010000022.1:0-10879 GCA_036271235.1 Gaiellaceae bacterium
CTTCTCGATCTCGTCGAAGAGCACGACCGAGTACGGCTTGCGACGCACCGACTCGGTGAGCTGGCCACCTTCGTCGTACCCGACGTAGCCAGGAGGCGAGCCGACGAGCCTGGAGACGGCGTGCTTCTCCATGTACTCGGACATGTCGATCTGGATCATGGCCTCCTCGTCGCCGAAGAGGAACTCGGCGAGCGTGCGGGCGAGCTCGGTCTTCCCGACGCCCGAGGGGCCGAGGAAGATGAACGAGCCGGTCGGGCGCTTGGGATCCTTGATCCCGGCGCGAGCCCGGCGGATCGCCTTGGAGACGGCGACGATCGCCGCGTCCTGGCCGATCACGCGCTTGTGCAGCTCATCCTCCATCCGGATCAGCTTCTGAGACTCGGCTTCGGTGAGCTTGAAGACGGGGATGCCCGTCCACATCGAGACGATGTCGGCGATCTCCTCTTCTCCGATCGACGGCTGGTCGACCTGCTCTTCCTTGCGCCACTCTTCCTCGAGCTCACGCTTGCTCTGCGTCAGCTTGCGCTCCTTGTCGCGCAGCGAGGCGGCCTTCTCGAACTCCTGGTTCTCGATCGAGTCTTCCTTCTCTTTGCGGACCTTGTCGATCTCCTCTTCGAGCTCGCGGTAGTGCGGCGGCGCGGTCATCGTCTTGATGCGCATCCGCGATGCGGCCTCGTCGATCAGGTCGATTGCCTTGTCCGGCAGCTGGCGGTCCTGGATGTAGCGGTCGGCGAGCGTCGCCGCCGCGATCAGGGCGTCGTCGGTGATCTTGCAGCGGTGATGCGCCTCGTAGCGGTCGCGGAGCCCGCGCAGGATCTGGACGGTGTCGTCGGTCGACGGCTCCTCGACCCGGATCTGCTGGAACCGCCGTTCCAACGCTGCGTCGCGCTCGAGGTACTTGCGGTACTCGTCGAGCGTCGTCGCACCGATCGTCTGGAGCTCGCCGCGGGCGAGCGCCGGCTTCAGGATCGAGGCGGCGTCGATCGCGCCCTCGGCGGCACCCGCGCCGACGAGGTTGTGGAGCTCGTCGATGAACAGGATGATGTCGCCGCGCTGGGTGATCTCCTTCATCACCTTCTTGAGGCGCTCCTCGAACTCGCCGCGGTACTTCGACCCTGCAACGAGAGCGGCGAGGTCGAGCGTGTAGATCTGCTTGTTCTTGAGGATGTCCGGGACCTGGTTGGCGCTGATGCGCGCCGCGAGCCCCTCGACGACGGCGGTCTTCCCGACCCCCGGCTCGCCGATCAGGACCGGGTTGTTCTTCGTGCGGCGCGACAGGATCTGCATCACGCGCTCGATCTCGGTCTGCCTTCCAACCACCGGGTCGAGCTTCCCGTCCGCAGCCAGCTTCGTGAGGTTGCGTCCGAACTGGTCCAGGAGCTTCGAGCTCTTGGACTTCTCGCCCGGGGGCCCACCCTGCGCCTGCCCACGCCGGCCGGGGCCGGAGAGCATGCGGATGATCTCGTTGCGGATCTTCTCTGCGTCGGCGTCGAAGTCGAGCAGGATCCGCGCCGCGACGCCTTCGTTCTCGCGGACGAGGCCGAGCAGGATGTGCTCGGTGCCGATGTAGTTGTGGCCGAGCGAGAGCGCCTCGCGGAGCGCGAGCTCGAGGACCTTCTTGGCGCGCGGCGTGAACGGGATCTGCCCGCTCGTCACCTCGTCGCCTTGACCGACGATCCGCGCGACCTGCGCCCGGACCTCTTCCACCGTGATGTCGAGCGACTCGAGCACCCGCGCGGCGAGACCTTCCTCTTCGCGCAGCAGCCCGAGCAAGATGTGCTCGGTCCCGATGTAGTTGTGCTTCAGCGCCCTGGCTTCGTCCTGTGCAAGAACGACAACCTGGCGAGCTCGTTCCGTGAATCTCTCGAACACACTGACCCTCTCTGCCGCCTTTGACGGCGTCAACGGTTTCCCTGACCCGCGAAGAACATGGTACCCAGGCATGTGGCCGTCGGGTCGTGCCGGACCCCGGACACTGCGTTGTGAAGGCTGCCTTCGGACCGTGATCGGCGGCTTCTCCCGTTTCCTGAGCGAACGAGAGTAGCGCTATCGGGGGAGCTCGCGCAGCGCCGGAAAGAGAATGACGTCCCGGATCGAGTCCTTGCCGAGCAGGAGCATCGCGAGGCGATCCATCCCCATCCCGAGCCCCCCGGTCGGAGGCATCCCGTAAGAGAGCGCCTCGACGTAATCGGGATCGCCAGGCTCCGCCTCGACGTTGCCGCCTGCGCCCTCGTCGGCCTGCATCGCGAAGCGGGCCGCCTGCTCTTCCGAGTCGTTGATCTCCGTGAATGCGTTCCCGAGCTCCATGCCGCCGGCGTAGTACTCGAACCGCTCGACGATCCCGTCCTCGTCCGACGGGCGGGCGAACGGCGAGAGCTCGACCGGATAGTCGTACAGGATCGTCGGCTGGATGAGGCCCGGCTCGACGAAGTGCGAGAGGGCGTGGTCGATCAGCTGCGCCCAGGTCCGGTCGTGCTCGGTCACGACACCGCGCTCGTTCAGCTTGGCCCTCAGCTCGGCCTCGTCGCGTGTCCAGAGCCCGTGCTCCGCGAGCGAGTCGGTCAGCTTCAGGCGGTGCCAGACCGAGAGGTCGAGCTCGTGGCCGCGGAACGTGACGGTCGTCGTCCCCAGCGTCTCGCCGGCGACGCGGGCGACGAGCCGCTCCATCCGGTCCATCGTGTCGCGGTAGTCGGCGTAGGCCTCGTACCACTCGAGCATCGTGAACTCGGGGTTGTGCTTGAACGAGACGCCTTCGTTCCGGAAGTCCTTTCCGATCTCGTAGACGCGCTCGAGACCTCCCACGATCAGCCGCTTGAGGTAGAGCTCCGTCGCAATCCGGAGATAGAGGGTCTGGTCGAGCTCGTTGTGGTGCGTCTCGAACGGGCGGGCGAACGCGCCGCCGTACCTCGGCTGGAGGACCGGCGTCTCCACCTCGACGAAGCCGTCGTCGTCGAGGGCCCGTCTGACCGCCGTGACCATGCGCGCGCGGAGGATGAAGTCGGCGCGCGTCTCCTCGTTCATGAGGAGGTCGAGGTACCTGCGCCGGTAGCGCTGCTCGACGTCCGTCAGGCCGTGGAAGGTGTCCGGCAGCGGAGCCCGGATCCGCGAGAGGAGCTCGAGCGAGTCGACCGCCAGCGACGGCTCGCCACGGCGGGACTTCGCGGGGTGGCCTACGACCCCGATGATGTCGCCGAGATGCACGTCGACCTCGCCGGCGCGATCCTGCGAGCAGAGGAGCTGGATCCTTCCCGAGCGGTCGACGAGGTCGAGGAACGTGAGCTTGCCCATGTCGCGGCGGGCAAGCACTCGCCCGGCGAGCCTGCGTACCCCGGGCGCCTCGGCGTCGGGCTCGAGGGGCTCAGCCTCCGTGCGCACGGAGGCGATCTCGTCCCGGTCGGGAAAGCGCTTCGGCGTCACGGACCTAGCCTAGATGAGCAGTTCCGGGACATTGCTCGTCGGTGTGCACGATCGTGCGGCCGAAGGTTGCCGATAAAAACAGGGGCCTGGCCTGCGCTTCCCTCGAGCTCGTCAGCTCCGGCCCCGAAGCAAGCGATCTCGTGGGACTCCATCACCCGACACGCGCAGGGCGACGCATCATCCAGGCGTGCGGGCCGTCCTCCGGCGTTCGCGCCTCGTGCACGACCTCGAAGCCGTGAGCCGAGTAGAAGGCGAGGTTCTCCTCGCTGTTCGTCAACAGCGCGCACGGGACGCTGTCTGCGGCGGAGTGGTCGATCCCGGGCTGCATCAGCGCACTTCCGATCCCCGTACGCCGATGTGCAGGGTCGACGCCGATCCCTGCGAGATACCAGTGGGGCTCCGGGACGGCGGCCGCCCGCATCGCCTCGACGGCCCGCCCGTAGGCGAAGAACCGCGAGGTCGACTCGCGTGCCCGCAGCGGCGTCGCCACGAGCGCGCGCAGCATCGGCCCCACGTGGATCTGGGGCCGACCGGGAGCGAGCCAGCGCGAGCAGCCGTTGACCTCATCGCCGGGCGTCGTCCACACCTCCGCCTCTGTCACCTCGAAGTTCATCCGGAAGAGCCAGGGCAGGAGGGCCGCCCGCCGTTGTGCGTTCGGGACGACCCAGTGCCACGCAGGGTCTTCCTGGAACGCCCGCGCGAGCATCCCGCTCGCCTCGTCGATCTGCCCATCCGCCAGCCGAACGATTTCCATGCGGCGACCATAACGCGGCAACCCGGACGACCACTCGAGCACGCGTTCGCGGCGGACGTGCCGGAGCCCGGAACCCGGACCTGCCGGCCGCCCCTCCCGCGCTTGCCGATAGCTGCGCTACGCGGCCTTGATTTCCAGGATCTTGAACTTCAAGGCCCCGCGCGGGGCTGCCACCTCGACGGTGTCGCCCTTCTTCATGCCCATGATCGCCTTGCCGACGGGGGATTCGTTCGAGAGCTTGTTCTCGGACGGATTCGCCTCGGCAGAGCCCACGATGTGGTACTCGACCGTCTTGTTCGCGGCGATGTCGCGGAGGCGCACGGTCGAGCCGACCGACACGCTGTCCTTCGAGATCTCCTTCTTCGTGATCACCCGCGCCGAGAGCAGCCGCTCCTCGAGTTGGGCGATCCGATGCTCGAGCATCGCCTGCTCGTTCTTTGCATCGTCATACTCGGCGTTCTCGGTGATATCGCCGAACTCGCGAGCAACGCGGATCCGCTCCGCAACTTCGCGGCGCTTTTCCGTCTGGAGATAATCGATCTCCTGCCTGAGCTTCTCGTAGCCCTGGGCGGTGAGTATGACTTCCTTCAAAGCGACCTCCTGAAGCCTCGAACGCGCTTTCTGGGCGCGCGAGCGGGCGGCCATAGTAGCTAGGGCCGGCAATACTCGCAAGCCCCGCCGGTACGATCGAGTGGAGATGTCCGTCGATCTCCGCGAACACTGGTTCCTCGGCCCGGTCGAAATCCCGGGCCGACTCGTTCTCGCGCCCATGGCCGGCGTGAGCGTGCAGGCATTCCGCCGGCAGGGACGGCGCTTCGGCGCGGGCCTCGTGTGCTCCGAGATGGTGTCGGTTGCCGGCATCCAGCACCGCAACGAGCGCACGCTCGGATATCTGCGCGTCGCCTCCGACGAGCATCCGCTCGCGATCCAGATCTTCGGCTCTGATCCCGTCGCGATGGCCGAGGCTGCTCGGATGGTCGAGGCAGCCGGCGCCGACATCGTCGACATCAACTTCGGCTGCCCGGTGCGCAAGGTGACGAAGACCGGCGCGGGCGCCTCGCTCCTCGACGATCCGGACCACGCAGCGCGGATCGTCGGCGCCGTTGCCGGGGCAACCGAGCTGCCGGTGTCTGTGAAGATGCGGCGCGGAACGGCGAACGGCTCGCGTGACTGCCTCACGGTGGGCCCGCGCCTCGTGGAGGCCGGGGCCTCGTCGCTCACGCTTCACCCGCGTTCGGCGAAGCAGATGTACACGGGAAGCGCCGATCACTCGCTCACGGCCGAGCTGGCTGAGCTCGTCGAGGTCCCGGTGATCGCGTCCGGCGACATCACCTCCCGGGCCCGGGCGCAGACGGTGCTCGCGACGACGGGCGCGGCCGCGGTCATGGTGGGCCGTGCGGCACAGGGCAACCCGTGGGCGCTCGCCGAGATCATGGGCGAGGGGCACGATCCCTCTCGCGAGGAAGTCGTCGCCGAGCTGCTCCTCTTCATCCGGGAGACGGTTCGCGAGCTCGGCGAGTTCCGGGCCACCGGTTTCCTGAAGAAGTTCTACGGCTGGTACCTCGGCCGCGGCCGCTTCCCGAAGCCGTTCAAGCAAGAGCTCGTGATGCTGCCGACGATCGAAGAGGTCGAGCTGCGCCTCCTGGCGGCCGCACCCGGCGCGGCAGACGTGCTCGAGCGGCTCGAGGCGGAGCTTCCCGACGTGGACGAGGTCCTCCTCGACTCGCTGCCGATCTCGCTCTACGGCGGCGGCTGAGCGCAACTCCGGCCGCGGCGTCGGCAACCCGTTCGCCCCTCGCAGCCTCCGTCGAGTCTCGCGTCGTAACCGCTCCGGACGCTTCCAGCGCCGCGGAACGTCTGTGGAGAAATCGTTCCAGAGTTGGTACAGACATGGGCCCTCGGGCGCCATAGAATTTGCAGTGAGGGTGGCGGGTTGGCTACCCCGCCCTGGGTGGGGGTCTCGAGGGTGCTGCCGGAACGGACATGACCGAGACAGACCCCTGAGCGGTTCTGCAGCCTCGGCGGTCTCGGGGTCCCGCACCGGATCGTACGGTTCGGCGAGGTAGTCCGCCGGGACGGTCTCAGCGGCTCAGCCCGGCGTCTGCGCCCTGCGGTTCCGCTCCCAGACGATGCGCAGCCCTTGGAGCGTCAGCTCGGGATCGACGGTGGTGATCGAGCGCGAATGTGGGGCGATCAGCTCTGCGAGCCCGCCCGTGGCGACGACTGGCGTCTCGGGCGTCCCGAGCTCGTCGCGAATCCGGTCGACGATCGCGTCGACCTGACCCGCGAAGCCGTAGACGAGACCCGACTGCAGCGCCGAGACCGTGGTCTGCGAGATCACTCGCTCGGGCGCAACGAAGGGGACCTTGGGTAGCCGGGCGGCACGTGAGAACAGCGCGTCCATCGAGATCTGGACGCCGGGGGCAAGCACGCCGCCGGCGAACTCTCCCGCGGCGGAGACGACGTCGAAGTTCGTGGACGTCCCGAAGTCGACGACGACGCACGGAGCGCCGTGGCGCTCGCGCGCGCCGACGGCATTCGCGATCCTGTCCGGGCCCACCTCCCGTGGGTCGTCGTACCGGATCGGCATGCCGGTCGAGACGCCCGGACCGAGCACGAGCAGGTCGACGCCCGCCCGGCGGTCAGCGAACGCCTCGTACTCGCGGACGAGCGGCGGGACGGAAGAGCAAAGGACGATCCCCTCGGTCGACCCGAGGTCGACGAGCGAGCGGAGCAGTACAGCCAGCTCGTCGGCGGTCTGAGCCGGGTTCGTCCCGACGCGGAACTGCTCCGAGAGCACGGCCTCGTCGAAGAGGCCGAGGACCGTCTGCGTGTTGCCGACATCGATCGCGAGCAGCATCGGCGATGGGCCCGGGAGCGCTAGACGTCTTCGTCTTGCGGCCGCTGATCGCTCAGGCGCTTGGCGAGCTCCTCGGCGGTGAACGCGGGCTCCTCGCCGTCGCCGCGAAGCTCCTCGACAGTCAGGTCGCCCGTCGTCCAGAACTGCACCTTCGGGATCATGCGCGTCGGGCGGCTCTTGTCCCACACCCAGACGTCCTCCATCTTCACCTCGAAGAACGGGTAGGCCGGCTGGGGCACGTACTGCATGTCGAGCTTGTTGCAGAGGTAGGTGCCGTCCTGCGACAACACGCAGTACCGAAAGAGCGAGTAGACCGCCCCGTATTCCTTCTTCAGCCGAAGCTCGAGCTCGGCCTCGAAATCGTCGAGCTCGTCGAGGTGACTCATGGGGAGGATTGTAGCCTTGTCAACAAGTCCGACACCGTCCCGAGACCGGGCACGAGCAGTGCGGGCGAGAGCTCGGCGAGCGGCTCGAGCACGAACAGCCGCTCCGAGAGCCGGGGGTGCGGCACGGTGAGCCCGGGTTCGTCCAGCTGCTCCTCACCGTAGAGCAGCAGATCGAGGTCGATCGTCCGCGGCCCCCAGCGCTCGCCGTTGCGGACACGCCCGAGCTCGCGCTCCACGTCGAGTAGCCGGGCGAGCAGAGCGTGCGCGCCCTCCGCGGTGTCGAGCTCGGCGACGGCGTTGACGAAGTTCGGCTGGTCGACGACTCCCCACGGCTCGGTTTCGCGGAGGCTCGACAGCCGCCGCGCCCCGATCTGCACCGCTGCATTCCGGATCGAGTCCTCGCGATCGCCGAGGTTGGCACCGAGACCGACGTAGGCGAGCGTCAGCGGTGCCGCTCCACCGTCACGGCGGCGAACTCCAGGTCGATCCCTGACGGCTTCACCTCGGGCTTCCGGACGCGGACCTTCACCCACTCGGGCTCGAACTGCTCGACGAGCCGATCGGCGATCGCGGTCGCAAGCGCTTCGAGCAGCCGGTAGCGCCCGCCGGCCACCTCGCGCACGGCCGCGGCGACGCGGCTGTAGTCGACGGCATTCCCGATCAGGTCGTCGGAGCCCCGCTCGCCGACCTCGAGCTCGATGTCGTAGACGAACCGCTGGCCGTTCTCGCGCTCGTACTCGTGGACGCCGTGGTAGCCGTACAGCTCCAGCCCACGGAGCTCGACCTTCATGGCCCCTCGTAGACGGCCTGCGCGCCGCGAAGCGCGTCGACGTGTGCCTTGACATCGTGGGCCCGGAGGATCATGGCGCCACGCTCGTACGCGGCGACGGCAGCCCCGACCGACGCCGCGGTGCTTCCGATCGTCGCCGACGGGTCGCCGAACAGGCGTCCGATCGTGCTCTTGCGCGAGAAGCCGACGACGAGCGGC
Source organism: Gaiellaceae bacterium (assembly GCA_036271235.1). Taxonomy (GTDB): domain Bacteria; phylum Actinomycetota; class Thermoleophilia; order Gaiellales; family Gaiellaceae; genus PALSA-600. Next base: position 8,406 of record DATBBA010000022.1, read on the forward strand.
CGCCCGATCGCCGCGAGCTCAGGAAGCCGCCGCACGAGCTCGAAGTTCTGCTCGACCGTCTTCCCGAACCCGACCCCGGGGTCGAAGCACACCCGATCCTCGGCGATCCCCGCCGAGACGGCGAACGCGAGCCGCTCCTCCAGGAACGCCTTCACGTCCGAGACGACGTCGTCGTAGTGCGGGTTCACCTGCATCGTCCGCGGCTCGCCCTGCATGTGCATCAGGCAGCAGTACGCGCCGCCGGCCGCGATCACCTCGGCCATCGCCGCGTCGCCGCGCAGCGCCGTGACGTCGTTCACGAGCTCTGACCCGAGCTCGAGCGCGCGCCGGGCAACCTCGGCCTTCGCAGTATCGATCGAGACCGGCGAACCGGCCAGCGCTTCGAGCACCGGTACCACCCGCCGAAGCTCCTCGTCGACCGGGACCCGCTCCGATCCGGGCCGGGTCGACTCGCCGCCGACGTCGATGATCGCAGCGCCCTCGTCGAGCATTCCCAGGGCGTTCGTCGACGCCGCGTCCGGCCAGAGGTTGATGCCGCCGTCCGAGAACGAATCCGGCGTGACGTTGATCACGCCCATCACCGCGGGTCGAGCGAAACGCTCCTCGATCGGTACGTGCTGCACAGAAGGATTCTGCGCCATGGAGGCCGTGTCCCGCGCCGACACGAGACCGCAGCGGATTTCTTGAAGCCCGGGGGCGAAGCCCATCAGCTACGAACTTCCCGGCACGGAACTGCTCCGTATCTCGCCGGGTTCTCCGGGAAGTCTCTAGGAGGCGCCCTCGGGCTCCGGCGGCTGCATCGCCGAACCGGGAAGCGGGAACGGCCTCGGCTGCCGTGTCGAGCGCGGCTTGGGCTTCGACACCGGCTCCGGCTCGGGCTTGACCTCGGGTGCGAACACATCGTCCTCGCTCTCGCCATCGAGCAGCCGTACGAACTGGTCCTTGTCGATCGTCTCGCGCTCGATCAGGATCTGGGAGATCTTGTGGAGGTCGTCCATGTGCTCGCGCAGCACCTTCAGCGCGATCTCGTAGCCCTCCTCGATGATCCTGCGCACCTCGTCGTCGATCTCGCGCGCGATCTCGTCCGAGTAGTCGGGCTCATGGCCCATGTCGCGGCCGAGGAACGGCATGTCGCCGCTGCGTCCGAGCACGCGTGGGCCGAGCTTGTCGCTCATCCCGTAGCGCATGACCATCCGCTTTGCGGTGTCCGTGACCTTCTCGAGGTCGTTCGAGGCGCCGGTCGTGATCTCGTGGAAGACGAGATCCTCGGCCGCACGGCCGCCGAGCGTCATCGCGATCGTCTCGATCAGCGCGGACTTGCCCATGATGTAGCGATCCTCGGTGGGCAGCGAGATCGTCAGCCCGAGCGCCTGGCCGCGGGAGACGATCGTGATCTTGTGCACCGGGTCCGTGTGCTCGAGGAAGTGGCCGACCAGCGCGTGACCCATCTCGTGGTAGGCCGTGATCCGCTGCTCCTTCTCGGAGAGCAGGCGCGCCTTCTTCTCGGGGCCCGCGATCACGCGCATGATCCCCTCTTCGAGGTCGTCCTGACCGATGACCTTCTTGCCGTGGCGCGCTGCGAGGAGCGCCGCCTCGTTGACGAGGTTCGCAAGGTCGGCGCCGGTGAATCCGGGGGTTCCGCCCGCGAGCACGTCGAGGTCGATCTCGGGTGCGAGCGGCTTGCCCTTCGAGTGCACCTCGAGGATCTTGCGGCGGCCGTTCCGGTCGGGCCTGTCGACCACGATCTGCCGATCGAAACGACCGGGGCGAAGCAGTGCCGGATCGAGGATGTCGGGCCGGTTCGTGGCGGCGATCAGGATGATGTTGTCCTTCATCTCGAAGCCGTCCATCTCGACGAGGAGCTGGTTCAGCGTCTGCTCGCGCTCGTCGTGGCCGCCGCCGAGGCCGGCGCCGCGATGGCGGCCGACGGCGTCGATCTCGTCCATGAAGATGATGCAGGGGTTCGCCTGCTTCGCCTGCTCGAAGAGGTCGCGGACGCGGGAGGCGCCGACGCCGACGAACATCTCGACGAAGTCGGAGCCGGAGATGGAGAAGAACGGAACGCCTGCCTCGCCGGCGACGGCGCGCGCGAGCAGCGTCTTGCCGGTGCCGGGGGGCCCGTAGAGCAGGACGCCCTTCGGGATCCGCGCGCCGAGCGCCTGGAACTTCTTCGGGCTCTCGAGGAACTCCTTGATCTCCTGCAGCTCCTCGACGGCCTCGTCCACTCCGGCGACGTCCTTGAACCCGATCTTCGGCGAGTCCGGCGCCATGCGCTTCGCGCGCGACTTGCCGAAGCTCATCACCTTGGAGCCGCCGCCCTGCATCTGGTTCATCAGGAAGATCCAGAATCCGATCAGGAGCAGGATCGGCAGGAACGACGCGATCACCGACGTCCACGAGAAGCCGCCGGTGCCCTTCGAGTCGAACTTGATCTCCTTGCCGCGGAGCAGCGTCTCGAACTGGGTCGCCGACTG
>DATBBA010000023.1:0-17523 GCA_036271235.1 Gaiellaceae bacterium
CCTGTCGAAGTAGACGCCCTGGGACCGAAGCCCCGTCGCGGAGTCCCGTGAAGAGGCGTGGCGGGCGGCTCAGCTCCCGAATCGGGTCCGGTCCTGGACGCTCTCTCGGTCGAGGCGCCGGTCGTGGTTGCTCGTTGTGCCGGTCGCAGCGGCGCTGCTCCTCAGGGCAGTGTCGCGATCGCTGTACATCGTGAACAGGCCTTCCAGGTGAGTGATCTCGAACACCCTGCGGATGATCGCCGTCGGCACGACCAGCGAGAGACGCTGGCCCTGTCCGTCGAGCTCCTGGGCGGCATGGGCAAAGATCTTGAGCGTCGTCGAGTCGAGGAACCCGCACTCGGCGAGGTCGACGAAGATCGCCGTCGACGGCCCGGCGATCGCATCGTCGAGCCGCGCCTTGAACTCGGGAGCGCTCAGGATGTCGAGTTCGCCCTCGACCGTCATCACGAGGACACCGCCCGGGAACGACTCGGTCGTGATCGTCAAGTCGGGATTCACGCCGTCCCCGCCTCAGGGCCTGCACGCCGCTCGAGATCTCGTACGCTCACGCCCATCCACGTCCCCCAGTTCGAACACACTGCCGAGGGCTCCGATGTCGACCACCAAGGATCGACTTCGCCGTGCTCGACTAGAGACAGCCTCCTCACCGCGGTCCGATGGGGACACCTCGGCAAGGAGGATACCACTGTGTGCTCGCACGACGCACATGGCTGCAGGAGCCGGTCGGGCGTGCCCGCGGAGGCGCCCGTGGCGGAGCAGGGGCGGCCTCGGCGCCTAACCCACGCCTTCGGGCGCAGGGTCCGGGTCGGGCTCGATTCGCTCGAGAACGAAGACCTCGACGGAGATGTCGGGAGCGACGCTCACCTCCGAGAGGAACGCTCTGACGGTTCGTCCGGTGGCCTCCTCGACGACGGTGATGAACTTGTCCTTCATCGTGCGCTGGAAGGCGCGGCGCACCTCCACGACCGCCGGGATCTCGTTGCCTTCGACGAGCGTCCGCTCGAGTGGGGTGTAGATGTCCTCCAGGAATGTCACGACATGATCGTGACCGAAGACTGTTCTGACGCTGTTCGGGCCCCGACCGTAGAACTCGCGGTGAAGCTTGCTGAGCCCGTTCGAAATCTGCGTGCTGGCGCTCGCGTGGCGTAGTGAAGCTTCGGGCATTGCCACTTCCGTTTCTCGCTCCCCCAAGAGCTGGACCCGGAAGGAATGAGGAAGCGTTGCCGAGCAACCTGGCGGGTAGCCGTTCAGTCGATCTCGGTGAGAGTCCGCGTCAGCCTCGATGACCGACGACGCATCTCAACGCAGAGCCGGTGGGCCGTGGCATGCACGCACCGACGCTTGAATCGTACACCCCTTTCGGCCTACCGAGGCGCGACGGGCGGTGGGGTAGCGGTACGGGATTCGGAAGGCACGCCCAGCTTCAGCGGCCGACGGCGAGGGGCGAGGGGCGCCGCGTACACTCTTCCGTCGATGGTGCGCGTCTGGTTCACGGGCCCGTGCTCGGCCGGCTCCTCTGCGGACAGGGCCGCGTCTGCCTCTGGACTCGGTTTCCCGCCGGCGTCCGGCTAGCTCGATGGCAGCCCGCAGGATCCTGGTCGTCGAGGATGACGAGGCGACGCGCTACGCCGTCTCGCGCACGCTCGAGGCCGAGGGCTTCTCGGTCGAAACGGCCGCCGACGGCGAGGAGGGACTTGCCGCAGTCCGGCTGGATCACGGCTTCGATCTCGTGATCCTCGACTGGGGGTTGCCGAGACTCTCGGGAATCGACGTCTGCCGGGTGGTGCGGGCAGAGAGCCCGGTTCCGATCATCATGTTGAGCGCCAAGGAGACGGAGGTCGACCGCGTGCTCGGCCTCGAGATGGGCGCGGACGACTATCTGGTCAAGCCGTTCTCGACGAAGGAGCTCGTCAGCCGGATCCGGGCGGTCATCAGACGCCAGGCGCTCGAGCAGCATCGCAACCACCCGACGCTCCGAGTCGGGAGCCTCGCTCTCGACGCGGCACGGCATCGGGTCGAGGTCGAGGGCCGCGACGTCCATCTCACGCCGACCGAGTTCCGGCTCGTCAGCTTCCTGGGCGCGGCGCCGGGCCGGGTGCACTCGCGTGAGGAGATCATGCGCCACCTCTGGCAGAGCGACTTCGTGGCGAACGCGAGGACGGTGGACGTGCACATCCGGAACATCCGCCGCAAGATCGAGCGCGACCCGACCCAGCCCGAACGCCTCGTGAACGTTCGCGGCGTCGGGTACCAGCTGCTGGCAGAGCTCGACGGTTAAGAAATCTTCACCGAACTGGTACTGGAACGTTCGCCCGCCACCGCGTACGCTCGAATACGTGTCAGGTAGATCCAACAGCGAAGGCTAGGCGGGCGGTGGCGACAAATCCGCTCGTGATGACGATCGACCTGGAGCTGCCCGAGCCCGATGTCGCGGTTCTCAGGGTCGCAGGAGAGTGCGACTACGGCGAAGCGCCCCGGCTCGCCGAGGCGATCCGCAACGCGGCCTCGAGCGTACGTGTCGTCCGGCTCGATCTCCGCAACCTCGAGTTCATCGATTCCTCGGGACTGAACGCGATGTACCAGGCAAAGGTCGCCCTCGAGGCGGCCTCCGCGCGCCTCGTGCTTGTCGGGCCGACGCCCGGAGTGCTTCGCGTCCTGCAGATTGCTCGGCTCGACAACCACTTCGATGTGCGCGACCACGTCGAGCCTCTGGAGCATGCGGCAGAAGCCGCCGCACCGTAGATTAGGACCCGAGCTCGATCCGTCCGGGGAACCTGATGGCCCGATGGGTATCACCTTGCGGGACAGCCGTCTCGCACACGATGAGGAGGGACGCATGAGCACGAATCCGACGGGCACGCTCGTCGATCTCGTCACGCGCAACGAAGGCTCGCTCCTGCAGGAGTGGCTGGCTGCGCAGGAGCAATCGACGAATGGAGCCTCGGCACGAATCAGCGCGTCGGAGCTCGAGTCGGAGGCCCGGGAGTTCCTGCGGCTCCTGATCGAGGCCCTGCAGTCCTCCGGCGTCGAGGATCTCGACGGCCCGGGGTGGAGACAGGCGCAGGAGCACCTGGCCCGCCTGTCGCGGAACCGCGCCGAGGCCGGATTCACGCCACGTCAGACCGCGACGTTCGTCTTCTCGCTCAAGCAGCCGCTCTTCGCTCTGGTGAGCGCCGAGCTCTCCGACGACGGCACGGTGCTCAGCGAGGCGCTGTGGGAGATCACGAAGCTGCTCGACAGCCTGGGGCTCTCGACCAGCGAGGAGTTCCTGCGCGGCCGGGAGGCGATGATCGCCCGTCAGCAGCGAGAGCTGATGGAGCTCTCGACCCCGGTCGTGAAGCTCTGGGACGGGGTCCTTGCGGTTCCGCTGATCGGGACGCTCGACAGCGAGCGGACGCAGGTCGTGATGGAGACGCTCCTGCAGGGGATCGTCGACACGAACTCGACGATGGCGATCATCGACATCACAGGTGTGCCGACCGTCGACACGCTCGTGGCCCAGCACCTCCTGAAGACGGTCGCCGCGGCGCGGCTGATGGGGGCAGACTGCATCATCAGCGGGATCCGCCCCCAGATCGCCCAGACGATCGTCCATCTCGGGTTGACGCTCTCCGAGGTCACGACCAAGGCGACGATGGCGGATGCGATCCGGCTCGCATTCGAGCGCGAAGGCCTGGCGATCGTCAGGGCCGGCCTCGAGTCGTGACCGGCGAGGAGCGGATCCCGATCCTGAAGATGGGGGAGCTGCTGCTCCTGACCATCCAGATCGACATGCACGATCAAATCGCGCTGCGGCTTCAGGACGACCTTTCCGAGCGGATCGTCCGTGAGCGCTCGCGCGGCGTGTTGATCGACATCTCGGCGCTCGAGGTCGTGGACTCGTTCATCGGGCGCATGCTGGCCAACATCGCTGGCGTGGCCCGCATCCTCGATGCCGAGACCGTCGTCGTCGGAATGAGGCCGGCGGTCGCGATCACGCTGGTCGAGCTCGGGCTGTCGCTCCCCGACGTGCGCACGGCTCTCAACGTCGAGCAGGGGATGGAGCTGCTGACGGCTCGGCATGCCTCGAGCTTCGAGCGAGGCAATGGAAACCGTCCGTACTGAGCAGCTCGAGATCTCGACGTCTGAGGACGTCGTCCGCGTTCGCCAGCTCGTCCGTGAGGCCGCGGTGTCGATCGGGTTCTCGATCGTCGAGCAGACGAAGATCGTGACGGCGGCCAGCGAGCTGGCACGGAACACCTACGACTACGGTGGGGGCGGGTCCTTCACGCTCGACGTGCTGACGAATGGGAGCAGGAAGGGGCTGCGTCTCCTGTTCGCCGACGAAGGGCCGGGAATCCCGGACATCGAGGGCGCCCTCCGCGACGGGTTCACGAGCGGCTCGGGACTCGGGATGGGGCTCGGCGGCGCCCGCCGGCTCATGAGTGAGTTCGAGATCGAGTCGGCCCCCGGCAAGGGCACCCGGGTCACCGCGACGAGGTGGGGTTGAGCGTGCAGGGCTGCTCGCTCGTCCGCGTCACCGAGAGCAGCCAGCGAGGAGAGGCCCGGCGGTGCGCCTCGACCTGGGCTGCGCGCCTCGATTTCGGAGAGGAGCGCGCCGGGAGGGTTGCGATCGTCGCGACCGAGCTCGCGAGCAACCTGCTGAAGCACGCGCCGCAGGGCGGCCAGCTCTTCGTCGGGCCCGTGGCCGACCACGGGAACGTCGGAATCTCGATCGTGGCCGTCGACGCGGGCCCCGGGATCGCCGACGAGCGGCAAGCCCTCGAGGACGGACACTCGACTGCGGGAAGCGCCGGCACGGGGCTCGGCGCCGTCCGCCGGCTCTCGGATCTCTTCGAGCTGTACTCGCCGCGCGATCACGGGACGATCGTCGTCTCGCGGCTCTGGCGGGAGCCCGGGAAGGGATCTGCTCAGGTTTCGGTCGCCGGCGTGTGCGGAATGATGGACGGAGAATCGGTGTCGGGCGACGACTTTGCGATCATGGATCACGACGGGCTGACGCGCATCGTCCTCGCAGACGGTCTCGGGCATGGGCCCGGAGCCGCTGAGGCGGCCCACGAGGCGATCAGGGTCTTCGAGCAGAGCGCGACGCAGTCGCTCGGCGGCGTGCTCGCGACGATGCATGCGAGACTTCGGCCGACGCGGGGCGCCGCGGTTGCGCTCGCCGAGATCGATCCGGTGAGCCGGACGCTCCGGTACGCAGGACTCGGCAACATCTCCGGTCTGATGGGCACGCGTGGGAACCTGCGGAACCTGATCTCCCACAACGGCACTGTCGGGCACACGGCACGGAAGATCCAGGAGTTCGACTACGAGCTCCCGGCGGCTGCGGCGGTCATCCTCCATTCCGACGGGATCACGACGCGCTGGAACCTCGATGGCTACCCGGGGCTCCTGAGCTGCGACCCCGTCGTCACGGCCGCCGTGCTCTATCGCGATTTCAACCGAGGCCGTGATGACGCAACGGCGGTGGTGGCGAAGGTTCCGTGAGCCACCCGCTCACAGTCGTCGCCCTCGACCGCGAGCACGACCTCGTGCTCGCTCGGCAGCGCGCCAGGCAGGTCGCAGGGCTCCTCGGTCTCGACGGGCAGGATCAGGTGCGGGTTGCGACGGCGGTCTCCGAGCTTGCCCGCAACGCGCTCGAATACGGTGGAGGGGGAACGGTCGAGTATCTCCTCGTCGACGATGGGGAGCCGGCGCTGCTCGTGCGGGTCAGCGACGACGGCGCTGGAATCGCGGACCTCGACTCCGTGCTCTCGGGGCGGTTCTCCTCGGGGAACGGAATGGGCGTCGGCCTCGTCGGCGCGCGGCGGCTGATGGACAGGTTCGAGATCGAGAGCGAACCCGGCTCGGGCACGACCGTCACCGTGTCGAAGCGCCTCGGGCAGGGCGCACCCACCTCGCAGAAGGCGCGGGCAGAGCTCGTCGCGACGCTCCAGAACGAGCAGCTCGGAGGCCCGTTCGTCGAGCTTCAACGGCAGAACCAGGAGTTGATCTCGGCTCTGGCCGAGCTTCAAGCCCGCCGTGACGAGCTCTCGGAGCTGAATCGCGAGCTGGAGGAGACGAACCGGGGAGTCGTGGCGCTGTATGCGGAGCTGGACGAGCGCGCCGAGGACTTCCGCCGCTCGAGCGAGTCGAAGTCGCAGTTCCTCTCGAGCCTGAGTCACGAGCTGCGTACACCGCTGACCTCGATGCTCGCGCTGTGCGAGCTGCTGATGAACCGGGTCGACGGGCCTCTCACCTCCGAGCAGGAGCATCAGGTGCAGTTCATCCACACAGGCGCGGAGAGCCTGCTCGTCCTCGTGAACGACCTCCTCGACCTCGCGCGGGTGGCCTCGGGAAAGACCGAGGTGCGGCCGTCGGAGTTCGAGGTCGAGGCCTTCCTCGGGTCGCTTCGAGGAATGTTCCGGCCGCTGCAGCAGAAGGAGGCCGTCGCGCTCGTCTTCGAGCCGGCAGACGGCTTGCCGCCGATCTACTCCGACGAGTCGAAGCTGGCGCAGATCCTCAGGAACCTGATCGCGAACGCGCTCAAGTTCACGGTCGAGGGCGAGGTCCGGATCGCCTGCCGCTTCGCGGACGGCGGCGCGACTGCCGTATTCACCGTCGCCGACACGGGCATCGGGATCTCGGGGCACGACCGGGTGCGGATCTTCGACGAGTTCGTCCAGATCGACAGTGCGCTGCAGGCGGAGGTGCGCGGCACCGGCCTCGGGCTCGCCGTGTGCCAGCGACTCGCGGCGCTTCTCGGAGGGAAGCTCGAGGTCGAGAGCGAGGTCGGCGCCGGCTCGACCTTCACGCTCGAGGTGCCGGTCGTGTATCGCGACCCCGATGAGCCCGGGGGGCCCACTGCGACGCCGGTTCCGGAGCCCGCCGCAGAGCCGCTCCGGGGCTCCGAAAGCCGGTGGGCACTGGTCATCGACGACGACGAGGTTGCGCGCTATCTCGTCGGACGGACAGTCAGCGCGCTCGGCTACGAGGTGATCGAGGCGACGGGGGGTGAGAAAGGGCTGAGCCTCGCGCGCGAGCGGAGACCCGACCTGATCGTCCTGGACCTGAAGATGCCGGGGCTGGACGGTTTCATCGTGCTGCAGGAGCTCAAGCTCGATTTCCGGACCGCGCAGATCCCGGTCGTGATCCAGACCGCCAAGGCGGTAACGACCCGGGACCGGAACCTTCTGAACGGCGCAGTCGCGATCGTCGACAAACGCGAAGCGGGTCGTGGGTCGCTTGCGACGGCCGTCGAGGCGATCAGGGACGGCGGATGAGCTCTCCCGGGTTCCGATGAAGTTCGACACCGTCTCCGTGGTCTTGCTCGCTGGTCTCGCCGCTGCGTGTCTGGCGATCGCCGTCCTGCTCTACCGTGAGCGGCGCAGTGCGCGCCGATCGCAGGAGGCGCTGGCCCGAAAGTCCCGCGTGAACAAGGATCTCCTCGAAAGCTCCATGGCGGTACGCGAGGCGCTCGCCCGGCGAGAGGAGGTCGAGGAGCGCGAGCGCTTCCTCGCCACGGCCACGACCGAGCTGACCTCGACGCTCGACTACGAGCTCATGCTGGCCCGGGTCGACACCGTGATGATCCCGGCTTTCGCGGATTGGTGCTCGATCGAGTTCGTCGCCCAGCCGCAGGACAGCTCGGCCGTGCCGAGTGAGCAGCTGCGGGTCCGCTCGCTTTCGCCGGGCACGATCGAGCAGGAGACGATCGACGAGTTCTGGCCGGGCCTCGACATCACCGCCGTGACCTCGAGCGGCGTTACCCGGGTGCACCCGAGGCTCGCTGCCGCGGCCGGCGAGGGCTCGGCGGTCGTCGTGCGGCTGGCAGCACGCGGCCAGACTCTCGGCGCCCTCGTCTTCGGCCGCTGCACGAACGATCGCCGCTTCAGGCCGGATGATGCGGCGTTCGCCGAGGCCCTCGGTCGCCGCGTGTCGGTCGCGCTCGACAACGTGCTCCTCCATCGCGCCGCGGAGCTTGCGCTGGCCGAGGCGGAGGCCGCCGTCGCCCGGATGCGACGGCTGCAAACGGTGATCGAGGCCGCGTTCTCGAGCGGATCACTCGACGAGATCCTCTCCCAGCTCCTCGAGCGGTTGTGCGAGGCGATCCGGGCCGACAGCGCCGCGATCCTGATCGTCGACGAGCGTGGCAGCTCGCTCGTCGTGCGCAAGGCGGTTGGCCTCATGGGCCCGCCCGGCCTCCGGGTTCCGATGGGAGCCGGGTTCGCCGGCGGGATCGCTGCGACCCAGACCCATCGAGTCGTGAACGATCTCGACAGGGACGAGTCGTTCGCCGCCCCCTCCATTCCGTCAGGGCTCGTCTCCGTTGCGGGCGTGCCGCTCGTCGCGGACGGCTCGCTCCTCGGGGTGCTGCAGGTCGGCTCCAAACGGCGGCGCGAGTTCGACGAGGAGGACGTGATGCTCCTGCGTCTCGTGGCTGCCCGGGCCTCGATCTCCATCGACCGCGGACGGATGTTCGAGCGGGAGCAATCGGTCGCCGAATCGCTGCAGCGAAGCCTGCTTCCTTCCCGCCTGCCGACGATTCCAGGGTTCGAGTTCGCGGCCCGTTATGTGCCCGGAACCCAGGGGCTCGACATCGGAGGCGACTGGTATGACGTCTTCGAGCTCGCCGACGGGTCGGTCGGGCTCACGGTCGGAGACGTGATGGGGCGCGGGCTCCGGGCGGCGGCCACGATGGGGCATCTCCGCCACGTCATGCGGGCCTATGCGCTCGAGGGTCTCATGCCCGGCGAGACGCTTCAGCGGCTGAACCGCATCGCCGCGGAGACGGAGATCTTCGCCACCGTTGTCTACGCCGTGGTGTCGCCGTCACGCAACACGATGCGAATCGCGAGTGCGGGACACCTGCCGCCGATCCGCCGCTCTGCCGGCGGCTCGGTCGGTGAGGTTCGCGAGGGGCTGTCGCTCCCGCTCGGCGTCGGGCCGAACACCTCGTTCGCGGAGGTGGAGGTCGAGCTCGAGCCCGGTTGCTCGCTCGTGTTCTACACCGACGGGCTCGTCGAGCGGCGCGGCGAGTCGATCGACGACGGGATCGCCCGGCTGACCGCTCTGGTCGCAGGCTCCGACCCGCCGGCACACAAGCTCGTCGACGCGATCATCGAGGGCCTCGAGATCGACGGTGACCCGGACGACCGGGCCGTGCTGGCCGTGAAGATGCCGCGCACCGCGGCGCCGCGGATGACCGTGACCTTCGCGCCCCACCCCGGCGCGCTCGCCGAGGCGCGCCGCGATCTCCGCCTCTGGCTCGCCGACCACGGCGCCCACGCCGACGAGATCTTCGACATCGTCGTCGCGGTCAACGAGGCCTGCTCGAACGCGATCGAGCATCCGGTGGACGCGAGCGACAACCAGATCGGGCTCGAGGCCGAGATCTCCGACGGCCGGCTTGCCATCGTCGTCAACGACGCGGGCCGCTGGAGATCCGCGAGGGCGTCACGCAACCGCGGCCGTGGCCTGATGTTCATGAACGAGCTGATGGAGAGCCTAGAGATCGGACGCTCGAGCGACGGTACGAGCGTCCGCCTGGAACGGGTGATCACCGGGAGGCCGAGCTGGTCGGAAACCGAGCTCACCTGAGAGCCGCAAGCCTTGGAAGCTCTCAGCCAATGACGCTTCGTCAGTGTGTGAGAGCGTCTCAGCCGTCGAGCCAGGAGGTCTCGAGTAGAAACGACGCGATCGCGTTCGCGAGCTGCTTCGGCGCCTCCTCGGCCATGTGATGCCCGCTGTCGATCGGGACGCCGCCGCGGATGTCCGCCAGCCAGGATCTCCACACCGCCACCGGATCGCCGTAGAGCGCCTCCAGGTCGTCCCTCGTCGACCACACGACGAGCGCAGGGCACTCGACGCGGCGCCCGTCGCTTCTGTCTCTCTCGTCGTGCTCGCGGTCGATCCTGAGCCCGGCGCGGTAGTCCTCGCACATCGCATGAACGGTGGCCGGGTTCCGCAGGGCCCGTCGCAGATCGGCGTAGGCCTCCTCGCCCATCGCCTCGGGCGAGATGCTGTACCAACCGTCCGGGTCGGCGTTGATGACGCGCTCCGCGGGCTTCTCGGTCTGCCCCAGAAAGAACCAGTGCCACCACATCGCTGCGAAGCGTGCGTCCGCCCGGTCGAGCGCCTCGGCGATCGGGATGCCGTCCATCACGAGTAGCCCGGCGACCGCCTCCGGATGATCCAGCGCGAGCCGCATGGCGACATAGCAGCCCCGGTCGTGCCCTGCGACGACGAACCGCTCGTGCCCGAGCGCCCGCATCAGCGCCAGGCAATCGGCGGCCATCGCTCGCTTCGAGTACGGCTCGTGGTCGGCGGTCGTCGGCGGTTTCGACGATTCGCCATAGCCGCGGAGGTCGGGGCAGACGACGGCGGACTTCCCTGCGAGCAGCGGCGCCACATGGCACCACGTCGCATGGGTTCGAGGGTGCCCGTGCAGAAGCAGCACCGGCAGGCCGGAGCCGCCGTATCGAACGCGCAACTCCACCTCGCCGAGCTCGATCCGCTCCAGCTCGAACCCCTCGAACACAGAGATGGATTTCCCTCTTCACGGGGCGCACAAACCGGTTTCCGTGTTTGTGCCCCAGGCGATGCGGTTAGGGCTTTCATATGCGTGCGCCGATTCTCGTATTGCTCACCTGGCTCGTCCTGATGGCGGGCGCAAATCTGGCAACGCCGCTCTACGGTGTGTATTCGGACCGTTTCGGCTTCTCGACGCTCGTCCTCACCCTCATCTTCGTCACCTATGCATTTCTGCTCGTGCCTGCCCTGATCGTCTTCGGCCGGCTCTCCGACCGTATCGGGCGCCGGCCCGTCATGCTCGCCGGCCTCGCGGCGGCGACGGCGGGGCTCGTGCTCTTCGCGGCCGCGCAGGGAACGGCCTGGCTCTTCGGTGCGCGCGCCCTGCAGGGCCTTGCGGTCGGGATGATCGGCGGCGCGGCCACGGCGGCGCTCGTCGAGCTCGATCCCGACGGGAACAGGCGCCGGGCTGCCCTCTTCGCCGGGCTCGCGCAGGCCGGCGGGAGCGCCGTCGGCCCGCTCGTCGCGGGGACGCTCGCGCAGTGGGCGCCCGAGCCGCTTCGCCTCTGCTACCTGGTCGGGATCGGCGCGACATTGCTTGCGGCCGGTGCCACGTTCCTCATCCCCGAGCGCGATGCCGGTAAGCGCGAGCCCTGGCGGATCCAGTGGCCGCGGGTCCCGCCAAATGTCCGTACCAGGTTCGCGCTCGTCTCCCTCACGGCGGCGACGGTCTGGGCCGCAGCGGCGCTCTATCTCTCGGTCGTTCCGTTGTACGCGGCGAAGCTGCTCCACACGCATGACCTCGCACTGCTCGCAGCGGTGGCGGCGCTCGCTCTCGTCGGCTCGTGCCTCTCGCAGATGTTCTCGCAACGGCACGAGGGGTCGCCTCGCGCCGAACAGCTCGGCGGTCTTGCAGCGTTGGCGGTCGGGCTGCTCGGGCTCGTGCTCGCTGCGCCGCTGCACTCGCTTGCGATCCTCCTGGTAGGCGCCGTGCTCACCGGGGTGGGGCACGGATTCGGCTTCCTCGGAGCGCAGCAGGAACTGAACGAGCTAGCCCCCGCCGAGCGGCGCGGCGAGGTCACCGCGGCGTTCATCAGCGCTGTCTACTTCCTCGTTGCGAGCGCGGTGATCGGAACCGGGCTCCTCGGTGTGCGCTTCTCGCTCTCGGTCTCGGTCGGGGCGGTCGCGTTCGCGCTCGTCGCGGTCGCCCTCGGCGCTGCGGCATGGCACGGGCGGCTGGCACTCGCGGGGCCGGGGAAGAGCCGGTCGCGCGGACGCTCGCGAAGGAGGCCGCATCTCCACGTCCTGCCGCGCTAGAAGATCTCGGGGCACCACGGATGCAGGCCGTGGCGGAACGCCGAGTCGGCGCGCTCGACGGCGCCGCTCGTCAGCTCCTCGACCCGCCCCACCTGGGCGAGCTGGGCGAAGCCGATGCCCCCGAGATAGGCCGAGGCGAGCGCGGAGACATCGAGCGCGAGATCAGCCGGTCCGTCTGTCCGCTCGGCCGTCTCGCCTGCGAGGTGCCAGCGGCCCTCGTTCCACGGGCAGAACTCGTCGCGCACCTCGAAGACGAGGTCTGGCTCGACCGGATAGGTGCGCTTCGAGAGCGCAGCGCCCACGTCGACGAGCCGGGCCCAGAGGCCGTCCCCGCGTCGGTAGCCGATCCGCCTCGGCTCTACGAGCAGGAAGAACAGCGGGTGGTCGGGCGGGATCAGCGAGGTCGTGATCGTCTCGATCCAGTCGATGTCGAGGAGGAACCGCCAGAGCCCGGCGATCGCGGCCGGCTCGACACCGACCGCCTCCGTCACGACGACCGCGCCGGAGGCGACGCCGGTCTCCCACTTCGGGTGGTGGCTGTAGATCGCGTATGCGGCCGGCGAGCCGTCGAGCTCGAGCAGCACGAACCGGTTCTTGCCGCCCCGGCGGGGAGCGGCAAGCGCGCGGTACTGCCACCAGTCCCTCGAGCGGCCCGGCACCCCGGGGCGTTCGCGGGCAAGCGCCTTCCAGAGCGGCGGGAAGGCCTCGAGCGCCTCGTCGGCCTCGACGAACGAGACGTTGGCGGCCTGCTCGTACGGGATGGCGAACGCGGTATGGCTCTTCCGGATCGAGACCTCGCCCGAATACGCCGCCTGCCCGTAGCCGAACCGCCCGTAGATCGGTTCCTCGGAGGCCCAGAGGATCGCCAGCGGGTCGTCTCGCTCGTGAGCCTCGTCGAGCTCGACGCGCATCAGCTGCCGCAGCAGTCCGCGCCGGCGACGCGTCGGCGAGACCCCGACCACGGTCGTTCCCGAGCACGTCACCTCACCGCCCGGAACCGAGACCGTGAGAGGCAGCGACCCGGCTCCCGCGACGATCTCCGGGCCGTCCCAGACGGCGCGCATCCGCTCGACCGGCAGGAGCCGGGCGAGCTGCTGCGACAGCTCGTCACCCGGTTCCATCCCGAAGTACTGGCCGATCCCGAGAAGCGCACTCTGAAACTCTTCCGGATTGGCACAAGGCCGAAGCTCGAAGCTCATCCAGGAAACCCTACCGGCCTCGTTCCGTGCCCTTCACTCGCGGATGCTCGCGTGTGGGGGCGCTGCGTCGGGCGCGAGATCACCCGAGCAGCCCGCGGATGTCCTCCGCGGTGAGAGTGCTCGCGAAGACGTCGCCGTCGTCCATGACCCCGCTGAAGAGGGCGGCTTTGCGCCGGGCGAGCGCCACCACCTTCTCCTCGATCGTGTCGCGGGCGATCATCCGGTAGACCATCACGGATCGCGTCTGCCCGATCCGGTGTGTACGGTCGATGGCCTGGTTCTCGGTCGCCGGATTCCACCACGGGTCGAGCAGGAAGCAGTAGTCGGCCTCGGTGAGGTTAAGCCCGAAGCCGCCGGCCTTCAGGCTGATCAGGAAGACCGGGTCGGTGCCCGTCTTGAAGCGCTCGAGCAGGAGGTCGCGCCGCTTCGTGCGGCCGTCGAGGTAGCAGTAGCCAATACCCTCGGCGTCGAGCCGCTCCCTGACCTTCGCGAGGAAGCCGGTGAATTGGCTGAAGACGAGGGCACGATGGCCGCCGCCGACGACGTCTTCGAGTTGCTCGACGAGCGCGTCGAGCTTCGCGCACGGCACCGCATCGTTCTCGCTCTCGACGAGACCGGGGTGGAGGCTCAGCTGCCGCAGCAGCGTGATCGAACGCAGGATCGTGAAGCGGTTGCGATCGAAGTCGTCGATGAGCCCGAGGACCTTCTGCCGCTCGCGCTGAAGCTGGACGTCGTACAGCTTCCGGTGGCGCGGATGCAGGGCCACGTCGAGGGTCTGCTCCTGCTTGGGCGGCAGGTCGGCGGCGACGAGCTCCTTGGTTCGGCGCTTCAGGAGCGGCTTGATCCGTCGCCGGAGGCGCGCAAGCCGCTCTCTGTCTCCTTCGCGCTCGATCGGGCGGGCGTAGTCCTCGGTGAACCGCTTGGGATCGGGGAAGAGGCCGGGTGCGACGATCGAGAGCAGCGACCACAGCTCGAGCAGGTTGTTCTCCATCGGGGTGCCGGTGATCGCGAGCTTGAAGCGGGCAGGGAGCTCGCGAACGGAGCGGTAGGTCTTCGCCTGATGGTTCTTGACGTACTGGGCCTCGTCGAGGATCACGCCCGCCCAGTCGACCGAGGCGTAGGACTCGGCGTCGAGTCGCAGGAGGGTGTAGGTCGTGACGACGACGTCCCCTACCGCGAGCTCCTCGATCGTGCGTCCGGACCTCGCGAGGGTGTCGGTCACCGGCTCGACGCGAAGACCAGGTGCGAAGCGGGCAGCCTCGCTTACCCAGCCCGAGACGACGCTCGTCGGAGCGACGACGAGAAACGGGCCGATGCCCGGATCCCGGTCGCGGGCATGGCAGATCAACGCGAGCGTCTGGAGGGTCTTCCCGAGGCCCATGTCGTCGGCGAGGATCCCGCCGAGCTCGAGCTCCCAGAGCGAGGCCAACCAGGCGAAACCCTCGTGCTGGTAGGGCCGCAGCTCCGCCGTGAGGCCGGCGGGTAGGTCGGGCTCTACGAGCCTCTCAAGGCCGAGGAGCGAATCGACCTGCCGCTGCCATGCGAGCGCCTGCCGCGTGACGATGCCCAGGCCGACGAGCTCTTCCCAGAGCCCGGCTTGGTAGCTGCTGATCCGCAACGGCGCCGAGGGGGAATCCGCGAGGCCGCGAGCCTCGTCGATCAGCTGCCGCAGGGATTGCAGCTGTGGGGTGAGCAGCGAGAAGTGGCTGCCGTTTCCGAGCAGCATGTGGGAGTCGCCGCGGGCGAGAGCGACGAAGAGCTCGCCGAACGGAACGTCGCGCCCGTCGACGCTCACGGTCACCCCGAGGTCGAACCAGTCGCGCTCGCCGGCGATCTCCGCGGTCGAGAGACCGATCTCGAGCGAGGCTCCGACGTCCCGGTACTTGGGCACCCGGCCGTCGATCTCGACGCTCACATCGCTGCGCTCCGCGAGCCCAGGCAGGACGTCGATCGTGAACCGCATCGTGTCGAGCCCCTTCAGCACCCGGGCCGGGCCGGCCACCGGCTGTCCGGCCGCATCGACGAGCTCGAGGCCCTCGAGTCCCGTGCCGCCGAGGTCCGTGCCGGCGAGGAGCGCCCGTTCCGCCGCAGGATCGCGGAGGCCGGGAGCGGCTTCGTCGAGCTCGAGCGGTACGCGCCTGGCCTCCGGGCCGATCTGGTAGGCCCAGGCCCATTCCAGCCCGAGCGCGTGCTGCTTCCGGTAGCTCACGCGGAGCGTGAGCGAGGGCGCGGAGATCGTAGGCAGCGCGAAGGAGCCATCCGACGACACGACGGTTGCGACACTGCGCAGCGCGGGGTACAGCTCGTCGGTGAAGCGGTGGAACTCGTTCGCCGGGATCTTCAACGGCTTCCCGTCGAGTGCGAGGCGCTGAAGCTGCATCGAGACGGGCCGCTGAAAATGGACGAGCACGAGCGGCCGGCTTCCGCGATCGGAGCGGTCTGCAGGGTCGGCGCACACGGCTCCGTGTCCCGCCGTGCCGAGGAACAGAAGTGGCGCGAGCGTGCTGCCGTCGTCGGCCCTGATCGCCGGTGTGAGGAGCGCGTCCTTGCCGGGGCGATGCGAGACATCGAGGATGACCCCGCCGCTTCGCGGCTGGACGGGCTCGCCGCCTCCGCGCCGCTCGTCGACGACGATCATCCCGATCTGGGCCGCCTCGTCGAGCACCGACCAGAGCTGCGTCCCGCAGTCGCTGAGGTCGATCGTCTTGTCGACCCGGTAGCCGTAGAAGTAGGAGCTGCGGCCCTGTTCCGCTCGCTGGAGGGCATACAGCTGCTCCGCGAGTGCGAGGTGATCCTCGCGGAAGCCGCCGCCGGCGACGTGCCAGGAGTCGAGGCGGCTCCAGGAGAGCGAACCCCCGACCCAGCCGCCGCGTGCGCCCGGCCGGAGCAGGCGCGCCTGGAGCCTCAACGCGCCGCCCGAGGAGCTGCCGTTGGCCTTCACCGACAGCTCGAGTGCGAGCGGTGTGCCTGCTGCCTGCGAGGCGGAGGCCCCGACGAGCGCGCGGAACGGCCGCTCCCACGCCTGCTCGTCGATGCTCGTGACCGGGCTGTGCGGCGGCTCGTTCCGCTGCGCAGGCTTGCCCACGTCGGGACCGGCCGCCCCCACGAGCACGAGCGCGACGACGTGCTTGCAGTTGAACCCCACCGGGCAGGTGCACTCTCCGTCGTCGAAAGCGAGAGCCCCGTCTTTGCCGGCGCTGAAGAACGCGGTTGCGTGGTAGAGGCCTCCCTGGCCGACGACCGAGCCGGTGAGGGCGCGCTCGGCAGGGTCCCACTGGAGCGACAGGACGCGTTTCGCGCGCGCATAGCTTCGCCCACGCTGGAACGACCCCGTTCCCACGGCCGCCTCGATTCCGGTCAGCTCGACCTGCTGGAGCTCAGCTACTGCATTGACCATCCGTCCACGGTAGCCGTCGACACGGATCGCGTTTCTCGGGCGAGTGCCTTCCCGCTGCGTGGTGGCAATTCCCGCCCGTCGGGTGTATAGAAGTCGTCACGTGAGCACCCGCAGCGCACTCCCGACGGGGACGGTCACGATGCTGTTCACCGATATCGAGGGCTCGACGCGGCTCCTGAAGCGGCTCGGTGAGGGGTACGGCGACCTGCTGGCCGAACATCGACGTCTGCTTCGGGCCGCGTTCGCAGAGTTCGGCGGCCGGGAGATGGATACGCAGGGCGACGCGTTCTTCGTCGTGTTCGACCGCGCCCGCAACGGAGTCGGCGCCGCGGTTGCCGCGCAACGCGCCCTCGCCGCGCACGCCTGGCCTGAGGGGGCCGAATGCCGCGTCCGGATGGGCCTGCACACCGGCGAACCGAACGTGGGCGACGAGGGCTATCACGGGATGGGCGTCCACAGGGGCGCCCGCATCTGCGCTGTCGCCCACGGCGGGCAGGTGCTGCTCTCGAATACGACTCGGGAGCTGGTCGAGGACGAGCTACCCGCGGGCGTCGAGCTCCGGGACCTCGGCGAACGGCAGTTGAAGGACATCGATCGGCCCGAACGCGTGTATCAGCTCGAGATCGACGGCCTGCCGTCGGAGTTTCCGCTCGCAACGGCCGAGCCCGCACCGGCACGGTCTCGACGCCGGCGGCCGCTGCTCCTCGGCGTCGGCATCCTGGCCCTCTGCGCGCTCGTCGCCGCCGTCGCGGCCCTGCTCACGACGGGCGGCGGCCCGGGGTCCGCGAGCGCAGCCGGCGAGGTGTCGGCCAACTCGGTCGGCATCGTGAATCCCCAGAGCGGCCGGATCTCCGGCCAGATTCCCGTCGGCTCCTCGCCGAGCGCGGTGACCGTGGGATCAGGATCGATCTGGGTCACGAACATCGACGATCACAGCGTCTCCCGGATCGACGCGGCCAAGCAGGTCGTGGTAGCACCGATCCAGGTAGGAAACGGACCCGACGGGATCGTGTTCGGGGCGGGGAAGATCTGGGTGACGAACGGGCTCGACGGAACGGTCTCCGAGATCGACCCGCAGACGAACACGGTCGTCGACGT
>DATBBA010000024.1:0-25772 GCA_036271235.1 Gaiellaceae bacterium
GAACGTCATCCCCGGCGCGCGCATCGTGATGATCGTCACGAGGAAGTTCAGGGCGGTGAGGATCGAGCTGGCTCCCGCCCACTGCACGCCCATGTTGAAGAAGATCTGCCCGAGCGGCTGGTGCGAGCAGAGCGGTGCGTAGCACGTCCAGCCGGCGGACGGCCCGCCGCCCGGCGTGACCATCCCGATCAGCATCACCGCGCCGCCGATCGGTAGGAGCCAGAAGGAGAGGGCGTTCAGCCGCGGGAATGCCATGTCCGCCGAGCCGATCATCAGCGGGATCACGAAGTTGCCGAGGCCCGCGAAGACCGGCACGACGACGCCGAAGATCATCAGCGCGGCGTGTTCGGAGATCAGCACGTTGAAGGTCTGCGGATTGAAGTACTGGTCTCCCGGCCGCGCGAGCTCCGCCCTGAAGAGCATCGCCAGGAAGCCGCCGATCACGAAGAACGTCATCGTGGTCGCGAGGTACTGGACGCCGATCACCTTGTGATCGGTGTTCGGACGGAAGTAGTCCTGCCACTTGCGCGCGCCGTGTCCGGAGTGGTCCTCCGGACGGGTCGGCTTGCCGGAGTAGTAGTAGGCCCAGTAGTCGAAGCTGCCGATTCCGATCAGCAGGCCGAACGGGAACGTGACCGTCGCGACGGTGACGAGCGGGACGCTGTACCAGAAGGGGTGCCAGTGGGCTGCGTAGCGGATGAGGACCGTGAGGCCGAGCCCCGCGAAGCCGACGAGAGGCGTCGTCCACAGCGCGCGAAGCCAGCCGGGAGCCGTGAACCGGTGGATGCCGGTCGGCGGGGGCGGCTGTCCGTGGTGGCCGTTCGAGGAATGGCTGTCGGCGGGGGCGTGGTCTGTTACGGCGATGTCTGTCATCTCTGCTTCCTCGTCAGTTCGTGTTCTGCGCCAGGTACGCGACAAGTGCGTTGATCTCGGTCGCGGTCATGGTCGTTCCGAATGTTCCCGGCATCACGCCCGGCTGGTAGCCCTTGGCGATGACGGCATCCGGCTGGACGATCGACTGCTTGATGTAGGCCAGAAGCGGCTGTCCCGCCGCCTGTGCGGCCTGCTTCAGGTTGTCGAGCGAGGGCCCGAGAGTACCGGTCGCCCCCGCAATCGGCTTGAACGTATGACAGGCCGAGCAGCCGTTGTTCTTGAAGAGGGCGGTCGCGACCGCCGTTCCACCGCCCGTAGTGGGCGGCGTGGGCGCGCTGAGCGTGCTCGCATACCAGTGGTTGTAGGCAGGCGCATTCATCACGACGGCGGAGCTGCGCATCAGGGAGTGCCCGAGCCCGCAAAGCTCCGTGCAGATCACGTCGTAGGTGCCGGTGCGGTCGGGCGTGATCACGAGCTCGTTCGTCTGGCCCGGGACGGCGTCCTGCTTCTGCGCGAACTCGGGAACCCAGAACGAATGGATCACGTCGAGAGCAGTGATCTCG
Source organism: Gaiellaceae bacterium (assembly GCA_036271235.1). GTDB lineage: Bacteria > Actinomycetota > Thermoleophilia > Gaiellales > Gaiellaceae > PALSA-600. Next base: position 1,437 of record DATBBA010000024.1, read on the forward strand.
AGCTTCACGGGGCGGTTCACCGGCAGGCGGAGGATCGGGTAGTACTTCTTGTTCGGGTACTGGAACTGCCAGGCGAACTGCTCGCCGACGACCTTCACGACGAGCGGGTTCGTGCCCGCCTTCCCGTTCTCTGCCAGCACGATCGCGCTGACGATCGCGACGGCCGTGACGAGGATCGCCGGGATGATCGTCCAGATGATCTCGATCCTCGTGTTCCCGTGGACGGGAGGGCCATCCGACCAGTCGCCGGGCTCGGCCCGGAAGTTGATCATCGCGTAGACCATGATCGCGACGACGACCGCGAAGATGAACAGCGAGATCCAGGTCGTGAACCAGTAGACGAAGTCGATCCGGCCTGCCTGACGGGACGCCGGTGTGGGCAGCCACGGGATGAAGACGGCGACGCAGGTGGCGATTGCGCCTGCCGCGACACCGATCAGAACAAGCTGGAGGATAGAGCCCCGACGCACCGATTCGAACCCTACTGGAATGTCACAAACAGCTTCCGTAGAACCGTCGAATGCAGCGCTTTGGTTGTCTCAATCGTCACGTAGTCATCGCCAGACGAGCCTCGGGAGACCCCGACTTCGCTGGAAATCGGGCGGTCCCGGAAGGGGGCCGTCCGGACCGATGGCGATCATCCGGTGCCGTGGACGTGTCCGCAGTCCCGATGCCCCAGGGGGCCGGCGAGGCGATCGCCGAACAGGCGCTCGCAGACGCCATCCTCCACCGCTGCCGCGGGGGGAGCTGGCAAGGGCTCGCCCGCGAGCTCGCCTGGCGCGCAGTCACCGGCGGCGACCGCGACGCCCGCTCCGTCGAGACCTTCGCCGCGCGGGCAGAGGCGATGCTCGGAGCCTCGATCGACCAGGCGCTATGGCAGGTCGAGCGCTGCGCGGTCGCGACGTTCGACGAGTTCATCTGGGAGCACCGGGGCGATGAGGCGGAGGCGCTCGCCGCAGCGCGGCTCGACGCACGCGAGGAAGCGAACCGGCTCCTGACGGGCGCCTGCGACAAGGCCCTCGACACGCTGCTCGCGACGACGCGCCGCGCGGCCTGATCCCAGCGCCTACGGCGTCGCGGAGCCCGTGGCGTCGGCTGTCGCGGCCTTCGGCACGGTGGGGCCGTCCTTCGCGAAGTGATCCCAGCGCTCGAGCGCGTGCCGGGACTCCTTCGTCGCGAGGGCGCCCGCGAGCTCCTTCGCCTCGATCAGGCGGCGCAGATGCCAGCGCCACTCGTCGAGATCCTGCTTGTCATAGGCGATCCAGAGTTGGCTCGCGTGGTAGACGAGGCTCGGAGGGAGGCTGAGCAGGAAGTCGCGGTTCTGGACGACGTTCTCGCGGCGGAAGAACTCCTCGTGGATGAAGCGCTTGTCGAGGTGCTCCCACCAGTCCTTGCCTTCCGCCGGCTCGAGCGGCCCGATCTCCCGGAGCTCGCGCTTGACGAGCGCGGTGAGCCGCCTGCGGCGCCGGTAGCCCTGGATCGACGGCCAGAGCGCGGCGACCGCCGTCCCCGTGAACGCGAGCACGATCGGGACCAGGAGGTCGGAGAGAACGCTGACAGCCAGCAGCATCTGCCCGACCGTAGCGGCCGAGCCTGACGGATCCTGCCGGCGCTCGCGGCCGTCCCGCGCCGCCGGGGCTCAAGCGAGGCGGCGCCAGCGCGAGAACACGTCGTCCAGGTCGGCACGCCGGCGCGGCGGGATCACGACGAAGAGGCGGTCTCCCGCACGCACGCGTGAGCTGCCGCGCGGCGGGATGGTCCCTCCGTCCCGCTCGATCGCCGCCACGAGCGCGTCGCGCGGAAGTCCGAGCTCGCGAACCGCGGAGCCGTTGACCGCATGGCTTTCGGCGACGACGAACTCGACGAGGTCGAGCTGGCTCAAGGGTCCGGTGTCGGCGACGCGCACGGAGCTCGGGCTCGGGACGGACGCCAGCCCGAGCCGGCGTGCAAGCCACTCGAGCGTCGTCCCCTGCAGCAGGGCCGACACGATCACGACGAAGAAGACGGCGTTGAAGATCGTCTCGCTGTGACCGACGTGAGACGAGAGCGCGAATGTCGCGAGCACGATCGGCACGGCTCCGCGCAGACCGCCCCAGCCGAGAAGCAGCCGCTCTCTGTTCGTGAAGCGCAGGGCCGCCGTCGACGCCCACACCGCAGCAGGCCGCGCGACCAGCACGAGCAGGAGCGCGAGCGCGAGACCCGGCAGCGCGACGTGCAGTAGCTGATGGGGGAAGACGAGAAGCCCGAGCATCACGAACAGGCCCACCTGGGCGACGAAGGCGAGGCCTTCGTGGAACGTCGCCAGCTGGCGCCGGTAACGGGACGGGGTGCTCCCGACCGCGAGACCGACGAGGTACACGGCGAGGAAGCCGCTGCCACCGAGCACGTCGGCGGCTCCATACGACAGGGCGGCGGCGGCCAGAGACGCAACCGGCACGAACGCCCCGACGGACTCGGGAATGCGCGCGAAGATCCACATCGTCGCGAGGCCGAGCAGCGCACCGACCCCGAGACCGATCCCGATCTCCCGGAGGACGAGCCAGACGAGATCGAGGAACGCATGCGAGTGAGGATGCTCGATCCACCCGATCAGCCCGAGCGTCAGCGCGATCGCCATCGGGTCGTTCCCCCCGGATTCGGCCTCGAGCGTTCTCGCCAGCTTTCGCCGGATATGTGTGGTTCGCAACGTGGCGAACACGGCGGCCACGTCCGTCGAGGCGACGACGGCACCGAGGAGGAACGCCTCGAGCCACGTGAGGTCGAAGAGGGCGTGCGCGGCGGCGGCGGTCACGCCCGTGCTCACGACCACGCCGACCGTGCTGAGGAGCGTCGCGGGGACCGCCACCTCTCGCAGACGCCGCCACGAGGTCTGCAATCCGCCCTCGTAGAGGATGAGTCCGAGCCCGATCGTGCCGATCTGCCTGGTCAGCTCGGCGTCGTCGAACTCGATGCCGCCCGGCCCGTCCGACCCGAGAAGCATCCCGAGCCCGAGGAAGGCGACGAGCACGGGCAACCCGGTGCGCGCCGCGCCGAAGGCGAGCGCGACACTCGCGGCGAGGACCGCGCCGACAACGAGAAGCACTGTGCCTTCGGTCATGCCGGCATCTTGGCTACTCCGGCCTGGGGCGCCTGGTTGGCGGGCGCGGCGCCCTTCGGCAAATACGACAAGCTTGGATCGCTAACCGCGACTCACGACATTGTGGCGGCTTGCACGCGGTTCGTTCATGGGCCGTGAAGGATTCGAACCTTCGACCTTGGGATTAAGAGTCCCCTGCTCTACCAACTGAGCTAACGGCCCGCGGGGAGCCATAGTCTAGTCGGATGACTAGCTCAGGCCCGACGGGCAGGGTAGCGGGGATGCGGGTGCTGACCGTCGTGGGGAACCGGCCGCAGTTCATCAAGTCGGCGCCGGTGTCGACGGCGCTCGCCGACGCAGGGATCGAGGAGGTCGTGGTGCACACCGATCAGCACTACGACCAGGAGCTCTCGGAGGTCTTCTTCGAGGAGCTCGGGCTGGGTGAGCCCCGTTACCGGTTGGGGCTCGCTTCGTCGGATCCCGCGGCGATGGAGCCGGGGATCGCCGCGGCCATCGCGGCCGAGGAGCCGGACTGGGTGCTCGTCTTCGGGGACACGAACTCGACGCTCGCGGGCGCGGAGGCGTCCGGCGATGTGCCTGTCGCGCATGTGGAGGCCGGGCTGCGGAGCTTCGACCTCGAGATGCCCGAGGAGCGGAACCGGATCGCGGTCGACCGCGTGTCCTCGCTGCTCTTCTGTCCGGACGAGCGGGCTGTTCACCAGCTCGAGGCGGAGCGGATCGACGGTGCGAAGCTCGTGGTGGGGGACGTGATGGCCGACGCGAACCGGCTCTTCGGGCCGGTGGCGCGCGAGCGGTCGCGGATCCTCGAGCGGCTCGGGCTCGAGGCCGGCGCGTATCTGCTCGTCACTGTCCACCGTGAGGCGAACGTCCGGCCGGAGCGGATCGCCCGGATCGTCGAGGGCCTGAACGGTCTCGAGGAACGCATCGTCTTCCCGGCTCACCCGCGAACGCGGGCCGCGCTGGCGGGCGCCGGGCCGCTCGCGTTCGACCTGGTCGAGCCGCTCGGTTACCTCGACTTCAGCGCGCTCGCGAGCCAGGCCAGGGTCGTCGTCACCGACTCCGGCGGCGTCCAGAAGGAGGCCTACTGGCACGGGATCCCGTGCGTCACGCTGCGGCCGACCACGGAGTGGGTCGACACCGTCGAGGCCGGCGCGAACGTGCTCGTCGACGACGATCCCGACGCGATCGTGGCGGCCGTGGCCGCAGCGCGCTTCCCTGAGAGCGCGCCGGAGCTCTACGGCGACGGTAGGGCAAGCGGCCGGATCGCAGCCGCTCTGTACGCTTCCTCGCCGTGAGCCGGACCTGGGACGTTGCCATCGTCGGCGCCGGCTATGTCGGCCTGCCGCTGGCCCAGACCTTCGCCGAGGCGGGCAAGCGCGCGCTCGTCGTCGACGTGGTCCCGCAGCTCGTCGAAGGGATCAACGCCGGACGCAGCCACATCGAGGATGTTCCGGCCGAAGCGCTTGCCTCGCACGTCGACGCCGGCCTCATCCGCGCGACGACGGACTACGAGGATCTGAAGGGCGCCGCCGCGATCCTGATCGCGCTCCCGACGCCGCTCACGAAACAGCGCGAGCCCGACCTGACCTACGTGAAGGACGCCTCGCGCGCAATCGGCGCCGTGCTCCAGCGCGGCCAGCTCGTGGTGCTCGAGTCGACGACCTATCCGGGCACGACGCGCGACATCGTCAAGCCGATCCTCGAGGAGACAAGTGGGCTCGAGGCCGGCACGGACTTCAACCTCGCGATGTCGCCCGAACGCGTCGATCCCGGGCGCACCGACTGGACGACGAAGACGACCCCGAAGGTCGTCGGCGGGCTCACCCCCGCCTGCACGAAGGCCGCGGGCGACCTCTACCGCGGCGCGATCGACACCGTCCACGAGCTCTCCGCGCCGGAATCGGCCGAGCTGACGAAGCTCCTCGAGAACATCTACCGGTCCGTCAACATCGCGCTCGTGAACGAGCTCGCGCAGCTCTGCGACCGGATGGGGATCGACGTCTGGGAGGTCGTCGAGGCTGCGGCAACGAAGCCGTTCGGCTTCCAGTCGTTCAAGCCCGGCCCCGGCCTCGGCGGTCACTGCATCCCGCTCGACCCGTACTACCTCTCGTGGAAGGCCCGCGAGTACGACTTCTCGGCGCGCTTCATCGAGCTCGCCGGCGAGGTGAACAACAACATGCCCTACTTCTGCCGCTCGGTGATCTCGCAGGCACTGAACCACGGGCTCCAGCAGTCGGTGTCCGGCGCGAAGATCCTGATCGCGGGAGTCGCCTACAAGGCCGACATCGGCGACGTGCGCGAGACGCCGGCCGAGAAGCTGATCGAGCTGCTGCGCACGGCCGGTGCCGAGGTGAGCTACCACGACCCGCACGTGGCCGCGTTCGACGGCATGACGTCCGTCGACCTCGTGCCCGAGGACTACGACTGCGTGGCGATCGTGACCGCCCATACCGCGGTCGACTACGGCGAGCTCGTCCAGCGCGCGAAGGTCGTCGTCGACTTCAGGAACGCCACCCGCGGCCACGAGATCGAGGGGAAGGTATGGAAGCTCTAGGCGGCGGCCCGGTCCGGGTCGCGCAGGTCGGGCTCGGCGCGTGGGGCCAGAACCTCGTGCGCAACCTCGACGTGCTCGCCGAGCTGACCTGGATCTGCGAGGCCGGAGACGCCCGGCGCGAGGCCTTCGCCCGGCGTTTCCCGAACGCGATCGCCACGGGCTCCTACGAGGAGCTCCTCGCCGACACGGACCTCGAGGCGGTCGTGATCGCGACGCCGGTGCCGACACACTACGCCCTCGCAAAGCAGGCACTCGAGGCCGGCAAGCACGTCTTCGTCGAGAAGCCGCCGTCGATGCGCGCCTCCGAGATGGAAGAGCTCGTCGCGATCTCCGAGGAGCGCGGGCTCGTGCTGATGCCGGGCCACCTGCTGCTCTACCACCCGGGCGTCCGCAAGCTGAAGGAGCTCGTCGAGACGGGTGACCTCGGCGACGTCCTCTGCATCTACGGCAACCGCCAGAACCTCGGCACGATCCGGAAGGACGAGAACGCGCTCTGGTCGCTCGGCGTGCACGACCTCTCGGTGATCCTGCATCTCGTGGGCGAGGAGCCGTCCGAGACCTGGGCGCAGGGGAACGCCTTCCTGAACCCCGGAGTGGAGGACGTCGTCTTCTGCTTCCTGCGCTTCCCGAGCGGCAAGATCGCCCACCTGCACCTCTCCTGGCTCGACCCGCACAAGATGAGGAAGCTCACCGTCGTCGGGCGCGACAAGATGGCCGTGTTCGACGACATGGAGCTCGAACGGAAGGTGACGATCTACGAGAAGTGGCCCGAGCAGCCGTCGGGCACCTTCGGCGAGTGGCAGACGCGAACGGGCGACATCCTCAGCCCGAAGATCCCGAGCGACGAGCCTCTGCGGCTCGAGCTCTCGCACTTCCTGCGGCTCGTCCGCGAGGGCGGCGACGGGGTCGAGGCCCGCGACGGGCTCGCGGTCGTGCGGGTACTCGAGCAGCTCCAGAACTCGCTCGAATCCGGCCGGCCCCGCTGACAGCCGATGACGGCCGACATTCACGAGACCGCCATCGTCTACCCGGGCACGGTGCTCGGCGAGGGCGTCAAGATCCTCGAGGGCGCCGTCGTCGGCAAGCAGCCGACCCTCTCGCCGCGCTCGACGGCCAGGCGCGAACCTCTGCCGCCGGCTGAGCTCGGCGACGGAACGATCGTCTCCACCGGCGCCGTCGTCTTCGCCGGCTCGAAGATCGGCGAGCGCGTGATCCTCGGCGACCAGTCGTGCGTGCGGGAACGGGTGACGGTCGGCGACGACGTCGTGCTTGGCCGCGGCTCTCTGATCGAGAACGACACGACGGTCGGCTCGATGACGAAGATCCAGGCGGGTGCCTACATCACGGCGTACTCGACGCTCGAGGAGCACGTGTTCATCGCGCCCTGCGTCGTCACGTCGAACGACAACTTCATGGGCCGCACCGAGCGGCGGCGCGACCTGATCGAGGGCCCGACGATCCGCCGGGGCGCGCGTGTCGGGGCCGGAGCGGTGCTCTGTCCGGCGGTCGAAATCGGCGAGGAGGCCTTCGTCGGTGCCGGCGCCGTCGTGACGAAGGACGTCGCACCGCGCACGCTCGTCGTCGGGAATCCCGCCCGCCGGCTGCGCGACGTGGCCGCGGACGAGCTGCTCGACAGCTAGCCGGCGGCCTTACGAACCGCGACCGAGAGCTGGTAGCGGTCGGGCGGCCGGGAGGGCCCGCCGTCCTTCACCTCGAGGTAGTACGTCCCGGCGACCGGCACCACGTAGCCGAGGCGTTCCTGGCCCGCGACCGAGGCCGAGAGTGCAGCGCGGTCGGGGAGGAGCTTTTTTGCCGGGCCGAGAACGGTCGTCGTGCCCGGCTTCCAGAGCTGGAGCGAGGTCGGGGCCGGGGTCCCGGTTCCGAGGCGGGCGAAGACCTCGTCGCCCTGGTTCAGCTTCAGCGAATACACGTCGACAGGATCGTCCCAGTAGTCGAGCGTCGCCGTGATCGTCCGCGGCGGGCCGAACGGATGGGCGGAGGCGCCGGGAGTAGCAGCGTCGTCGTTCGGCTCCATGATGTCCGGGGTCGGCAGGTTGTGCTCGTTGCCGAGCAGATCGATCGCCGAGGCGATGTCGAGCGCACCGAATCCGGTGAGCGAGTCGCGGCCGACAGGGCATGCGCTGCAGCCGGCCGCCGGGCTCGAATCCGTGGCTGAGCGCTCGAGCAGCCACTCGAGCTGCGACGGTTTCAGCTTCGGGTCGACGCCGAGCAGCAGCGCCGCGGCGGAGCTCACCTGAGGCGCGGCGAACGACGTCCCGATCCCGTTCTCGAACTCGGAGGGGCCGCAGTTGGAGTACGGCATCCCGTTGCAGCCGCCGATCGAGGCGTCGACCAGGTTCCGCGGGATTGTCGAGAAGATCGGCCCGCCGGGCGCCGCGATGTCCACGTACTGCTTGTCCCGGTTCGAGTAGTCCGGGACGGAGCCGTCCTGACGAAGGGCGGCCACGCCGAGCACGTGCGGGAGCGCGGCCGGATAGTCCGCATAGGGCCACGGAAGCTTCGGGGTCTGGGTGCCGTTCCCCACGGCCGCGACGACGAGCACGCCCTTCGAGTACGCGTACTCCACCGCCGATTGCTCGGCCGGCGAGTACGAATCCAGGTCGGGCTCGGCCGGGTCGCGCGTTCCGCCGATCGAGAGGCTGATCACACGTGCGCCGTTGGCAACCGCCCACCTGATCGCCTTGACCTCGCCCTCGGTGGAGACATTGCAGTCCGGCTCGACCACCTTCGCTACGAGCAGCTCGGCGTTGAACGCAAGACCGGCGATGCCGACGTTGTTGAACGGGTTGGCGGCAATCTCACCCGCGACGAACGTGCCGTGGCCGCAGGTGTCCGTGCGCCAGTTCGTGCCGACGTAGGAGATCCCGCCGAGTACGCGTCCCGCGAACTCGGGATGCGAGGCATCGATCCCCGAGTCGATCACCGCAACCTTCACCGGCGCGAGGTTCGGCGGCGCGGACCAGTGCGACCAGGCGTTGTCGGCGGTCAGATACCACTGCTCCGAAGCATCGGGCTCCGTGTTCGCGAACGCGAGCGAACGGCGCGACTTTCCGAGGTTCGAGACGTACGCGGCGCCGTGCACGTGCGGACGCGCACCGTGCACGAGGAGCGTCCGGCCCGGAACGAGAACCGTCGCAGCGGGGAGCTGCGCGCGGAGCGCAGCCAGTCCACCGGGGCCCGCGCCGACGGCCCAGTCCGCCGCCAGGGCGTGCACCGGAAAGCACAGGGCAACGAAGACGAGGGCGACGACGGGTCTGGTCACGGGGTGTAACCGACACGGTACGTGCCGCAGGCCGGCATGGGTCGGTGCGAGATCGTCAGCCGGCGGCGACCGCGACCCTGGCGAACCCGGCGGAAACCGTGCCCGCGGCGAGCCGATACCAGGTGGTGACGCGCGGGCTGACGTCGATCGTGAACGAGCCGCTGCCGTCGGGCGCGACCGATCCCGCGGGCTGCCAGTCCGTGCCGGCCGTCCTCGACTCGAGCGTGACGCCGACGAGGCCCTTCGCAGTCCCCTTGAGCTCGACGGTCGTACCTGCGCGCACCGCGCCACCCGGCGCCTGCAGCGCGAGCCAACCGAGCTGGAACCAGCTCGACTTCAGTGCAAGCGCGTCGCGAACCTGCGCGCCGGTCATCGTCACCTTCTGACCGCTCGCGATCGCCGTGAGCGACGCGACGTGGTCGGACGTCCCCATCGTCATCTGGACATCCGACAGTGGGGCGTGCAGGCCGAGCGCCTTCCCGACCGCGTTCGCACTCATGAGCAGGGGGCCCCAGTCGTGGTCCGGGGAGTAGATGTCCCACGGATCGGGGACGGAGACGAGATAGGGAACCGCCGAGCCGTTCGCCTCCGCGGCAGACACGGTCTCGCCTCCGGTGCTCGACGAGAAGTAGGTGACGGCGACCTTGCCGTCATAGAGGACGACCTGGTGGATCGTCCCCTTGACCGCTGCCGTCGTGCTCGGCGTCTCGGCGGCGATCCCACCGTAGACCTGGCTGCGACCGTCGGCGTAGACATCGAAAGGACTTGCGGTGTCGACCCCCTCGATCTCGTAGTCGGCGAACGAACGCGACGCGATCGCCTGCGCCTGCAGCGCCGCGGCGGGCCATCCGGGCGGCACCTCCTCGGCGACGACGCCGTCGAGGTAGTCCTGCATCCGGACGTCGTTCACGACCTGGAGCGTGTTCCCGTCGGAGACCACGACGAGCGACCCGTGATACGGCGTTCCGCCGAGCTCCAGCGGCTCGGTGCCGGGCTTCAACGTCACCGGCGAGACGAGCTTGTGTCCACCGGCCGCAAGCGATGCAGGGAGGGTCAGCGGGCCTGCCGGAAGCTTCAGTCGGGTTCCGGCCGCGTCGACGAGCTTCCAGGCAGCGGTCGAGCCGACCGTTGCGCTCGTCTCGGCGTCTGCGAGCAGGACGCGGACGTCCTTCGTCGCGTCGTGGCCGATCGTGGTGCCGGAGTAGTAGTGGGCGAGGATCCTCGTCGCGCTCCAGCCGTGCAGGGCGTAGCCGTAGGCGCCCCACTGGCCCATTCCGATCCCATGCCCGTAACCGTGGCCGGTGACGACGAAGACGCTCGGGTCGGTGCTCGTCGTGTCGGTCGTGGTGCTCGTCGTGGGGGGAGGCGAGGACGACGGCGCCGAGAGGAGAGCCGCCGAGGCGACGCCGCCGAAACCGAGAGCCGCGATGGTCGCCGCTGCGAAAGCCCGCCGGACCATCGCGCCACCGTAGCAGCGCCTTCCGCCGGCCTCTTACCCCTTTCGTGCCGAATCGCCGTGCTTGCGACTTGCAACACAAGCGAGGTTCGGGCGACTCAGCCCGGCTCGTCGCCCGAAAGGCGGGCGCCGTACTGCTCGTCCCAGTAGGCGCGGTACTCGCCGGACTTGATCGGCTCCCACCAGTGGCGGTGCTCGCGATACCAGTCCACGGTCTCCTCGAGGCCGCCGGAGCGGAACGAATGTGCGGGCTTCCAGCCGAGGGCCATCACCTTCGACGAGTCGACGGCATAGCGGCGGTCGTGGCCGGGGCGGTCCGCGACATGGCGAACGAGATCGGGTGAGGCGCCGGTGAGGTCGAGGATCCGACGGACGACGTCCATGTTCTCGCACTCCTGGCCGCCGACGTTGTAGACCTCGCCCGCAGGCGCCTTGCGCATCACGAGCTCGATCGCCGAGCAGTGGTCCTCGGCGTGAAGCCACTCGCGGCGCTGGCGGCCGTCGCCGTAGACGGGGAGCGGCTGGCCCTCGAACGCGTTCGTGATGAAGAGCGGCAGGAACTTCTCGGGGTACTGGCGCGAGCCGTAGTTGTTCGCGCCGCGCGTGATGCAGGCGTCGACGCCGTAGGTGCGGACGTAGGCGAGGACCTGCAGGTCGCCGCCGGTCTTCGACGCCGAATACGGGCTCGACGGCCGAAGGGGGGACTCCTCCGTACACGGCGGCGCGCCGGGCTCGACGTCGCCGTACACCTCGTCGGTCGAGACCTGGACGAGCCGCAGCCCACCCTGGCGTGCGTGGTCGAGCAGCACCTGGGTCCCGAGGACGTCGGTCACGATGAACTCCGCAGGACCGAGGATCGAGCGGTCGACGTGCGTCTCGGCGGCGAAGTTCACGATCGCCTCGCAGCCCGCCGCGGCCGTCTCGACAGCGCGCGGGTCGGCGATGTCGCCCTGGTGGAACTCGTGGGCGATCCCGGCGAGGTTCTCGCGGTTCCCGGCGTAGGTGAGCTTGTCGAGCACGACGACATCGTCTCCTGCGTCCACGAGACGGCGGACGAAGTGCGAGCCGATGAAGCCGGCACCACCGGTGACGAGCACGCGCATCGGCGGAACGCTAGACGAGATCACTCGTCTCGCACCGCGCGCACCGCCGGGATCGAGATCAGGATCGCCGAGGACGCCACGAAGTAGAACGCGGCGATCGACAGCGTCGCGCGCGCCCCGATCGCCGCGGCGAGCGGCCCGGCGATCACGAAGCCGAGCGGGTTGAAGATCAGCGAGCCGAACCAGTCGTAGGACGAGACACGGGAGAGCGCCGTGATCGGGATGTGGCGCTGAAGCGCCGTGTCCCAGAACGCCTGGCCGGCCGAGAGGCCGATCCCGCCGACGAGGAACCCGGCTGCGATCACCCACGCCGGGGCGACGAATCCGAGCAGGAGGTTCGGGAAGACGAGCAACGCCCAAAACAGCGTCGAGGCGACGACGGGCCGCCGGACGCGCAGCCTCAGCACGACGAAGGCGCCGACAAGGCCGCCGGCACCCTGGGCAGCGACGATCAGCGAGTAGACGCCGGCGCCGCCGAGCTCGTTCTTCGCGATCTCGGGGGCGAGCACGCCGATGAAGGCCGAGAAGAGGTTCCCGAGGCCGCCGGCGAAGACGACCGTCGCCCAGACCCAGGTACGGGAGCTGAACTCGCGCCAGCCGTCTGCCAGGTCGTGCAGGAACCGGCGCGGCGGCCGCCGCTCATGGGGCGGCAGGCGCAGCAGCACCAGGCTCGCCGCACTGACGGCGAACGTCGCGGCATCGACCGCGAGCGCCCAGCCGGGAGAGGCGAGGACGACGATGAGCCCGGCGACGACCGGGCCGACGATCCGGGCGATCCCGTCGGAGATGCCGCGGAACCCGTTTGCCTGCTGCAGGAGCTCGGGCCGCACGACGATCGGCAGCAGTCCGGTCGACGCGGGATAGAAGAACCCGGCGGCGGTTCCGACGATCGCCTGCAGCACGACGAGCTCCCAGAGCTGCGCGGTCCCGGCGATGAGGAGCGCCGCGGAGGCCGCGAGACCTGTCATCCGGACGAGATCCGCGCCGACCATCAACCATCGCCGCGACACACGGTCCGCGACCACCCCGCCGGCCAGCACGGTCAGCACGAGCGGAGCGCGCGAGGCGGCGATCACGATCCCGACGTCGGTGGCTGATCCCGTCAGGTCGAGAACGGCGAACGACAGCGCCAGCAGCAGGATCCCGTCGCCGATCACCGAGACGGTCTGGCCGCTCCAGAGCAGCCGGAACTCGCGCTCGCGCAGAACGTCCGGGATCACGCGCTCTTTCTAGCCGGGTTGCGTCTCAGCGCAATCGGGCCAGGCACTCGCGGAGCCCCTCGCGCCAGTGCGGGAGCTCGGGGGCGCCTTTCTCGGAGCGCAGCACCGAGTACGCGGGCCGCTCGGCACGCGCTCCGAACTCGGCCGTCGAGATCGGCCGGACGCGGCAGGCGATCCCGGCCTCCTCGAAGATCGCAGCGGCGAACTCCGCCCACGTGCACTCTCCCGACGCGGCGAGGTGGTAGACGCCGAACGGGAGACCCACCACATCCGCCATCGAGCCGGCGAGGTGTCCCGTGTAGGTCGGGCAGCCGCGCTGGTCGTCCACGACGGCGACCTCGTCGCGCTCGCGACCGAGCCGCAACATCGTCCTGACGAAGTTGTGGCCCGTCGCGCCGAAGAGCCAGGACGAGCGGACGATCCACGCCTCGTCGCCGGCGGCCGCCTCGCCGTGCAGCTTGCTCCGGCCGTAGGCGCCGAGGGGATACGGGGAGTCGGACTCGAGATAGGGCTCCCGCTTCGAGCCGTCGAAGACGTAGTCGGACGAGAAGTAGACGAGGGGCGCCCCGAGAGCAGCCACGTTCGCCGTCCCGCCGACGTTCGCCGCGGCGGCCTCCTGCGGGTCGTCCTCGGCACCGTCCACGTTCGTCCACGCCGCCGCATGCAGCACGAGCGCAGGCTCGAGCCCCTGCGGCGCCGGGAAGCGCACGTCCCAGGCCTCGCGCGTGAGCGCCGTCGCAAGCGGAAACTGCTCGGCCAGCGAACGGCCGAGCTGGCCGCCCGCGCCGGTGATCAGGACGCCGTGGCCCTGTCCCGCTCTGAGAGAAGCGGCGATCTCGTGCTCCAGAGGTCGACGACGCGCGGGTCGTCCCAGGGGATCCCGTGCTCGTCGGGATCGGAGGCGTCGTACTCCTCGGTGACCAGGTAGCAGAAGAGGCAGTCGGTGAGCGCCTCATAGCCGTGCGCCCGCCGCCCCGGGACGTAGATCGCAACCGGGTTCTGCTCGCCGATGTCCTCGGTGAACCGCTCTCCGGTCTCCAGGTCGAGGACGACCACGCGCACCATCCCCTGCAGGCAGACGAAGAGGTCGTCCTGGCCGCGCTCGTGGTAGTGGAGTCCACGGATCACGCCCTGCCGCGACTGCGCGAGGTTCGCCTGGCGGAACGGCTTCGGCAGGCCGCTTGCGCGGGCGAGCTCGCTGAACCAGCCGCGCTCGTCGGCGTGGCGCGTGAGCGGGAAGCGCTCGACGATCACGCCGACTCTCCCGGGCCGCGGAGCTTGTTCACGCCGGTCTCCTCGATCAGGCGCCCGACCTCGGCGAGATCCCCCCAGTGCTTCCCGCCGTCGTGCCACCAGCCTTCGACACGCTCGAGGTGGAGCTCGCCCCGGGCGGCGTAGGCTCGGTTGACGTCCGTGATCTCGAGCTCGCCACGCCCCGACGGCGAGAGCGTCTCGATGATCTCGAACACGTCGGGCGGGTAGCAGTAGAGGCCGACCACGGCATCGCGCGAGGGCGGCTCGGGATAGCGCAGGTCGACCACGCCCGCTTTCTCGACGATGTCGGCAACCGCGCCGCTCTCGTCGTAGGCGACGACGCCGAAGCTCACCGGATCGTCCACCTCGGAGACGAACACGAGCGCGCCGTCGCCCCAGCCGGCGATCGCCTCGGCCTGGGCGTTCTCGAAGATGTTGTCGCCGAGGCAGACCACGAGCTTCTCGCCCCGTGCGAAGTCCTTCGCCATTCCGACGACCTGCGCGATCCCGCCCGGCTCGACCTGCACCTTGTAGCTCAGGTCGAGCTCGAAGAGCGGCTCGTCCGACGTCCGCGAGCGCACGTGGCCGTCGCCGAGCAGGTCGATGAAGTCGCCTGCGTGCTGCTTCCCGGTGACGAGGAGCACCTCGGTCACGCCGGCCCGCTGCAGCAGTTGGAGCGGGTAGTAGACCATCGGCCAGCGCCCCACGGGCAGCAGGTGCTTGTTCGTGACGCGGGTCAGCTCCTCGAGCCGAGTAGCGGTCCCGCCTGCGCAGATGAGCCCCTTCATGAACCGTCGCGATGCTACAGCGGCTGGGCTTCCCCGACGCGTGTCCGCGCGGGCTTGTGCGAACGGGAGCGGTCGTCGAGCGGCGAGGGCTCGACCCACACGATCCGCGCCGCCCAGGTGGGGAGCCACCAGTTCCAGCGGCCGAGGATCGCCATCATGCTCGGCACGAGGATGCACCGCACGATCGTCGCGTCGACGAAGATCGCGACCGCGAGGCCGAGGCCGAACTCCTGGAGTCCGACGATGCTGCCCGCGACGAAACCGGAGAACGCGGCGCACATGATGATCGCGGCGGCGGTGATGATCCGCCCTGTGCGTTCGAGCCCATAGGCGACCGCAGTCTCGTTGTCGGCGCCCTCGTCCCAGGCCTCGCGCATGCGGGTGACGAGAAACACCTCGTAGTCCATCGACAGCCCGAAGAGCATCGCGAAGAGGAAGATCGGGATCCAGCCCTCGACCTGCCCGAACTGGTAGAGCCCGAGGAGGGTGTGCCCGAGCCCGAAGCGGAAGAAGACGACCAGCATCCCGTAGGCCGCGGCAACCGAGAGCAGGTTCAGCAGCACCGCCTTCAGCGGCAGGAGCAGCGAGCGGAACGCCCGCATCAGCAGGAAGTAGGTGAGCACGAGCACGGCCAGGATCAGCGGTACGAAGTAGGTGTAGGCCTGGTGGAGGAAGTCGACCCCCTGTCCAGGGCCGCCCCCGACGAGCACTTGCGTCTCCTCCGGGAAGCCGGCAGCGGGGATCAGCGTCGAGCGCATCCGCTTCACGAGCGCCTGCTCCTGCGGGAAGCCGTAGTCGTGGCGGCCCGCGACGAGCACCTGCCGGAACCGGTGGGCCGAGTCGACGAACCGGGGCCCCGTGTCGGCGTAGACCTTCGCGACCTCGGGATCCTGCTCGAGCGAGGCGACGAGCCGCGCGACCGCGGCCGACGTGGCCGGTGCGAGAACCGACCCCGACTTCGCCTCGATCAGGATCTGGGCGGGTGCGACCGCTCCGTCGCCGACCGCCTTGCGCAGGAGGTCGTATCCGCGCACCGACTCCGACGTCCGCGGGATCCCGAACGTCGAGCCGGGCGTCACCTGGATCCAGAAGGCGGGGATCGCCATCGCGACGAGCACCGCCGTGCCGGCGAGGAGAAAGACCAGCGGGCGCGCCATGATCCTCCGCGCGAGCCCGGCCCAGAACCCGTGCTCGGGGCCGGCCCGCTCTCCTCGCATGATCGGGCGCCGCATCGTGCCCCGGCGCCCGTAGTAGCTCAGGAGCACCGGCTGCAGGGTCAGCGCGCCCAGGATCGAGACGACGGGGATCAGGAAGCCCGCGACGCCGAGCATCCGGATGAACGGCAGCGGCATCGCAACGAGCAGCGCGAGCCCGAGCGCGACGGCGATCCCGGAGAAGACGACGGCGCGGCCGGCCGTCTCCATCGTCCGGACGATCGCATCGTCCTTGCCCTTCCCGAGCGCGAGCTCCTCCCTGAAGCGGTAGACGATGAGCAGCGAGTAGTCGACGGCGATCCCGAGCCCGATCAGCTGCACGAGGTTCGTGGCGTAGGTCGGCGTCGCCCAGAGGCTCGCGACCCCGTAGACGATCCCGAGCGTGCCGCTGATCGTGCACGCCGCAAAGACGAGCGGGATCGTCACCGACCATGAGGCGCCGAAGACGAAGAGCAGCACGAGCAGCGCGATCGGTAACGCGATCAGGAGCTCTCCGTGCCTCAGGTCGCGGTTGAAGACCGGATCGAGGTCGTGCTGGATCGCGGCCGCCCCGGTGACGTAGACCTGGGACACGCCCGGCGGATGCCCGAGCGCCGCCCGCACCCGGTCCGTGTAGCCCTTGGCATGCGCGAGGTCGAGCGTCGAGTCGACATCCCCGTAGATCACAGTGGTGCCGCCGGGTGTGTGGGCGATGTTGAAGTCCGCAGGAGTGCCGCTCGGGAGCACCGCGGCGGCGCGCTTGACCGCGCTCGTGAGCGCCGCCTGCGTCGCGACCGGGTTCGCCGCGTCATCGGGCTTCAGCGCGAAGACGACCGTGAAGGCGCCGTCCGAGCGGTCGTCGAAGTGCTGCTGGAGGAGCTCCCGAACCTGCTCGGACTGCGTCCCGGGCACGGAGAACGTGTTCGAGAGGATCGCCGACAGCTTCGAGCTCGCGAACCCGCCTGCGAGGAGCGCGACGATCCAGAGCGCCAGGAACCACGCGCGATGCCTGATCACAAAACGCGTCCAGCGGGCCATTTGCCGAACGGTAGCCAGTGGATAGGTTTAGGGGATGGCGCCGCGCGACAAGCCGAGCCCCGAGAGCATCCAGGCCGAGATCGAGGAGCTCTTCTCCGAGCTCTGGCAGGTGCCGCGCTTCGCCGGGCTCCGGCGCGGCTTCCGCCCGAACGTCGACAGCTACCACACCGACGACCCGCACGAGCTGACGGTGATCGTCGAGGTGCCGGGAATCGATCCGCAATCGCTGACGATCGTCGTGAGCGAGCGCACGCTCCTCGTCGCCGGAGAGCGGTCGCGGGAGCGCGCCGGAGGACGGGTCTACCAGCAGATGGAGATCGAATACGGGCAGTTCTCGCGGCAGGTGCGGCTCGCCGAGGACGTCGATCCCGACCGCGCGACCGCCAGGTACGAGCACGGGATCGTGACGATCACGCTGCCCGTCGCGGGAAAGCCCCTGCCGCGGGCCCGCTACACGATCGTCGTGGAGCACGCATGAGCGCCCAACCGGAGGTTGGCGAATGAGCGACTTCGGCTTCGAGTTCCCGGACGACACGGAGACCGAGATCGACCTTCCCGCGACGCTGCCGATCCTGGCGCTGAAGGACACGGTCGTCTTCCCACAGTCGATGATGCCGCTCGCGATCGGCCAGGAGCGCTCGATCCGCCTGATCGACGACGTCGTCGCCGGCGACCGCTTCCTCGCGCTCGTCACGGCGCGCGACTCCTCGATCGAGTCGCCGGGCTTCGAGGACATCTACGAGGTCGGGACGGTCGCGGTCGTCCACAAGATGATCAAGATCCCCGACGGGACCCTGCGGATCCTCGTCGGCGGCCTGCACCGGATCCGGCTCGTGGACGCGATCGACAGCGACCCCTACCTCGTCGGCGAGTTCGAGGCGCTCCCCGATACGAACGACGACACCCCCGAGGTCGAGGCGCTCACCCGGAACGTCCAGGGCCTGTTCGCACAGATCATCGGCCTCGCGCCCTATCTGCCGGCCGAGCTCCAGCTCGCCGCGACGAACGTCGACGACCCGAGCGCGCTCGCGAGCCTCGTGGCCTCGACGCTACGGACGATCCCGACCGAGGAGCGCCAGGACCTGCTGGAGGAGGCCGACGTCGAGAAGCGCCTTCGCCGCATCTCGGCGATCCTCTCCCGCGAGGTCGAGGTGCTCGAGCTCGGCTCGAAGATCCAGTCCCAGGTGCAGTCGGAGATGGAGAAGGGCCAGCGCGAGTACTTCCTGCGCCAGCAGCTGAAGGCGATCCAGCAGGAGCTCGGCGAGGGCGACCCCGAGCAGGCCGAGCTCGACGAGCTCCGCGAGCGGTTGTCGGAGCTCGAGCTGCCCGAGGACGTCCGGAAGGCCGCCGACCGCGAGCTCGGCCGGCTCGAGCGGCTCCCGAGCGCGGCCGCCGAGTACGGGGTGATCCGCACCTATCTCGAATGGATCATCTCGCTGCCGTGGGACACCGCGACCGACGACAACCTCGATCTCGAGCACGCGCGCGCCGTGCTCGACAAGGACCACTTCGACCTCGACAAGGTGAAGGAACGCATCGTCGAGCATCTCGCCGTCGCGAAGCTCCGGAACGAGATCTCGGGACAGATCCTCTGCTTCGTCGGCCCGCCGGGCGTCGGCAAGACCTCGCTCGGGCAGTCCATCGCGAAGGCGCTCGGACGGAAGTTCGTGCGGATGTCGGTGGGCGGCGTGCGCGACGAGAGCGAGATCCGCGGCCACCGCCGCACCTACATCGGCTCGATGCCGGGCACGATCATCCGGTCGCTCCGCGACGCCGAGTCGAGGAACCCGGTGATCCTGATCGACGAGATCGACAAGATGGGCTCGGACTACCGCGGCGACCCCTCGAGCGCGATGCTCGAGGTGCTCGACCCCGAGCAGAACAGGACGTTCCGCGACCACTACCTCGATCTACCGTTCGACCTCTCGAAGGTGCTCTTCATCTGCACCGCGAACACGCTCGACACGATCCCGGGCCCGCTCCTCGACCGGATGGACACGATCGAGCTGTCCGGCTACACCGAGGCGGAGAAGCTCGCGATCGCGAAGCGCTACCTGCTCCCGAAGCAGCTCACAGCCGCCGGGCTCAAGCGCTCGCAGCTGACCCTTTCGGACACGATGCTGCGGACGATCATCCGCGAATACACGCGCGAGGCGGGCGTCCGGAGCCTCGAACGGCGACTCGCGGACGTGTGCCGGAAGGCGGCGACCCTCGTCGCGAAGGGCAAGACGCAAAAGACACGTGTCGACGACAAGCGCCTGCGCGAATGGCTCGGGCCGCGGCGGTTCTCGGGGGAGGCCCGGAAGCGCACCTCGCAAGCTGGGGTCGCAACGGGGCTTGCCTACACGCCCGCTGGGGGTGACGTCCTGTTCATCGAGGCAGCGGCCTACCCGGGCACGGGCAAGCTCACGATCACGGGGCAGCTCGGGGACGTGATGAAGGAGTCGGCGAGCGCGGCGCTCTCGTGGGTTCGCTCGCACACCGCCCAGCTCGACGTTCCCGAGGACTGGTTCGAAAAGCACGACCTGCACATCCACGTCCCGGCCGGTGCGGTGCCGAAGGACGGGCCGTCGGCCGGCGTCACGATCGCAACCGCGATCGCCTCGCTGATCCGCGACGAGCGGGTCGCCGACGACGTCGGGATGACGGGCGAGATCACCCTGACCGGGCAGGTGCTGCCGATCGGCGGGATCCGCGAGAAGTCGCTCGCCGCCCAGCGCGCCGGGCTGAAGCGGATCATCCTGCCGCGCGAGAACGAGAACGACCTCGGCGAGCTGCCGCCCGAGACGAGGAACGGGCTGCAGTTCATCCCGGCCGACACGATCGAGGACGTGTTCGCGGCCGCCTTCGCCGGCACACGAGCCGGCCGCTCGCGCCGGGGGCTGAGCGCCGTCGAGCGCCAGGCCGCGAGCGCCGACTAGCGCTCGTCCGCGCTAAGCTCCAGGGGGCGGAGAGGCCCAGGGAGGGAAGGCGATCCTACGTCGACTGCATCCGTGAGACGGCACCGCGGCAGCCGGATGGCTCTACTGGCGGCGCTCGCTGCTGCGAGCTTCCTGATCGCCGCGCCCGCGGGCCAGAGTCGAGGCTCCGTGAGCCTGACGCTCTACGTGTACTTCGGCTACAACAACGACATCTCGGTCCGGCTCGCCGACGGCACGCCGGTCGGGACGGTGAACGGCACCCCGACCCTGATTCCGGCGGGGTACTACACGCTCTCGTTCGAGCAGCCCGGCTGCGTCCAGGTGCCGTCGTTCGAGCTCCAGGGACCGGGGGTCAGCGTGGTCGACAACCTCTCGGGCGGCGAGGTGACGAGCGCCACCGCCCCCGTGAACTTCCAGCCGAGCTCGACCTACACCTGGCGCAACGACGCGAACCGCGCCCTCGCCTACACCTTCGCGACCTCGCCCACTGTCGTCGGGACCCAGCCCGGCGCCGTCGTCCATCAGCCGATTCCCTCGACGAACAAGGATTCGAGCAACAGCGACATCGTCGGGTCGGCCGTCACCCCGTTCCGTGGCTCGTTGACGGGCTCGGTGACCGCAGCCGGAAAGCTCACACTCGCCCTCGGCGGGAGGAGCGTGACGCATCTTCATGCCGGCCGTTACCGGATCGCGGTCGTCGACAGGAGCAAGGCCGCCGGATTCCGGCTCGTGCACGCAGGCCGCACGCTGAGCCTCACGGGCACGACGTTCACCGGCAAGCATTCGGGGTCGGTCGACCTCACCGCCGGGACCTGGACGTTCATGCCGCGGCCCGGCAGGGCCGCGTTCTCGATCGTCGTGAAGTAAGCCTCAGCCGACCGCGAAGCTCGAGAAGAGCTGCGCGCAGCTCGTGTCGGGCGCCGAGGAGGCGCGGCGGCAGAGCACCTGATACTCGTCGCGGCCGACGAGGACGAAGGCGATCTCCTCCGTCTTGCCCGGGCCGTAGACGATCCGGTAGTACCTCGTCTTCCGGCCGCCGATCCGGCGTGTCGCCCTCGTCTCGACCTTCCCGTGCGCCTGGACGGCGATCTGGGAGGCGACGCCGTCGAGCTCGCGGGCCGCTTTCGCGAAGATCGCCGGGCGGTAGGGCTTCTCGAGCGTGAAGCGCTGCGCCTGGAGCATGTCCACCTTGCCGGAGCTCGCCGAGACCTGATCGGTCTTCCGCGAGACCGCCCAGCCGGCCGGCGCATCGAAGCGAAACCCTTCGCCTCGCACCGTCTGCACGTCGCTCGACGGCGACCCCCCGCAGCCTGTCAGGATTGGGTACACCAGGAGGCAGATGGCCGCGACAGGCCACGCCCGGGGACGACGTCCCCGCGGACGAGCGCGAAAGGAGCCGAAGCTCATGGCGAAGGCGAAAACGAAGGACACCCTGCTCACGAAGGCCGACACGGTGCGGCCGTACGTCGAGCGGGCAATGAACGACGAGCGGCTGCGCGCCGAGGTGATGCGGGCTTTCACGACCGCGCGGGACCTGTACGGCGACCTGATCGGCGACAAGGACAAGCCGATGGTGCTGGCGAGCCGCGTCGCGACCGACGACGAGATCCGCGACAAGCTTCGCGAGGCGATCGACGACCTGAAGAGCGCAAGCGACCGCCTCCAGGGCAAGCGCGAGCGTGCAAGCCACCGCGCCTCGACGCTCCTCGTGGCGGGCATCGCGCTCGGGATCCTCTTCAACCCCGTGACGGGCGCGGAGACGCGGCGCTTCATCCGCGACCTCGTTGCCTCGAGCGGATCGGACGGGCACTCCTCGGGCTCGAACGGCAACAGCTAGCCACCGGCGGAATGGGGGACGGGACCCGGCTTCAGGGATCGGCGTAGCGACGCCGGGTCGAGGCCGTTCGCGGTCGAGATGTCCGTCGCGCCGAGCGGCACGACACCGGGTTCCGGGGCGCGGATCGTCCCCGGAACCTTCGGGGCCCAGCCGGTCGCAACCGGGAAGGCGAGGCTCGCGATGTGGCGCCAGGAGGCGAGATACGGCGTCGGATCGACCGCGCCGTCGAAGCCGAGGAACAGCATCGAGACGGGGTGCACCTCGAAATGGAGGTGCGTGGCGAGGCCGCCGGTGTTCCCGGTGTCTCCCATGAACCCGATGACCTGCCCCGCCCTGACGTGCGCGCCGTTTGCGGTGAGCGTCGAGAACGCCGAGAGATGTGCGTAGAGGAACTGGTTGCCCTGGCGGTCGCGGAGCCAGAGGCGGTTGCCCGACGCGTGGTTCCAGCCCACTGAGTAGAGCGATCCCGCGGCCGCGGCGACGATCGGCTGCCCGAGGCCGCCGAAGATGTCGATCCCGTGCTGGTAGGCATTCCCCTGCTTCGCGTTCCCGTAGCTGTCCGACGACGACGTGGAGCCGTAGACGGGGTACACGTAGGGCGCCGCGGTGAGCTCGGGCTCGACCTCCTGCGGCACCCCGACGAGCGGCCCGGTCGCCGCAGGCAGGAGCCGCGGCTGATCACCCGCAACCGGGCCGAAATCGGCGATGGCGGGGGCCGCGGTCTCGGATGAGGTCTCCGCGTAGCCGACCTCGATCTCGGTTCCCGCCGGCAGGCCGCCGTGACCCGTCACGAGATGGACGTCGAGGGCGATCGAGACACCCTCATAGGCGTGGGTGTCGAAGCCGACCGTTCGCTTCGTCGTGTGGGTCGCGATCACGAGATAGCCCCAGTTGCCGAGGCCGGCACGCCCGAAGGCGTGGGGGCGGCCGAGCGCCTGGAGGTTCGAGACGGACGTGCCGCCGAAGGCTCCGCCGGCCTGTCGCGCGCTACCGCTCGCAGAAGCGTGGGCCGCGGCGGAGTCGGCGGTGATCTCACCGTCGAAGAGCGAGATGTTCGCCGCGGAGCTCGTCGAGCTCGACGTTGCGATCTTGCCGGCGGCGGCCGTCGTCACGGCCTTCGTCGCACCGGTGACGATCGCGGAGCCGTCCGCCGGATAGGCGTAGCTTCCGGACGCGGCGGTCCCGCCCTTGTCCCCGCCGGCGGCGGCCGAGCCGACCACGCGGCCGGTCGGAAAGACGATCCTGACCGCAAGTGCCTTCGCGGAGGCGGTTGCTCCGGAGGGTTCGGGGCTGGTCGCGCCGATCGCGCCACCGGCTGCGACGACGGCGCCGAGAACGGCCACTCCCGAGATTGCTCGAACCCACACGGCCCGGTCATTATTGCGGCCGGGCCGGAGCAGACCGGTTGGCGAAACGGGGGGAGCGGCGTACAGTGGTCGGACCCGAACGCTCCGCGACCGTGTCCCGTCGGCTTCTCTCAGTCCCGATCCTGCTCGGCTTCGTCGCCGCCTCTGCGGTGCCGGGCGCCGGATTCGCGGCGCGCGCCGACACCTATCCCGCGATGTACGTGGCGTTCCAGCAGAACCACACGTTCGCGATCACGCTCGCCGACGGCACGCCGGTCGGAACGACCTCGGGCGCACCGACCGTGATCCCGGCCGGCTCGTACCAGCTGTTCCTGAACGACACGTCCGGGTCCGTGATGCAGTTCGACCTCTCCGGGCCGGGGGTGAGCCTCGTCACGAACATGACGAACGGCGAGGATCTCGCGGCCTCCTACGTCGAGACCTTCCAGACCACGGCCGCCTACACCTACCGCGACGACTACCAGCAGAGCACGCCTGTCTGGTCGTTCACCACGTCGAGCGCGACGGTTTCGCCGACGCCGACAACAGGCGGATCGAGTGGAGGCGGCACGCCGCCGAGGACGACGGTGCCGGTCACCACCACGACCTCGAAGACGATCGTCGGCTCGACGCAGGCTTCCGTGCCGTTTCGCGGAACGCTCGACGGAGCCGTGAGCCGGACGGGAAAGCTCACCCTCGCGCTGCGTGGGAAGGCGGTCGGGGCGCTGAAGGCCGGCGAGTACACGTTCAAGGTCACGGACAGGTCGAAGAAGGCCGGCTTCAACGTCCAGGAGATCAGGAAGGGGGCGCGGGCGGTGACCTCGACGACGTTCGTCGGGACGCGGTCGCTGAAGCTCGACCTCAGGGCCGGGCAGTGGTTCGTCTATCCCACGTTCCTCGGGAAGAAGACCTTCTTCATCGTCACTGCATAACGCGAGGGCGATGTTCTGCCGCGGACTATTGCGATGAACGGTCGGGCGACGTAGTCTCGAGGTACGCCGCGAGGGGATGGGCGATCCCTTCGGCGGCGCTGCGGCGCCTCTGAGTTTCCACCAAGAACGGAGGGAGCATGGCGAACAGTCTCAAGATCAAGGTGAACGGGCTGACGCACGGCGTGAGTGCGAGCCTCGATACACCGCTGCTCTACGTCCTGCACAACGAGCTCCACCTGCACGGCCCCCGCTTCGGCTGTGGCCTTGCGCAGTGTGGCGCCTGCTCGGTGCTGCTGGACGGCAAGGAGATCCGC
>DATBBA010000025.1:0-27257 GCA_036271235.1 Gaiellaceae bacterium
CTGACGTTCTGCATGAGACGCTCCGAGCGATAGGCTCGGACGGCAGATGAGTCATGACACGTACAGGGCGGTGACGCATGTCGCATGACACCGACAAGCTGATCCGCCAGCTTTCGCTGGTCGCGTTCCTGATGGCGGAGCTGCGGGCGCTGACGGCACGCGACATCAAGTCGAACGTCGAGGGCTACCAGGAGATGAGCGACGAGGCCTTCGCGCGCCGCTTCTATTCGGACCGGGCCGAGCTCTGGGGGCTCGGCGTGCCGCTCGAGTCCCAGCGCGACGAGTTCACCGGCGAGGAGCTCTACACGCTGAAGTCGGAGCGCTACTTCCTGCCGCCCCTCGATCTCCAGACCGACGAGCTCGCGGCGCTCCAGACCTGCCTCTTCCTGCTCGAGGGCCGTTTTGCCTACGCCGAGCCGCTGCGGCTCGCGCTTCAGAACCTCGCACTCGGCCGCTCCGCCGGAGTGCTCGAGCCGGCCCCGACGGTTACGGCGGTTCGCGTCGAGGTTCGCGATCCGGACTACACGCCCGAGCTCCAGGGCCGGCTCGGCAAGATCGAGGCCGCGATCTCGAAGCAGCGGACGGTGCGCTTCCAGTACTGGTCGATCGCACGCGACGACGAGCACGAGCGCACGATCAACCCGTACGCGCTCCTGCCCGAGAACGGCACCTGGTACGTGATCGGGCTCGATCTCGAAGATCAGACCGTGAAGAGCTTCCGCGTCTCGCGGATCCGCTCGGAGATCCGGTTCGCGACCCGCCGGGAGCGCGACTTCCGCGTGCCGGAGGACTTCGATGTCGAGGAGTTCCGCGGCCGCGCCGAATGGCAGTTCGGAGACCTCCTCGGTGAGGCCCGGATCGCGGTGAGCGCCGACACTGCCTGGTGGGTGCAGCGCGAGTACACCGAGCCGCGCAACCGCGTCGAGGACGGCATCTTCGTCACGGCCTATGCCTCGCTTCCGATGCTCGCGCGCTGGATCCTCCGCCAGGAGGGCCGCGCCGTCCCGCTCGAGCCCTCGCCGCTGCGCCGCCTCGTCACCGAGGGCGTGCGTGCGGCCCGGAAGGTGCACGAGGGCCCACCGCCGAAACCCGCGTCGGAGCGGCGTGTCGCGTGGCAGGAGCACGCCTCGGAGCGGCAGGCCGGCCCGGTTGCACCGGAGCGCTTCGGCGTGCTGCAGTCGCTCCTCGCCTACCTGCTCGCGGCCTGCGGCGAGGACGCCGATGCCGTGATCCCCGCGACGGAACTGATCGAGCGGTTCTCGATTCCGGCGGACGCGCTCGAGGAGCATCTGTCGCTCCTGAACCTCGTGAACTTCGGCGGCGGCTGCTACGCCGTCTACGCGGAGCTCCACGGGGACGAGGTGCACGTCGACAAGGAGCTCTTCGGAGACACGTTCCGCCGCGCGCCGCGACTGACTCCGCTCGAGGCCCGCGCGATCCGCCTGGCGCTCGAGTTCGTCGGGCCGATGATCTCGGCCGGCTCCCGCTCCCCGCTCGACCGCGTGCGCGCGAAGCTCGAGGAGGCTTTCGGACAGTTCGACCTCGCTCAGACCCCTGCCCCGCAGGCGGGCGCCGAGGAGGACATGGTCGCGACGCTTACCCGCGCGATCGACCGCAAGCGGCTCGTCGAGCTCGAATACCTGAAGCCGGAGTCGACGGAGGTCGAGACGCGCACGATCGAGCCCTACGGCATCGAGCGGCGCCTCCCGCACTGGTACGTCCACACCTGGGACGTCGACCGCGACGCCCCGCGCAGCTACCGGCTCGACCGGACGCGGACGGCCAAGGAGCTCACGACCGTGTTCGCGCCGCGCGAAGGGTTCGACCCGTCCGAGCTGAGCAAGGCGACGAGCGCTCGCATCTGGTACTCGCCGGAGGTCGGCCGCTGGGAGGTCGAGAAGGGCGCCCTCCCCCTCGTCGATGGCTCCGCGCTCTCGGAGCGCCCGGTCGGAAGCGCGGGCTGGCTCGTCGGGGAGGTTCTGTCCTTCCGCGGCGAGGCCATCGTCCTCGACCCGCCGGAGCTGCGCGAGCTCGTGGCGACCCGCGCCCGCGACCTCGAGCGTCGGTTCCGCGAGGCGCGGGCGAAGGCCGCGACCTGACGGCTCTCCCCGCGCTGCAGCCCGACTCGCACCGGGCCGCAGCCGCGAGAAGAGTCGGTTCGGACTAGGAGGTCGGCGCCTCCCAGTCGTCGGAGGCAACGATCGTCGGGTTGAGCCACGTCCACGTGATCTTCTGGTAGGTCAGCGCGAACGTGACGTTGTCGCCGTGCTGGTCGTACTGGGCGACACTCGCGTTCAGGAGGTCGATCCTCGCGACCTCCTGCCCATCTCGCAGAAGGCTGATCCTCACCGAGCTGAGGTTCTCGTTGTTCGCGAGCGCGTTCAGGAACCGCGGGGTCGAAGGGCCCCACGCGGTGGTGAACGTGATCGGCCTGTGCTGGCGCTTTCCGGTCGGAAGTCCTGACGACGGATCGCGCGGCGAGACGATCTCATGCGAGACCGCCGTGACGTCGATCGGATCCGAGCTGAAATCGCCGGATATCTGCCCGTGAGCCATGATCGTGGCGGTCACCGCGTCCGGGTCCGCGGCACTGCTCCCCGCCGGCCCCTGGGGGCCCTGCTGCCCGGTCGCCCCCTGCTGCCCTGTGGCCCCGGTCGACCCGGGCGCTCCGGTCGGCCCCGAGGCCCCGCTCGACCCGCTCGCCCCCGTCGCTCCTGGTGGCCCGACGGTGTTCCACGAGAGCGCCTGCTCGCCTTTCTTGCAGGTGCCGTCGGGACCGGCGAGCCTGATCTTGCCGTCCGGCCCGACGCACGCGTTGATGGTCTGGCCCGAGGTGGTCGGCCCGGCCCATGCGTATGTCGCCGCACCGGCGAGAACGGCCATCGTCAGGACGGCCGCCAGCGTCAGCTTCCTTCTCATCGTGTTCCCCCTCTCCACACCCGAAGGCGTGAGTTCGGATGACCCCGCTTTCGATTCCTCATCGTCCCGCTGCAGTCGCGCGCCAATCCCTCAGGCGCGCTCGGCGGGCCGGAGGACGGGCTAGCGCGCGACCGGCAGCTCGAGCCTGAAGGTCGAGCCTGTGCCGGGGGCCGAGCTCACGTCGAGCGTCCCCCCGTGGGCCTCCGCGATCGCCCGCGCGATGAAGAGCCCCAGCCCGGTGCCGGGCTTGGCCGAAGTCCCTCGGACGCGACCGAACTTCTCGAAGATCAGCTTCTGATCCTCGAGCGCGATCCCCCCGCCATAGTCGGCGACCTCGACTGTCACGTGGCCGTTCACGGCCTGCGCCCGCACCTCGACCGGTGATCCCTCGGGCGAGTACTTGACGGCGTTGTCGATGAGATTCGTCAGCACCTGACGCAGCCGCTGGGGATCGCCCCGGACGACGGGCAGCTCCGGCGGTACCCGCGAGGCGATCTGGACGGACTCCCGGGCGAGCTCCGCGGAGGCGACCGTCTCGTTCACGAGCCCCGCGAGGTCGACATCGCCGAAGGTGTAGCTGAACGTCCCCGCGTCGATCCTGGAGCTGTCGAGCACCTCGCCGACGAGGGCGGCCAGCCGTCCCGTCTCGTCGGCGATCAGGGCCAGGAACGCGTCACGCTGCTCGCCGGTCAGGTCACGCCAGCGCTGCTGCAGCGTTCGCGCCGAGCCGATGACTGCGGCCATCGGCGTCCGAACCTCGTGGGAGACGAGCGAGACGAAGTCGGCCCGGAGGGTCGAGAGGCGCCTGAGCTCCGCGACGGTCTGGCGCTCGGCCTCGTGCAGGCGCTCGGCCTCGTCGGCGCGCGCCTCGGCTCGTGCTCCCTCCGCCGCGAGCTGACTCACGAGCCAGCCCACGATCAGCGCCATCAACACCTCGAGACCGGTCTGGAAGGCGACGAGCTTCCAGCTGAACTGCGCGTTCAGGAAGTTCGCGCGAAGCTTCTCGAAGACCGCGACGATCGGGGCGGAGATGGCGGCCAGCACGAGCCCGCCGGGGATCGCGAAGCGGACGCAGGCCGCTGCGAGATCGATGTAGAGGATCTGCTGGACCGGCAGGCCCCGCTCGAACGCGAAGACCATCACGTATCCGATCACCACCATCGTGTCGAACACCTGCGCCGCAAGGCTCTGCTCGAACGGGTGCCGCGCTCCGAGCTCGGAGCGGGCGAGCTTGAAGAATCCGAGGGCCCCGATCCCGAAGACCGCGGTCGTGACCCACGCCCACGTCTCCCAGGCGCCCGGCGGATAGAACGCCGCCGCCACGATCACGAACACGAACGGATACGCGATCAGGCGAAGGATCGAGATCCAGCGCTCGAGCCCTCTCAGCTGCATCGCTGCTCGAGTCTCGCCTGGGCCCAGCGCGCATGATCGGCCAGAAGCTCGTCGTCGCCCCCGGCGTGGACGGCGAGCGCAGCCGCTACCTCGGAGCCGTTCTCGGCCGTGTTGCCGAGGGCGACAAGGGCGTTTCGCTGCAGCCACCGCGGATCGTTCCGCGGGACGTACAGGCGCCGGAGGAGGTCTTCGTCGAGCCCCAGCCCCTCGCCGAGGACCGCCAGCAGGTCGACGTGCGCGGCGGGATCGGGCTCGAGCCCGGCGCGACGGCGCTCGACCCCGCGATTCCAGGGGCACACGTCCTGACAGATGTCGCAGCCATAGACCTGGGACCCGAGCGGCTCGCGGAAGGGCTCAGGAATCGGCTCGGGCACCTGCGTCCAGTACGAGAGGCATCGGGTCGCATCGAGCACGCCGGGCTCGTCGAGTGCGCCTGTCGGACAGGCGTCGATGCAGCGGGTGCAGGAGCCGCAGCCCGGCGACATCGGGGCGGTCGGCTCGAGCTCGAGCGTGGTGACGAGCGTCCCGAGGACGACCCACGAGCCGTGCCGCTCGGTGATGAGCAGCGTGTTCTTCCCGTAGAAACCGACCCCCGAGCGCGCCGCCGCCTCTCGGTCGACGTGTTGATTCGCATCGACGAGCACGCGGTAGGGCGCCTCCAGTGACCGCCCGAGCGCATCGAGCTTCTCGCGCAACTCGGCGTAGCCGTCGTGCCAGGCATAGCGCGGAAGGCGGCCGTGTCCGGGGGGAAGCTCCGGCTCCGGAACGTAGTAGCAGAGCGCGGCCGAGACGACGGTGCGGGCGCCTTCGAGGAGCTTCTCCGGATGGCAGGAGACCTCCGGGCGCGTGGTCGTGAAGCCCAGCCGACCGAAGAGCCCGCGGGCCTTCCGCTCGCGGATGTCGCGCTCGGTGCGCTCGTACGGCTCGGCGCGGGCCACGCCGACGGCGTCGAGCCCCAGCCCGGCCGCCATCCGCTGCACCTCGGCGGTTGTCACGCTTGCATTGTTACAGCGGCCGCTGCGAAACCCTCCATAGGATCAGGCAAGCAGATGAAAGCGATCCGGATCCATGAAGAGGGCGGCCCCGAGGTGCTCCGGTACGAGGACGTGCCCGATCCGGTCCCGGCGCACGAGGACGTTCTCGTCGAGCTGAGAGCGGCCTCGCTGAACCATCTCGACGTCTGGGTCCGGCGGGGCCTGCCGTCCGTACCGAAGCCGCGGATCCTCGGAGCGGACGGAGCCGGGGTGATCGCCGGAACCGAGGACCGCGTCGTGATCAACCCGGGGCTCGCGCATGCCACCGGAATCCACGTCCTCGGCGAGCACCGCGACGGTACGCATGCCGAGCTCGTCGCGGTCCCGCGCAGCGCCGTCCACCCCATCCCTGACGGGCTCACGTTCGAGGAAGCAGCGGCGTTCCCGCTCGTGTTCGAGACCGCCTACCGGATGCTCGTCACGCGGGCACGGCTGGAGGCGGGCGAATGGGTGTTGATCTGGGGCATCGGAAGCGGCGTCGCGACGGCAGCGCTTGCGATCGCGAACGCGCTCGGAGCCAGGACGATCGCAACCTCCTCGAGCGACGCGAAGCTCGCCCGGGCGCGCGAGCTCGGTGCGACGGCGACCGTGAACCACGACTCCGAGGACGTGGTCGCCCGGGTTCGCGAGGTCACGGGCGGCGGCGCGAACATCGTCGTCGAGCATGTCGGCGAGGCGACCTGGGGCCGTTCGCTCGCCTCGGCCGGACGCGGCGGCAGGATTGTCGTCTGCGGCGCCACCTCCGGGCTGAACCCGCCTGCCGCGCTGAACCGGATCTGGTGGCGTGAGCTCACGATCCTCGGCTCGACGATGGGAACGCCGGAGGACTTCGCCGGCGCCTACGAGCTCGTCGCGTCGGGCCGGGCGCGACCCGTGGTCGACGCCGTCTTCCCGCTCGCCGAGGCCGCGGCAGCGCACGAGCGGCTCGAACGGGGCGAGCAGCTCGGGAAGATCGTGTTGCGGATTCCGTCGTGACGGGATGATCAAGCAGTGAAGAAGCCGCGGATGAACCGCCCGTCGTGCGCGTCGATCACGACGGTCATGTGCTTCACGGCGCTCCGGGCGGTTGGAGCCTGGCTCACGTGCTGCGGCTTCGACGCGGTGAACGTGATCACCCACGCCTGAGCGTTCTTCAGGAACTTCCACGACGTGTGGCCGGCATCGGGCGCGATCGCCACCGAACCCGAGACGGTCGCCCTCAGTGCACGCGGCTTCCGCCAGACCTTCGAGTTCGCGTCCTTCTCTGCGATCACGACGGCGCGTCCCGTGGGAAGCAACCCGTGAGCGCCCTTCGCCGGCAAGAGCGTCAGGACCCCGCTGATGGTCACGCCACCGGCGGGAATCGAAACCGGCACGTGGGCAACCGGCATCGGGCCACCCGCGGCCGCCGAAACACCGGCCCAGAGCGCGCCGGCGGCCAGCGACAGCAGCACGCAAACCTGCCTGCCACGGCGCACCACGCCCGACGATGGACTCACAACCCCAACCACATCCGAAGCGTAACCGGAAATCCCCGCTCGTGCTGGGGAATTCCAGGTTCCAGCCCTCGGGTTAGAACCCGAGGATGAACTTCGCGTCTTCAGACATCCGCTCGGGGCTCCACGGCGGATCGAACGTGAGCTCCGACTGGACGTCCTCGACGCCTTCGAGCTCGCCCACGACCCGGTCGATGTCCTCCTGGATCATCGCGCCGGCCGGGCACCCCATCGAGGTGAGCGTGTAGCTGACCTTCACCTTCGGCCCTTCCACCTCGACGTCGTAGAGGAGCCCGAGGTCGACGATGTCCATCCCGAGCTCGGGATCCTCGACCTGGTGCAGGGCCTCGATGACTGTCTCACGCGTCGGCATGACCCGAGGGTACAGCCTGGAAGCCCTCACACAGCGAAGCGGCGTTCCTACAGCGCTGCGGCGAGCTGCTCGGAGCCCGCGAGGACGAGGTCGATGACCTCTCCGGTCGCATGCTCGAGGCTCGTGCTCTCGATCACGGGGACGCCGGACTCGGCCGCGCGCTCGACGATCAGCGCCTGGAGCACCCGGATCTCGTCGAGGCCGTCGATGTACTTCTCGAGCGCTCGCGTTCCGCCGGTCGTCGAGTCGCGGATCACGAAATGGCTCCGGTGCTCGTCGATGTTCGAAACGTGCAGGACGGCATGCACGAGGAGGGCTCCCTCGACCCCGGTCGGGACCATCCCCGGCACGAGGTGGACGCCTTCGACGGCCATCGACCAGCCCTCCGTCATCGCGCGCTCGATCGACGCCTCGACGCCCACGAGCACGCGGCGGGACTGCTCCAGGAAGCCCTCCACGGCACCCGTCTCGAAGCTCGAGGCGTGCACGGAAGGCATCTCCGAGGGCGGGAAGTAGGCTCGGATCGTCTGCCGGATGAAGTCGGTGGAGGTGACGCGCGTGATCCCGAGCCTGTGCGCCGCCTCCGTGGCGACCGTGGACTTGCCGGTGCCGGTCGCCCCGCCGACGAGAAGCAGGATCGGCTTGTCGAGCCCCTGGAGCGCCACGAGGCGGCGAAGGCGGATGACGACCCGTTCCCCTTCGGTCTCGCCGAGGACATCCGCGGCAGTCTGCTCCAGCCGTTCGAGCTCGACCGCGCGGGAACCGCCCGCGAGCAGCTCGAGCTCGAGCCGTGTTGCGATCTCGTAGGCCGAGACGATGCCGACGCCGGCCGCGACGAGGGCACGGGCCATCATCCCTTTGGAGTACGGGAGCCCACCCGGATCGCCGAGCGGCAGCGGGTCGCGGTAGTGCGGCTGCATCAGACCGCCACCGCCGCGGGCGCAAGCGAGAGCAGCGCCTCGTCGACGCCGTCGCCGACGAGATCGTTCGCCGCCAGCACGATGCGGCGGCCGCGAGCGAGCGCGTCCTCTGCGACGAGATCGATTGCCGCGCCCTTCAGCTCCGTCAGATAGGTGTCGGCCTCGAGGTTCGCGAGCTCCCTCACCAACGCGTTCCGGTCGCCGAGGCTTCTCGAGAGATGGACGATGTCGGCGTCGAGTCCGGCGGTGTCGGCCGGCCCCGCGGCGAACACCGCGACGCGCCCTTCGAGCGGGCCGAGCGGGCGCAGGCGAAGCCGGCCCGAGATCGCTCCCTCCACCTCGCAGCCCACCGCGACCACCAGGTCCGAGACGGAGCGGCGATACGGGTTGAAGTGGGCATCGAGGTCGTGTCCCGGCCCGACGACGAGCACGCGCCGGTCGGCGGCAACCGGAGGAATCGCGGTGCCGCTGCCGTCGAAGACGACGAGCTCGGCGCCGCGCTCCGTGGCGAGGCGGGCTCCGTCCGCCACGTTCGAGACGAACGGGGCGCCGGCGAGACCGCCGCCGGCCCGGCGGCAGCCGATCGTCGGCACACCTCCGACGACCGCGATCTCGAGGTGGTCCGAGGCGGCGTGCCGCCCGGAACGAGAGAGCTCGACAAGGGCCTCGATCCCCGGCGGGCGCTCGACCAACTCCGGCTCCGGCGGCCCCCCGCGCCCCATCGTCACGACGACGACGTCACGGTCGCGGGCAAGGAGGCGGGCGAGATGTGCCGAGACGGCGGTCTTCCCCACTCGCTTCCCGGTGCCGATGACGGCGATCGAGGGCACGGCGACCTGCTCGTAGGCGGGCGGGTCGAAGCGGAAGTCGGCGCCGACGTAGCCGAGCCCTGCGGCGAGTGCACGCGAGGCCCAGCGAAAGCGCTCGGCGGGCACGAGCACCGGTTCGTCGGAGAGATCGACGACGACCTCCGCGTCACCGAAGCCGTCGACGAGCGGCACTCCGTACGCCGCGCCTTCTCGCAGCTTCTCGGTGCCGCCGGCGAGGATCGCGCCGACCCACTCGTAGGGCAGCTCGCGGAGCGCCTCGCGGACGACGGCCGGCGAGTGCTCTCCGTCGATCAGCGCGACCGCCCTCACCGCCTCGCCATCACCTCGTTCTCGATCCGCGACGTGTACTTCTCGTATTCGAGGGTCTCCAGATCGAACTGGATGATCTTCTCCTGGCCGTGGAACGGATAGCGGCGCCAGACGTCGACGTGCGTGCCGCTCGCCTCGATCACGTTGTAACAGGGCCTCGTGTTTCCCCGGAGACGCAGCGTCGAGACGGTGCCGGTGTTGACGACGAAGAGGTTCTCGAGCTTCCACGCATAGGGAACATGCTTGTGCCCGGAGAGCACGAGGTTCACACCTGACCGCTGGAGGCACTCGATCGCATCGCCGGCGTCGTGGACGATGTTCCGCTCGCGCCCGGTCCCGGGGACGGGGAGAAGATGGTGGTGGAGGACGAAGACGCGCAGACGCGCGGGATCGGCGAACTCGGCCTCGATCCAGCCGTAACGGCCGCGGCCGATCTGTCCGTGGTCGAGGTCGGGCTCGGTCGAGTCGACGGCCACCACGGTGACGCCGTCCTTCCGGAGCACGGAGTTCCGCGCACCGAAGAGCTCCTCGAAATGGACGTAGCCGACGTTCCTGGAGTCGTGGTTCCCGGGGATCACGACGAGCGACTCGCAGTCGAGCCGGTCGAGGTAGCGCTTCGCGTGAACGTACTCCTCCTTGAACCCGAAGGTCGTGAGGTCGCCGGAGCAGACGACGAGGTCCGGCGCCAGCGCGTTGATGTCCGCGATCGCACGTTCCATCAGATCCGGCACGAAATGCGCATCGCCGCAGTGGATGTCCGACAGATGCGCGATCGTGAACGTGGGCTCCACAGCCGAAGTCTAGATGGGGGATCCACGAAATCGCCTGCTCCGGGGCGCGAACTGTCCACCGGAGAGAGGTCAGCTGCGCGGTCCGGGGCGCCTCGGCAGGCCCTCAGCGTTGCTCGACGCCACGGTGAGGGCCTGCCTGAGGTGAACCGCAGGCCCAGGCCGTCAGATCGTGCAGCCGGACACGCGCGTTCGTGGAGTCACCCATCTTGGATGGGTTCGGCGCGTCCGACACCAGTGGTACCGTGGTTCCAGGTGGCACTGGAAACGCCCAATTTCCAGGCATATCGAGGTGATGTGACTCCCCGCTTCGTGAACGAGGCGGAATTGGAGTACGCGAAGATCCTCGACTACTACGGCGTCCCCTGGATGTATGAGCCGCACACCTTCGTGCTCGCCCGCGACGCCGAGGGGCGCGTGGTCGAGGCGTTCACGCCCGACTTCTATCTACCCGAGCAGGATCTGTACCTCGAGGTCACCGTGATGAAGCAGTCCCTCGTGACCCGCAAGAACCGCAAGCTCCGGAAGCTCCGGAAGCTCTACCCGGACGTCAAGATCAAGCTGTTCTACGAGCGCGACTTCGCGCGGCTCTCGTCGCGGTACGGCCTGCGCAAGGCGTCGTGACCGGCAGAGCGCTCGACGACCGCATCGGCGACGTCTACCTCGAAGCGAGTGAGATCGCCGCGCGCGTTCGCGAGCTCGGCTCCGAGATCGCGCGCGACTACGCCGGCCGCGAGCCGCTGCTCGTGGGAGCGCTCAAGGCCTGCCTCCCTTTCGTCACCGACCTCTCGCTCGCCGCGCCGATCGCGCACGCACTCGACTTCATCGAGCTCGCCGGCTACGGGTCGAGCGAGGTCGGCGGCCATGAGCGAGTCCGCTTCCTGAAGGACCTCGACCTCGAGCTCGCCGGCCGCGACGTGATCATCGTCGACGAGGTCGTCGACACCGGCCTCACGCTGCACTACCTCTGCCGGACCTTCGGGCTGCGCAATCCGGAATCGCTCGTCTGCGCGACGCTCTTCGATCGCCCGTACCGCCGCCTCGTCGACGACTTGCCGATTCGGTACGTCGGCTTCACCGTCCCCGACGAGTTCTTTGCCGGCTACGGCTTCGATCTCGACGAGCGCTGGCGAAACCTGCCTGACCTGCACCTCGTCCACTAGGCGAGGCCCCGGTTCCCGGGGGACAGAGAGGCCGCGAAAGGTGATGGAGCCGTACGTCGACATCACCCGCAACGGGCCTGCAGGCCGCAGAGTTTAGCCTTGCCTAACAAGTTTAGTCGAGGCTAAACTTTTGGTATGAGCTTGCCTGCGGTCACGCCCGAGGTTCTCCCTGCCGGGCTTCGGACCGTTGACGAGGCGCTCCACCGCACGCGCTTCCGGATCCTCCCGTTTCTCGGGCCCGCGTTCATCGCCTGCGTCGCGTACGTCGACCCCGGCAACTTCGCGACGAACATCGCCGCGGGCGCGAAGTACGGCTACCTCCTGCTCTGGGTGGTCGTCGCCTCGAGCCTGATGGCGATGGTGATCCAGACGCTTTCCGCAAAGCTCGGGATCGCGACCGGGCGGAATCTGCCGGAGGTCTGCCGTGAGCACTTCTCGCGACGCACCTCGATCCTTCTCTGGGTTCAGGCAGAGGCGATCGCGATGGCGACCGACCTCGCGGAGTTCCTCGGCGCCGCGATCGGCTTCAACCTTCTGCTCGGCACGAGTCTCGCCGTCTCGACCGTGCTGGCCGCGATCGCCGCCTTCGGGCTGCTCGGGCTTCAGAGCTACGGCTTCCGGCCCTTCGAGGCCGCGATCGCAACGCTCGTCGGGTTGATCGGGGTCTCCTACCTGGTCGAGATCTTCTACGCACATCCGAACGCACACGCCGCCGCCGCAGGGCTCGTGCCGCGGTTCGACGGTTCGGAGTCGGTACTGATCGCGGTCGGGATCCTCGGGGCGACCGTGATGCCGCACGTGATCTATCTCCACTCGGCCCTGACGCAGGACCGGATCGTTCCGGAGTCGAACGAGAGCGCGCGCGTGCTCATGCGCTACACGCGGATCGACGTGCTCACCGCGATGACGATCGCGATGCTGATCAACGCGGCGATGCTCGTGATGGCCGCGAGCACGCTTCACAAGCAGGGGATCGACGAGGTCGTCTCGCTGGTCGGCGCGCACCAGACGCTCGAGCCGATCCTCGGCGCCACCGCCGGCGCGATCTTCGCGATCGCGCTACTCGGGTCAGGGCTGTCGTCTTCGGCGGTCGGGACGCTCGCCGGTCAGGTCGTGATGCAGGGCTTCATCCACCGCAGCATCCCCGTCTGGATGCGGCGGACGGTGACCATGATCCCGGCGTTCGTCGTCGTCGCGATCGGGGTCGACCCGTCGCGGACGCTCGTGCTCTCACAGGTCGTGCTGTCCTTCGGGATCCCGTTCGCGCTGATCCCGCTCGTCTGGTTTACCTCCCGCCGTGACGTGATGGGCGCCCTCGTCAACAGCCGCCTCACCACCGTTGCCGCCTGCGGGATCGCCGTCGTGATCGTCAGCCTGAACGTCTTCCTGCTGGCTCAGCTCTTCTTCGGCTGAGGCCTTGGCCTTGTAGCGGTCGATCGCCTGCAGCGCGGCCGCTGCCTCCCGGCGCAGCGGCCCCACGGACGCTCGGTAGTCGACGTCGTCGATGTTTCCGATCCGGTGGTCGAACTCGAGCTCCTTCAGCGCAGCGAGCACGTGGTCGCGGGCCTCCATCAGCGTCACGATCTCGTCTGTGCCGGGTCTGTCGAGGAGCTCCGGCTCGCCGGTCTCGCGGAGGAACGGCAGCGACACGATCACCACCGCGGCGACCGCGATGAGCGCGCCCACGATGAGGCCGATCACGCCCGGGCGAACGAGAGGCGCGTTATCAGCCGGCGCTGCTCGCGGGCGTCGGGCCACATCGCAATCAGGGAGCCGAAGACGAAGACGTAACCCGCGATCCAGAGCAGGTTCACGAGCGGCTTCACGAGCACCTTGACGTCGAACGTTCCTGGTGCCGTGCCCGGCTGGTCGAGGATGATGTAGAGGTCTTCGAACCGGAGCCAGTTCGTGTGGATCCCGACGTTGTGGGACGGGCCGAGTGCCGACGAGCTGACGTAGGCGGAGCTCATGGTGCCGTTGAAGTTGCCGGCGACCCTGAAACGGCCGTGCGTGGTCGTCGTCGTGCCGCTCTCGGTGAGCGTGTGCACGACCTTCGGGCCGAGATAGGTGAGCGTGTAGCCGGGCATCTTGAGCGTCTGGCCGGCCTTCATCTGGATCTCCTTCGTCGTCCCGTAGGCGCTCGAGCCGATGATCCCGATCGCGAGCAGCACGATCGAGACGTGGACGATGTAGCCGCCGTAGCGGCGACGATTCCGTTGGAACAGCACGAACAGCGAGCCGGTCGCGCGGGTGCCGCGGACGAACTCGACGATGATCGCGGTCAGCACGAAGACGCAGAAGGTGTAGCCCACGAGGCCGGGGAGCGACGAGCCGGCCCCGAGGACGATCAGGACGACGCCGGCGATGGCCGAAGCCACGATCGGCACCCGCACGGTGCGTACGACGGCATGCCCGGACGATCGCCCCCAGGCGACGAGCGGCCCGATGCCCATCAGCAACAGCAGCGGCAGCCCGAAGATCCGCAGGAAGAAATCGAAGTACGAGCCGCCGAAGGTCTTCGCGGTCCCGTTCCAGAGCTGCGAGATGATCGGGAAGATCTCGCCCCAGAACACGGCAAGGCAGAGCGCGACGAGCAGCAGGTTGTTGTAGAGGAAGATCGCCTCGCGCGAAAGCGGCGACTGGAGCTTCGTCCGCGCCTGCAGGAGCGGCAGCCGCCAGAGGATCAGCGTCAGCGAGAAGAGCGTCGTCACGATCACGAACGCGAGGAACCACCCGCCGATCGAGCTCTTCGCGAACGAGTGGATCGACTCGACGACGCCGGAGCGGTTGAGGAACGTCCCGAACACGGTGAGCTCGTACGTCAGCGCGATCAGGAACATGTTCCAGATCCGGAGCATCCCCTTGCGTTCCTGGATCATCACCGAGTGCAGGAAGGCGGTGCCCGCGATCCACGGCATCAGCGCGGCGTTCTCGACCGGGTCCCAGCCGTAGTAGCCGCCCCAGCCGACCTCGATGTAGGCCCAATGGGATCCCAGGAGGAGCCCGAAACCGAGGAACGTCCAGGCGGTCAGCGTCCAGCGGCGCGTCGCGATGATCCAGCGCTCGTCGGTCTGGCCGGAGAGCATCGCCGCGGACGCGAACGCGAACGGGATCGACATCCCGACGTAGCCGAGGTAGAGCATCGGCGGATGGATCACCATGTAGATGTTCTGGAGGCTCGGCACGAGGCCGAGGCCGTCGACGACGCGGGGCTGGAGCGCGAACGGGCTCGCGACCGCGACGAGGATGAAGCTGAAGAACGTCGCGAGGCCGCCGAGCACGGGAACGACCCACACCACGATGTCGCGGAGGAGCTTGCGGTTCAGCGTGACGGCGAGCGCGCCGTAGCCGGTGAGCACGAGGAGCCAGAGGAGCAGCGAGCCCTCCTCCCCGCCCCAGAACGCGGTGAGGCAGTAGATCGGCTTGAGATCGCGGCTCGTGTGCTGGTAGACGTAGCGGTAGCGGAAGTCATGGTCGAGGAGCGCCCGCGCGAGCACGAACGAGGCGACCAGCGTCGAGCCGAATGCCGTGATGAGCGCGTAGCGCGCCGAGTCGGCGAGGCGACGGTGCCGCGAGATCGCGGCGGTAACGCCGGCGACGAGTGCATAGAGCGAGAGCCCGAAGCTGACGACGAGCGCTGCGCGGCCGAGGTCAGCCACTGGCTGTTAGGCCGCGCTCGTGTACTTGCTCGGGCACTTCGTCGTAAGCGCGGTTGCGACGAAGGAGGTGCCCTCGAGCTGGCCCGTGATGTTGACGTCGCGACCGGCCTTGAACAGGTCGGGAACGGAGCCATGGAAGACGATCGGGACGATCGGGCTCTTGCCGTTGATGTTGTGGATCTTGAACTGGAGGCCCTGCGCCGTGTGCGAATCGGTTCCTGCGACGACCGAGGTCACCTTGCCGGTCAGGGAGACCGTGCCGCTGTGGCCGGCCAGGTTGCTCGGCTCGAGCTCCGGCGTCGAGCCACTCAGTGCCGTATACACGAGGAAGACGGCGAGGAGACCCGCAACCGAAAGTGCGATCACGAGCCTGGCCGGACTGCGAGTGGAGCGGGCCATACGCCTTTCAGTTTAGCCACCGTTTCGGGCATCGGCCGGGTGAGGCGTCGCGCGGCGGTTGTGGTGCGGTTAAGCCGCCTGCGCGTCGGCCGCCGCCGTGATGCGGCGTTCCGGCACGCGGTACCCGTGGTCGGCGCAGAGCGCACCGGGCAGTTCCTCGGTCAGCGCGTCGCAGTAGCCCTTGCCGTACGCGGCACGCATGAATGCGGCCACGACCTCGAGCGACCACTCCTCGATCCCGGCAGCCTCGCGCCAGAGATCCGTGAGGCGAAGGTCGATGTCGAGCTCGAGCAGGTCGATCCGTGTCGGGATTTCGGGCATGCGTGCAGCGTAGAGACCTGGTCGGACGTAGGCTCTCGTGATGGCGCGAAAGCTGCACTTCGGCCCGGCTCGCGTGCCCTCGCGCGAAAGCCCAGAGGCTGCGGTGGCAGCGCTCCTCGAGCGGAGCCTCTCGGCCTGCGAGATCGACTTCGAGGGCGGGTTCTGGATGAGCTACGAGTTCGCCGAGCGCTTCGGCGAGGTTGCGCGCGAGACCGACATCGCGCTGTCGGTGCACGCCCCGCTGGCCGGGTTCATGGGCCACGCCGAGCGTGGGAAGAAGCTGAACATGGCGACCGGGATGCTCGACCACTCGGCCGGGATCGCCAAGGCCGCCGGTGCCGAGGTCGTCGTCTTCCACCCCGGTTTCCTGCTCGGACGGACACGTGAGGAGGCGATCGACTCGGTGTCGGAGCAGCTCGGCGAGCTCCGCGAGCGTCTGGCCGGGAAGGGGCGGGACGTGCCGTTCGGGATCGAGGTGATGGGCCGGGTTCGCGATCTCGGGTCGGCCGACGACGTCGTCGAGATCTCCCGGAGGCTCGGCTGGGTGCGCCCGGTACTCGACTTCGCGCACATGCACGCGACCTCCGATGGAGCCTTCCTCTCGTCGGCGCCCTTCGTCGAGGCCCTTGCGAAGGTCGACGCCGTGCTCGAGGCCGGAGCGCCGTTCCACATCCACTTCTCGGACATCCAGTACGCGAACCGGAACGAGACGAAGCACCTGCCCTACGGCGACGGGACGTTGCGGGCCGAGCCGCTCGCCGAGGCGCTCGCGCAGTTCGAGCGGCCCGCGACGGTGATCTCGGAGTCGCCGGACGCCGCGTCGACCGAGGCGATCCGCCTCGTTCTCGGGGCATAGGCGCGTTCCGTGGCGATCCGGCAGACGCTGCTCGACACGCCGCCGGAGCGTGTGACCCGTGAGCTCGCGAGCACCGTGTCCGGTTTCTGCGAGCCGCTTGACGTGATCGCGTCCGCCTATGTCGGGCTCATCGAGGTCACGCGTGGCACGGCCGCGTCCGAGGAGCATCTGGGGGTCGCGTTCGAGCTGTCCGAGCCCGCGGCCGAGACCGAGGAAGGGGATCGCGAGCTCCGGCTCGTGGCCGATCGCTTCTACGACACGATGCCGGCCGAGATCCAGGAAGGCGGCTGCAACTTCCTCGAGCCCGGCGGTGTCTCGGCGTGGGCCGAGAAGGCGCAGAAGGTCTTCTCGCGCGCATCCGGCTCCGCCGCGTAGGATCGGCGCCATGCTCGATCCGGCCGCGTTCAAGGCGTACGACGTGCGCGCGATCTATCCAGATCAGCTCGACGAGGCGGGCGCATATGCGATCGGGCGCGCGTTCGCCGAGCAGTTCGAGCCGCGGCGGGTGGCGATCGGGCGCGACATGCGCCTGTCCTCCCCGACGATGGCCGAAGCGGCCGCCTCCGGAGTGGCCGACGGTGGTGCAGACGTCGCCGATCTCGGGATGGTCGGGACGGAGGTCATGTACTTCGCGACCGGCGAGCTCGGGCTCGACGGCGGGATCATGGTCACCGCCTCGCACAACCCGGGCCAGTACACGGGAATGAAGATCGTGCGTCGCGGCGCGCTGCCCGTGGGGAGCGAGTCCGGGCTGGTCGAGATCAGGGACCGTGCGGTCCGCGGTGCATGGCGCGAGGCGACCCGGGGGTCGATCGAGCCGGTGGACGTCTGGGATGCGTTCGTCGGCCGTGTGCTCGGATTCGTGGATGTGGACGCGATCGCGCCGCTCCGGATCGTGGTCGACGGGGCCAACGGGATGGCGGGCGAGATGCTCCCCCGTGTGCTTGCCCGGCTCCCGCAGGTCGAGGTGGTGCGCTGCAACTTCGAGCCGGACGGGACGTTCCCGAACCACGAGCCGAACCCGCTCTTGCCGGAGAACCGCGAGTTCATCGTGCGACGGACACGCGACGAAGGCGCCGCCTTCGGGGTGGCCTACGACGGCGACGCCGATCGCTGCTTCTTCGTCGACGACACGGGCGAGTTCGTGCCCGGCGATTTCACGACGGCGCTCTTCGCGGAGCGGATGCTTGCCCGCGAGCCGGGCGGGAAGGTGATCTACGACGTCCGGGCCTCGTGGGCGGTGCCCGCCGCGATCGAAGCGGCGGGCGGCGTCGCGCTGATCAACCGCGTCGGCCATTCGTTCATCAAGCAGCGGATGCGCGAGGAGAGCGCGGTCTTCGCCGGCGAGGTGTCCGCCCACTACTACTTCCGCGACTTCTCGCAGGCCGACTCGGGAGTGATCCCGTTCCTCCTGATGCTCGAGCTCGTCTCGCACCGCGACCAGGCGCTGAGCGAGATCCTGGCGCCTCTCCGCTCGAAGTATTTTCTCACCGGCGAGATCAACACGCCCGTCGCCGATGTCGCGTTGAAGCTCCAGGAACTGAAGGAGCGCTACTCCCCGGAAGGCCGCGTCTCCCACCTCGACGGCCTCTCGATCGACGCCGACGACTGGCACATGAACGTGCGCCCGTCGAACACCGAGCCCTTGCTGCGCCTGAACCTCGAGGCGCTCTCCGAGGAGCTGATGGCGTCCAAGCGGGACGAGGTTCTCGCTCTGATCCGCACCTGAGGCTCAAAGATCAAAACCGGTGTCTGACCCCGGCGTTGGCCTCTCGGCGACGAAGCGGCGATAGGCATGACCTCCGTCGGACGGACCGCCGACGGCCGCTAGCGGATTCTTATCGCTGTTCGAACCCGGTTGCCGCACGAGCCTCAGTAGCATCGCGGCATGACTCGCGCGCTCACCCTTGCCGCGTTCTCATTTGCCTTGCTCGCGAGCTCTGCCGGCGCCACGATCCCGCCCCCGTACAAGAACTGCACGCAGCTCAACAAGCGCTACCCGCACGGGGTCGGCAAAGTCGGAGCCCGAGACCACACATCGGGAACACCCGTCACCACGTTCAAGCGAAGCAACGCCCTCTACGCGACAGCGATTCGCCACAACGGAGGACTCGACCGAGACAAGGATGGCATCGCCTGCGAGACGGCCTGAACGATCCGTCGGGGCATGGTCGAAGCGCGACTCGGGTCTTGGGCCTCCGATATCGCACCTCCGGCCTCGAGACACCGTGGCAGCCGCTCGGGACAGAAACCACCGGAAGCGGCTCGACGAGAGCCGATCGTTCACAGCGAGCCTCCGGGCAGAACTCCTCCTGATGCACGGCGGCGCAGTTCGAGCCGATGTATCGCTGGCACCGTTCGACGCCCTGCACAGACTCCTCGAGCGGGTCCTTGGAGAACCGGTCAGCCACTCACTCATGTGCCGGACAACCTTCTTCTAGACCGACACTGAAGCAAACCGCTCCACTTTCGTCCCGAAGTTGACACAAAGTCGTTACGGCGTCTGACCCCCGTTTTTGAGCCCGCGGCGCCGCTAGGATCCGCCGGTGTTCGAGCCTGGTCATTCGACGGAGCAGCAGCCGCCCTTTCGCTTTGCGGTCTACACGCGCGTCGCCTTTTCGGACACCGATGCGCAGGGCGTCGTCTACTACGGGCGCTACCTCCCCTACTTCGACCTGGCGCGGACGGAGTACCACCGTCGGCTCGGGGAGGTCGGGGTGGCTCGCGCCGAGTTCGTGATGCGGGCCTCGTCGGTCGAGTATCTCG
Source organism: Gaiellaceae bacterium (assembly GCA_036271235.1). Classification (GTDB taxonomy): domain Bacteria; phylum Actinomycetota; class Thermoleophilia; order Gaiellales; family Gaiellaceae; genus PALSA-600. The sequence goes on from DATBBA010000025.1 coordinate 19,208, forward strand.
CCCCCGCGCGGTTCGACGACCTGCTCGAGGTGTTCGTCCGGGTATCGCGGATCGGGCGATCGAGCGTGACCTACGAATACGCCGCCTACAAGGTGGGCCCGGACGGGCACGAATCGCTGATGGTCACGGCGACCCAGAGCATCGTCCTCATCGATCACGACGACCGGAAGACACTCGCCGTCCCGGACGGCTTCCGCGATGCCGTCTCGGCCCTCGAGGAGACAGCGCTCTGAGCGGCACGGCCGCGGCCGTCGCCGCGCTCGTCGGCGGCACGGGCGAGGCCGACGAAATCCTTCGTGCCGTCGTGGAGTTGCTTGTCGCGCACGGCGACGCGAGCTGGGCGGGAATCCTCTTCACCGAAGGCGACGGGCTTGCCGCCGGCCCGGAAGCCGGGGTCGCATCACCGGAGACGAGACTGCAGGTGCCGGTCGACTACCGGGGCGCACGGGTCGCGGAGCTCGCGGCCGACGGGTGCGAAGACGCGGCGCTGCTCGAAGAGGTTGCTGCGCTGATCGGCGAGCACTGCCTCGTCGGCTGGGACACCGGCGGGGTCCCCTGGGACGAGATCGCCTAGGTCGGCGTGACCCGGTAGGCGTCGAAGACGGCGTCCACTGCCCGCAGCGAGTTCAAGAGCGAGCGGAGCGCGCCGATGTCGCCGACCTCGGCCGTGTACCAGTTCTTCGCGAGCTGATCCTCGACGGCACCGCCGTAGGCAACGATGTTCGCCCCGTGCTCGGCGAAGGTGCGGGCGACGTCTTCGAGGAGACGAGGCCGATCCCAGGAGGTCACGGCGATCTGCACGCGGAAGGACTGTGTCTGGCCGCCGCTCCACTCGACCGGGGTGAAGCGCTCCTCAGTGCGCTTGAGCGCGCGCACGTTCGGGCAGTCGCTGCGATGGATCGTGATCCCCTTGCCGAGCGAGATGTAGCCGACGATCGGATCGCCTGGAACAGGTGTGCAGCACTTCGCGAGCCGCACGAGGACATCCTCGACGCCCTGCGCGACCACGCCCACATCGGAACCGGAGACGGTGCTCCGCGACTTCGGCGCCTTCGTGATCACAGGTGAGGCCTCGGCCACCTCGTCGGTCTTCAGCCGCTGGATGACCTTGTTGACGATCGCGCCGGGCTGGAGGCGACCCGAGCCGAGCGCGAGGTAGAAGTCCTCGGCCTTCTTGAAGCCGAGGTCGCGAATCACCTCCGCAAGCACGGCCGAGTGGCGCAGCTTCGCGTACGGCAGGTTCTGCTGCTTCAGAGCGTGCTCGAGCGACTCGCGCCCCTTGCTCTCCTGCTCCTCGCGCGTCTCGCGGGTGTACCACTGGCGGATCTTGTTCCGGGCGCGCGAGCTCTTCGCGAGCGAGAGCCAGTCACGTGAGGGGCCGCGCTCCTGCTTGGAGGTCAGGATCTCGACCTGCTCGCCGTTCTTCAGCTGGTAGTGCAGCGGGACGATACGGCCGTTCACCTTCGCGCCGACCGTGCGGTTCCCGACGTCGGTATGCACGGCGTAGGCGAAGTCGATCGGCGTCGAGCCGGAGGGGAGCGTCTTGACCTGGCCCTTCGGCGTGAACACGTGCACCTCTTCCTCGAAGAGGTCGGTGCGAAACGTCTTCATGAACTCCTGGTGGTCGGCCTCGCTCGTGCCGGCGTCCATGAGCTCCTTCACCCACTTCGTCCATTCCTCGTCGTGCTTCGACCGTCCACCCTTGTAGATCCAGTGCGCGGCGACGCCGAACTCGGCGGTCTCGTGCATCTCGCGGGTGCGGACCTGGATCTCGAGCGGCCGCCCCTGAGGCCCGATGACCGTGGTGTGGAGCGCGCGGTAGCCGTTGAACTTCGGCATCGCGATCATGTCCTTGAACCGGCCGGGCATCGGCTTCCAGAGCGAGTGGATCAGGCCGAGCGCGCCGTAGCAGTCACGGGTGCCTTCGTCGCCGTCGCGCTCGACGATGACCCTCATCGCGGTCAGGTCGTAGATCTCGTTGAACTCGCGGCCCTTGCGGGTCATCTTGTCGTAGATCGAGTAGAAATGCTTGGCGCGACCGGAGATCTCGGCCGGGATGTCGACCTTGTCGAGCTCGGTCTGGAGCACGAGAGCCGCCTCGCGGACGTGCTCCTCGCGATCGGCTCGCCGCTCGGCGACCATCTGCTTGATCTCCTCGTACTTGCGCGGGTGGAGCGTGCCGAACGAGAGATCCTCGAGCTCCCACTTGATCGTGTGGATGCCGAGGCGGTGTGCGAGCGGCGCATAGACCTCGAGGGTCTCCCGGGCCTTTCGCACCTGCGTCTGCTTTCCCATGTACTCGATCGTGCGCAGGTTGTGGAGGCGATCTGCGAGCTTGATCAGGATCACGCGGAGGTCTTTCGCCATCGCGAACACGAGCTTGCGGTAGTTCTCGGCCTCGGCCTGCTCGCGGCTCTGGAACTGCACTCGGGTGAGCTTCGTCACGCCCTCCACGAGGCTCGCAATCACCTCGCCGAACTCGGACTGGATCTCCTCGATCTCGACCCCGGTGTCCTCGACAGTGTCGTGGAGGAGCGCGGCGGCGATCGTCGGCTCGTCCATCCGCAGCCCCACGAGGATCTTCGCGACGCCCCACGGGTGATAGATGAACTCCTGCCCGGAGCGGCGCAGCTGCCCGTCGTGGGCGGCAGCCGCGAACTCGAAGGCGCGGGCGATCAGCTCGAGATCGACGTCCGGCTTGAACTCCTTGTAGGACTCGAGCTCTGCAAGAAGTTCGTCGATGAGATCCTGGTGCTTCGCAACGACTGCCACAAAACTATTTTACCCGGGTGGGCAGCCGACCCCTCCCCCGTTTGGCGAGGAGATCCCAGACAGGAGATCGCGCCTTCGCGGGGAATCCGGGCATCCATGCTTCGTCGACGTCGTGAAGCCCGCAGACTCCGCATCGCCGCACGGCTCCTGCTCGCGCTCTCGCGCTGAGCGCTAGGCGGCCTGGGCCAGCGGTGGCTCTTCCAGGAGGCGCCGGAACGCCTCCGATTCGAGCAGGCTGCGCCGCGTCCCGTTCGCCTCCGGGCTCAGCCCGAGCTCCTCGAAGACCGCGCGAGCCTCCGGTGTCCACGCCCGCTCGCCCCGCGACCACTCAGCCGCGAACGAGGTGCGGAGCTCGTCGTAGCGCTCGTCGGTGTCGAAGATCCGCCGCACGACGAGCTGGGGCGCCACCGTCCCGTTCCAGCGGTTCTCCTGGAGCCGGAAGGCGACGTCGTAGTGCCCGAGGCGGCGGTAGCGGTCGATCTGGGAGCCGAAGCCGAACGCGATCGCAGAGCCGGCGTCGCGGCCGCGCTGCCGCACCCGGAACCGGAGGTGCTTGCCCTCTCCGACCGTGTCGAGGCGGTCGAGCTCGCAGTCGTCGACGAGGAGCGTGACGCCCGGGTTCCCGAGCCCGAAGGGCGCTAGGCGGGCGAGCTCCTCGCAGAGCGGAAGGCCGAGCTCGGAGCCGCGGACGATCGCATCGATCGTGACGCGCGGCCGGAGGTCTTCGTCGGTCAGCTCGGCGTCGGCGTGTGCACCGAACGCGGCGGCGAACGCCGCCACGTTCTCGGGCTTGATCGAGAGGCCGGCGGCGGCGCGGTGGCCGCCGAAGCGCTCGAGGTGCTCGCCGCAGGCGACGAGCGCTCCGTGCAGGTCGAAGACGCCGCCCGAGCGTCCGGAGCCCTTCCAGTCGCCGCCCGAAGCCGCACCCGCGATCAGCACGACCGGCCGCCCGTAGCGCTCGACGAGCCGGGACGCGACGATCCCGATCACGCCCTCGTGCCAGTCCTCTCCGGCGACGACGAAGCCGCGAAGGCTGCGCCGCGCCTCCGGCCACGACTCGATCTCGGCGCTCGCGGCGCGGAGGATCCTGTCCTCGACCGCCTGGCGCTCGCGGTTCAGATCCTCGAGCTGCTCGGCGAGCTGCTTCGCCTCCTTCGGATCCTCGGTGAGGAGCAGCGCGAGGGCGGCCTCGGGACGGCCGAGTCGCCCGGCCGCGTTGATCCGTGGTGCGAGGCGGAAGCCGATCGCACCCTCGTCGCAGGCCGCCGGATCGACGCCTGCGACGCGCATCAGCGCCTGCAGGCCGCTCTTCTGGGTCTGTGCCAGGCGCCGGAGCCCGAGCAGCGCGAGCGCCCGGCTCTCGTCGACGAGCGGGACGACGTCGGCGACGGTCGCAAGGGCGACCACGTCGAGATGGCGCTCGAGAAACGGATGCCCTGCGCCGAGCAGCGCCTCGGCCAGCTTCCACACGACGGCCGTGCCGCAGAGGCCGGTGAACGCGTAGCCGCCCTTGAGCGGCGCGACGACCGGGCACGCCGGAAAGCTGTCGCCTGGGCGGTGGTGATCGGTGACGACGACCTCGAGGCCGAGCCGCGTCGCCTCCTCGACCTCGGCGACTGCGGTGATCCCGCAGTCGACCGTGAGCACGAGGCCCACCCCATCCTCCGCAAACCGGGCGATCGTCTGCGCGGCGAGACCGTAGCCCTCTTCGAATCGCGACGGCAGATGCCACGCGGGGTCGGCTCCGAGCTCGCGCAACAGGAACACCGCGAGCGCGGTGGCGCAGATTCCGTCGGCGTCGTAGTCGCCGTGCACGCAGATGCGCGTGCCGGCGGCGATCGCGGTCCTGATCCGCTCGACCGCCTCGGCCATGTCGCCGAGACTGAGCGGATCGTGACCCGGCAGCGCGCCCTCGAGGAAGACCCGGGCTTCAGCGGGATCGGCGAGCCCCCGGCGCGCGAGGACGGAGGCAAGAGTGGTGCTGATGCCGAGCTCGTCGGCGAGGGTCTTCAGCTGATCGGGCCTGCACGGCGCGATCGTCCACATCGCCTTGTCCATCGGACAAGCGAGGGTACGGACGAGGCCGGACGGCGCCTCGCGCGCCTATTCCTTGGGCAGGTTCACCCCGAGGTAGGTGAGCACGAGGACGAACGCAAAGCTCGCCAGGACGCCGATCCAGAGCAGCCGCTTGTGCTTGATCCCGCGTACCGAATCCGCGAATGCGCGGCCGAGCAGGATCAGGACCGCGACGATCAGGCCGATACCAACGATGAAGAGCGGGATCAACGTGACGAGCGTCTCCCAGCGATGTGCGGCTGCGGCAATCATCAGGTGAACCGTAGCCGCAGACGCGGGAGCTCTCGGAGCATGAAGCTATCCTGGTCTCCGTCAGATGGCCGACACGAACTACACAGCGAGCTACACCTCGGGCGACGACTACGTCGTCAAGTACCTGGGCTACCGCCTCGCGTTCAACACGAACGACTTCGAGCAGCGCGTGGTTGCGGCGGCCGCAAAGCTCGGGCTCGTCGAGGCCAACGAGCTCGAGGACGAGGAGACGAACGACCTCGTCGCGCTTGCCGTGCAGGGCCTCCTCGACGAGCCGGAGTCACGGCTCGGCCGGTACCTCAAGCGCAACTGGGAGCGCGTGTCGCTGATCGGCGACGAGTCGCTCGTCTACTGGCTCCGCAAGCTCGTGTTCCGGAGCGCCTGGCTCGACCACCAGGTGAAGCGCGGCGCGCTCGAGGTCGTGTGGGACGAGCGGGAGGCCGAGTTCGCCTACCAGCATCCCGGCGGCCGGCGGCCTCTGCTCGAGCTTGCGCCCGTGCCGAGCTGGCACGAGCTGCAGTTCCGCGGCTGACGCGGAGCGGCGAGGCGTCAACGCTCTCGAGAGCCTCGCTTCGACCATCGCGATCACCGTGATCGTCCCCGAGCCGGTTACCGAGGACGGTCGCTGAAACCATGCATCCTGAACTCGGGAGCCGCCGCACCCCCGCCCTTTAGGGTGGGGACGCACCCCTCCGCCCTCAACTTCAATTCTACGGGCTCTCAGGGACGCTGTCTGTGCCAAAAGCGGAACAGTTCCTCCACAGCACGCGCTACCGCCCTCGCTCTCCGAGAGCTCTGAGCCGGCCGGGCGAGGATTGCGCGACTCCGCGCCGAGCCCGTACGAGCGGCAGCTCCGCGGCTGACAAACCGCGCCCTACGTCCTCGAGGGCGCGTCCGCGAGCCGTCGCAGACGGGCGATCGCGGCCTCGGCGAGGCGCTTCTCGGTCGCGAGCGGCGTCGACACCGATGTCGTCTCGATGTCGATCACGACGCCGTCGTACCAGACCTGCAGATCGGCGTTGCCGTTCTCGGTGAACGCCGCCTCACCGACCCCGGCGACGGGGGTCGTCCGGGCGAGACGGCGCGAATCAGGCGTCGGCCCGGGGACGATCCAGGTCGAGTAGGCCTTCTCGAACTCCTGCCGGCTCACCTGGGCAACATCGATCGAGACGGCCTCGTTCCCGAAGTGGCCGACGAACGGCGGGCCCGCCCAGGTGCAGCCGTTGAAGCCCGTCTCGGGTTGGCTGTAGGCGGGCTCGGTACCGAAGGCCTTCGCGACATCGGCGGTCGAGAGGAGCGCGCACGAGCCCGGAAGGCGGATTGCCGGCGCGCGGGTCACGGAGCATGCCGCAACACAGCCGTCGGCCGGAGCCGTGCCCGAGTCGAGGCGGGCAGCCAGGTAGCCGAGCCCACAGACGAGCGCGATCGCGAACGCCACCGCAACGAGCCGTCTCCTGCCGGGCAGCCACCGCACGGCCCGCGGCTCCTGGAGTGTCATCGCAGCCTGCAAGACCGCGAAGGCTAACGGAGGCGTCCGCGTCGTTCCGGGTACCCTCGCTGCGATGAGACGCGCGGGGCTCCTCGCCACCTATCTGGTCGTTCTGCTCGCGCTCGATCACTTCGCCGACTATCCGGAGCAACTCGCGCTCGGCGCCGCCACCTGGGCCTTGCTGATCGCGCTCGCCTGGCGCCTGCCGCCGTTCCAGCGCTGGATGGTGCTCGGCGTCGTCTGCTTCGCGACGATCGGCGAGGTGACCGGCTCGCTGATCTGGGGCGTCTACCGCTACCGCCTCCACAACCTGCCGCTCTTCATCCCACCGGCGCACGGGCTCGTCTACCTGACGGCGATCGCGATCGCCGTCTCCCTCGAGCGCCACGCTCGTCCGCTCGTCGTGACCGCGGCCGTGGCGGCAGCGTCCTGGGGGATCCTCGGCCTCTTCGTACTCCCGCGCCGCGACGTCGCCGGTGCGATCGGCGTGCCTCTCCTCCTGCTCTTCCTCTGGCGCTCCCAAAACCGGGCGATCTACGCGAGCGTGTTCCTCGTGGTCGCGGCGCTGGAGCTCTACGGGACGGCGATCGGCACGTGGCGCTGGGCACCGAAGCTTCCCGCGCTCGGAATCCCCGACGGGAATCCGCCGTCAGGCGTCGCGGCGGGTTACGTGTGGTTCGACGTCATGGCGATGCTCGCGGCGCCCTACGTCGTCTGGGCTGTTTCCGACGCCAGACGCCGCCTGGCTGGCGCACCAACCGAGTCGCCGACAGCCGCCGCAACGATCGCCCGCTAGCGTTCTGGCGTCGGGTCGCTCGCGCAGAACAGCGTTGTTCACGCCCGGGTCGTGCCGAGGCTGAGCCGCACGCCGCCGGTGAACCCCGGTTGCAGCCCGAAAGCTAGCTGCGCTCTGGATCCTTCCCGGACACCGACGGAAGGGTCGTGCTCGTGGGTCTGACCTAGAATTCGCACGTGGCTTTGGTGCGACGTTACTGGCGATGGCTGGGCCATTGGTTTCGGCTCTCTCGACCCGGTCGAGCGCTCTTCACCGTCGCGTTTCTCTTCTTCGTCGCGGAAAGCGTGATCGGACGCGCCCAAGGTGATCGGGAGGGTGGCGCACCTGTCGTCGTCTTGGCGCTCGTGCTGGCCGGTGTGGTTGCCCTCGATGCCCTCGGCCGGGGAGTCGTCGCTGTTGCACGCCGGCTCATCTTGAGCGGTGGGCTCAGGCGTCGTTCCTGAATCTCGTGCAGTCGAGGACGTGCTCTCCCGACCGGTGTCCGAACTCCGTGTCATCGCTGAGAACGAAGTACGCGAGCCTGGCTCGTATGCCACCGTCGCTCTCGTTCGTGTCTCCCGTGAGGAACTACGGCGGCGCGGAATCGAACTGACAACTCCGATCGATGATGGGACGTGTGACGAGGCTGGCCCGATCCAGGAGGCGATCATCGAAACCCCCACGGG
>DATBBA010000026.1:0-45971 GCA_036271235.1 Gaiellaceae bacterium
AGCTTTGAAGGGCTTCAAGGTGGCACGTACTTCCAAGCGAGGCCAGGCAACCCGCGATCATGTTGACCTCACCGATCATTGGAGATTGCGTCTCAGCGAGCCATCGCTGAAGCCATCGCGCGGCCGCACGTTGGCCGCGTACCCGGTCGTTCCGTGCGATCAGAGCCGTTAGCTCGAGCGCGTCGGACAGGCTAATCCGGCCCTTGAGTTCGCGCGCTGCACATTCGGCGCTCTTGAGATGTCCGGCCGCGATGATCCCGCGTAGCCCGTCGTCCGACCGATCCTTTGACCCCAACACGCCTCCGGTCTGGGGCCAGACGACTGGATTCACGCTAGACGAGACGAAGGACGCGGCACTATGCTCGATCTCGGTTGAAGTCTGTGGAGCTCTACACCGGCGTGTCGTGTCGGGGTGAAAACAAGAGCCCGGAGGTTGGGCCGCGATCCTCGTCTACCAGGGCGCGGAGCGAGAGTTCTCCGGAGCCGAGAGCCAGACCACGAATGCGCGCATGGAGCTACGCGCAGCGGTCGAAGGGTTGCGCCGGCTGACGGAGCCTTGCCGGGTATCGATTGAGTGCAACTCTCGGTACGTGGTCAGCGCCTTCAACGATAACCGGCTTGAAGAATGGCAAGAGCGAGGATGGCGCTGGGCCAACGGTAGATCGGTCATGAACACGGACCTGTGGCACGCGCTGCTCGATCAGTACGCGAAGCACGACGTACGGTGGACAGGCGCGGCGACAGCGCCTACAGCAATCGTTGCCACACGCTCGCCCTGAGCTCTCGCAAGGCTTTGTTCGCGGACGGCTGAACGCGACCCAACTCTGCGCAGAGTCGGCGCGCCGAAGGTTCGTCCGTCACGGGTGTCTTCGGCTGCTCCTGGCCCGCCACGATCAGCCGACCGGCCTCTACGGACTGTCGTTCTCGTGGCGAGGCGCGGAGCACCGCTCTCCTGAAAAGGGCCAGGCATCAGCCAGCGACCTGCCAGCACTTGCCTCGGAAGAAGGACAGTGCCACGCCACCGTAGTTTCGTCGGGATCCAATGAGACGGTTCGATGAGCCGTAAAGCCCAGCTCGACACACCGCAAACAGTCAGTAGCGTGAATATCGAGCTTCTTGTGAGTCCATCCAGATCCTGGAGTCAACTCATCGATGACTCGTCGCCCGAACGGAGGGATGAGAAGGTCGTCACGACGGTCATCGCCGGTCTCGGGATGACCCCAGGTACGGAGTTGGAGAAGTACCGCCCGGTTGAGCTCGTCGAAACGGGCGGAGTCAGGCACATGAACGGTTCGGTAATCGGTGAGCAGCTTCGTAAACAGCCCGTCTGCTCTCAGACTCGATCCCACATCCACGAAGATCACGAGGAACACGCGGCGTTGGTCACCGGTGCGGAAAGAGTGTTCGGCAAAGATCCGCCTGAGATGCTCATCGAGCGCTGTCGCTTTGATGTCCGGCCGCGAGTGTTTGGTTGAGGAGACACGCGCCCAACGACGAGAGAAAAGCGATCTGACCTGCTCGTGTCCAACTTGCGGAATCGGATCGGTAACGGCCTCGTCGGCGCTTGGGAACCAGTTCGAGATTTTGGTTTCGAGCACAGCTCGACGATTGGCAGAGTCAACCTGCGCAGTCAGATCACTGATTTGCTGCCGGGCGGCCGCGAGTTCGTGCTGCAGTTGCTTGATGCGTGCCGAAGAAGCCGCGATCTCCGCTGTGACTTCGGCCGTAGCCCATTGCCGCGTGCGGCGACGAGTGGCCAGATCAGGTACGTCACCCGAACCCGCTTCTGGAGTCGCGTTCGAGTTCATAGAAGAGCCCGACTCTGGTGACGGCGGAAGGTCGGAGTCTTGTCCGGCGAAAGCTTCAACCGCTTGCTCGAGGAGAAGCGCAGCAACCTGGCCCCGGCTCGCGGAACGCTCTCCGCCAGCGGATATCGACTGAGCAAGGTCATGCAAGCGATCCCATGTAGTTGAACTCATCGGGATGAGGCGCGAGAGTGTCCAGCTTGGATCGCTCGGACGACCGCCGCGCGACTGCAATCGACTGAGCACCATCCCGCGGAGGTCGCTGATGGCAGGACGTGGCGCTGAGGCAAGGAACGGGCCCGGTTCGCCGTCGAGCGATCTCATCAGGCGCGTGAAGAGGTTTTCAGACATCATCCTCATCCTCCTTGAGCCACGCTCTGATCTCCTCTGGAGTGAGGAAGTGGGCGTGACCGTTGATGCATAGAAAGACGGTTTCCTGGTTTGTGGTCTCTGCGTACCTGAGTAGGAACTCGAGAATCTCTCGCAACGCCGCCGCTATCTGCTCGCGGGTACCAAAAACCTGCATCTCGGCGGTGTCTTCGTCGAACGACTCCCCGGCTTGGTTCGCGTAGAAGCCGACTCCATCGCGAGCAAATCCGCCACCGAAGCGGCGGATCAAGAGCAACCCGAACTCCTTGACCCAAGGTTGTTTGTCGAAGGCAACACCGTGTCTGTCCTTCCCGACGATGCGGACGTAGACCTCTTTCCGTTCAGGGGCCGACTCAAGGGCTTGGTGAAGGGCTTGCTCGCTCGTAGCCGACTTAACATATAGAAAGTATGCCGTTCGAGTCAACACTGGCGGCGCAGAGGGACAGTTCCGTCCTCTCGCCGCCCAATTGCCTGCTCAACTCGTAACAACAAGTGGTACAATCGTGCATCTGGGATGGACGACCGGAGACCTCTAGATCCATTTGCCGACAACCTAGGTCGTTTGCTCGGTTTGCATGCGCTGCCGGCTAAAGAGGCGGCGGAGATGCTGAACCTGAGTCAGTCGGCGTTCTCAAAATGGGCGCATGGCGGCAGACAGCCGAACCTAAACACCGTTCTTAGGTTTGCCGATTTTTTCGGCGTCTCAGCTGACCGGCTTGCACGAGCGCCGTTTGAGGACATCCTTTCAAACGACCTGGCTGATCCTGCTCGCTTTCGAGCCGTCGAGGCGGAGATCAGCAAGCGACGGTCGATCCTTCGCGAGCTCCGTAACGATCCTGCGTACAGCAGAAGCAGCAGGCTGCGAGCCATTGAAATGGAGCAACGCATTCGGGGGACGACCCGCGACGGCGGCAGTCACGCCCGACGGGGACGAGGTTGGTAGCGACTAGGAGGTAGCATGCAGACAGTTGGGAGAGCAGTGAACCGTGGATTCAGCGCGTTTTCCCTGCAAAACCCATCAATTGGGGCGGTTAGCTCAGTTGGGAGAGCACCAGCTCGACAAGCTGGGGGTCACTGGTTCGAGCCCAGTACCGCCCACCTCTCTAGAAGGCCAAAATCCCTGCTCAGGCGGTTGTTTTGGCCCGCTCCGGCGGTCGCCCGTTTTCCGATTTAGAACGCCTAAGACCGCCCGTTTCGGTGTAAGACTTCCCCACAGACTTCCCCACACGGCGCATCGACTCGCGGCGTGAGGGTCCCGACCGATCTACGCTGTGCTCAATGAGGGTCAGCGTCGGACTCGGGGTGTGTATGGCAATCATCGGACTCACCGGCTGCGGCTACCAGCTTGGAACCCCTGATGTCGGAACGGCCCGGATTCTGAATGACACGTCCCACAGCGTGTTGCTCTGGCAATGCGGCGCGAACGACTGCAGGAAACCTCGGTCGTTCCCACAGCGGTACCTCGACGACACGTTCTACGACAAGTTCGAGCTCGCGCCAGGTGAGGAGAGCGGGCCGCTCAACATCGCGGACGATGGCGTCCCAAACCCGTACCTGGTGCTCAGGCCTAATCCGGCGGGGATGGAAGACCAGCCAGTTGATCCTGACAAGCAGCGCATTGGCTGCCTCCCCTTCGTCATGCCGCATTACGTCAAGGAAGGCCTCGTGGCCAGAGTCTCCGAGCGGGTGCCTTGTCAGAGCTCTCTGGACGAAGACGTTCAATGGCCTCCACCTCGCGGCTGAGACCATTTCGGCGTGCGGAGCAACACGGCTAGAGACTGTTGATGATCTCCCGTAGCCCCTCGACGGCCTCCCAGCGTTCAATCGCCGCGCCGACGATGGAATCGAGTTTGCCCGGAATTTCGCCTCCCCACTGAACCTTCTCGAATGCGTCCCGCGCGTATCGCCAAGTGCTTACGCCGTGCAGCGTCAGGTCGAACCACCACAACGGAACCCACTCTCGCCCAGTGCTACCCCTGAGCAGAGCCCGTGCGTTGGGAGTGGGATGGCCACCGCGCTCGCAATGTTGTTGGTAGTCAGCTCCGCGAAACCGGCCATCGGATCGGGCCCGGAGATGTCGCGGCTGCCATAACCTCATTCGCTCGTCGTGAGTCGATCTAATCCACGCCGACGCTTCTTCTTCGTCTTCTGAGAACGCCCACGCGAGGTACTCAACTTCAACCATCTGTCGCAAGAGCGCGCTCGCGGCGTACAGGTTGTCGGCTCGGAGGAGAGTCGCGGCACCCTCCATCAGTTCGCTGCCGATCCGACACACGGTCCCGAGCGCCACTGTCGCATCGCTCCCGTATTGAAACGGCGAGACTCCGGCCGCCCTGTCAGGACCGAAGAGGTAGCCGCCAACCCAAAGAAGCTGGCCCGCGTCCCGAAACGCTGTCGTGAGCGTTTCGCAGGCCTGCTCGCGAGACGCTTGCGCGTCGTCGTCGTTTGCCGCAGCCGCGAGCCGTGCATTGAAATCGTCGGACTTCAAGGTCGGACTATCTCAGTCGAGCTGAGTTAGGCGAGTGGCGGTAGCAGCACGTTCAAGATAGGCGTCGACGAGCGCGACGGCTTCGTCCTCGTTGCCCGGCATGAGATGTCCGTACAGGTCGAACGTTGTCTGGATTGAGGCATGGCCGAGGTACGCGGTGATCGCCTTGGCGTTGACTCCTGCCGCGATGAGAAGGCTTGCGAAGGTGTGCCGGCACTCGTGCAGGCCAATTGGATCGAGCCCGGCCCTGCGCCATGCTGTCAGCGCGCGCTTTCGCACAGCGGTGGGTGTGAACGGGCGCGCGGTACCGGGCCCGAAGACGAGCCCGGCGTCGCGCCGAGTCACGAGCTTGTGCTCGACGAGAAGGTCTCGGAGCGCGGCAACGATCGGAACACCGCGGCGGCCGGCGCGGCTCTTTGGCTCACCGGTCTCCCCGTGGCTCGTCATGCTGCGCTCGACATGAATCAGTCCGACGGCGAGATCGACGTCATCCCAGACGAGCGCCCGCAACTCGCCTCGGCGGAGGCCGGCGTAGAAGGCGCAGCCCCACAGCGCTCGATCTTCGATCCGAAGCGCACCGATCAACGCTGCCGCCTCGCTGGGCGACGCGATCCGTTCACGTCGGCCTCGGGCGGCTGGAAGCCGTAGCCGCTCGCACGGGTTGAGGGCGAGGTCGCCGTCCTCGATTGCGCGGCGGTAGATCGCCTGGAGCGGCTTGAGCGCGTTGCGGATCGTGCTCGGGTCGGCGCCGGAAGCGAGCATCTCGTCGGCGAGCCGTTGGACGTCACGCCGCTGGATCCGTGAGAGCTTCGCGCCGCCGAGCGCGGGGAGGACGTGAAGTCGCAGCGAGCGCTCGTACTCGCGGACGACCGAGGGCTTGTAGCGCTCGCCGTTCTTCGCGCGGGTCGTTCCGGCCGTGATTCCGTCGACGAAGGTCTCGGCAGCGTAGTTGAGCGTCCGAGCTATGCCGGCGAGCCGGACGCCCTTCGCCGCCTGCGTCTGAGCCCCGGCTCGCCAGCGTCGCGCCTCGGCGAGCGTCCGGAATGTCTTGGAGACCTTCCGTTTGCTGATCGCGTCGTACGCGGCGACGCGGTAGCCGGGCTCGCAGTTGCAGCGCTTGCCGTCGCGCGAGACGCACGAGCGCGAGTGGCGGACTTCGATCCCCTCGGCCATCAGGCCCGACCCAGAGTAGCCCGGGTCGCGCTGCGGTCCAACCAGCGCTCGAGCTCTGAGAGGGCCACGAGGATCCGCCGTCCGCGCCTCACGATGCGGAGCTCGTCGATGACGTGCTCGTCGAAGTAGTCCCGACTGACACCGAGGAGCGCCGCAGCCTCGTCGGGGCTGAGCGCGAGCCGGGGGCCGAGCGCTTTGCCCCGCGGCGAGGCGTTGGCACGGGCGCGCGACGTGAGAGGTGATTCGATCCGAACCACCTCGAGTTCCAGCTGTTGTTCCGCCGGACGCGACATGGAGCGATGAGTGTAGCAGATAGATCACTAATGCTTTTTAGGGCAGTAAAGGCTAGAATCTCACCGTGACCAGCGGCACCCTGATCCGCGAAGCCCGCCTCCGAGCCGGACTCTCCCAGGGCGAGCTCTCCGACCGCAGCGGCAAGGACCGCGCCCAGATCGCGCGCTGGGAGCGAGACGTCGTCCAGCCGAGCTTCGAGACACTCCGCGAACTTGTCCGCGCGTGCGGGTTCGAGCTCGAACTCGCGCTCGTCCCGCAGCAAGTGGATGCGGAGGCGGAGGCGAGCCTCGCCGTCGCACTCGACCAGACACCGCAGGAGCGGCTCCAGGCGATGCTGAAGGAGCGAGGGCCGTGACGCCCGATTCCCAGGAGGCCTTCGACCCGCTCGAGATCCTCCGCGAGCTGAAATGGGCGAGGTACATCGTCGTCGGCGCGCTCGGCCGGGTGATCCACGGCAGCGGCGAGATCACCGACGGCGTCGACATTGTCCCGGCTCCGAACGGGATGAATATCCGCGCGGTCGGCGACGCACTCGAGCGACTCAACGCCCGACGCCGAGACGGGGCGCCACTCGACCTCGAGCACGCCCTCGCCAGCGAGCCGGTGCTCGACCTCGTCACCGACGCCGGCGGGCTCAAGATCATCCCGGAGCCGGCCGGGACGCGCGGCTTCGACGACCTCCGCCGTGACGCCCAGAACGAACCACTCGGCAGCGGCGTCCGACCACAGGTCGCCTCGATTGCCGACCTCGCCCGCATGCTCGTCGCACGCAACCGCGAGCAGGACCGCGAGATCCTCCGCCGAGTCCGCCGCATGGTCGAACTCGACCGCGGTCGCAGCCGCGGCTGGACGCTGGAACGGTAGGCCATAGCGTGCAGCAACTCCCCACCCCGATAGAAATGGAGACGCAGATGCACCACAGGTGCAGGCGGCCTCGCCATTGGTGTACGGGATAACGGATGTCGAGCCGGCGACATCGGCGGCGGATCGAAAAGCAACGACGCCAGGCGATCGCGCCGGCAAGCACGCTCAGCGCGCGGGACTTCTACCTCATGGAGCGAGTCGAGCGGCTTGCGTACACGCGAAGGCAGGCAGCCGAGGCGCTCGGCGTAAGCCTCGCCACGCTCGATCGACGCGTCGTTCCGGTAATCGAGACCGTCAAGACAGAGTGGGGCGCACGCT
This sequence comes from Gaiellaceae bacterium, assembly GCA_036271235.1. GTDB lineage: Bacteria > Actinomycetota > Thermoleophilia > Gaiellales > Gaiellaceae > PALSA-600. Next base: position 7,312 of record DATBBA010000026.1, read on the forward strand.
TGATCCCGGCCGATGAACTGAAGCGCTATCTGGCGGAGCGAAGGCAAGCCGCGCGTGTGGCATCGCGTCGCCCCGACACTCCGGGCCGCAAGTCCGGCGTTGAGTCTGTGCTCGTCGCGCGCATTCGAGGCGAGTACGCGAAGGGCCACAGTCTGGGCGAGATCGCGCGCGGGCTCAACCGCGACGGCGTGCGAACGTCCCAAGGTGGTCGCCAGTGGTGGCCCTCGACGGTACGCGCCGTTCTCGTCCGCTCACGACCGTCCAAGCCCGCTTGCTGACCATTTCCCAGACGATTCTCGCCACTCCCGCGATCTCCTGGGAAACTAGGGCGGTGGAGGGTGCTGAGTCGTCGCCTGACTTTCGTCCGCAACGCGAAGCCGCGTACGAACGGCTCATGGGACGCGAGTACAGCCTCGTCTACCACGAGACGAAGCCGTCCGTTCCTCACGTCGACGTCTACATCTTTCCGCCGGCCGACGACGAGGAGTACTTCACGCTGATCACCGGTGGGATGAGCGACCTGCCGATGCAGGTCCCGGACACCGGCTCCGAGCCTTCCCGTATCGAGCTCGTGATGTTCGTCGATGAGCCGAAGAAAGAGCTCGGCATGGTGATGCAGCAACTCGCGCACTACCCCCATGACAATAAGACGTGGTTCGGGTTCGGACACACGATCCCGTGGGGCGAGCCACTGCTTGCTGGATCACAGCTCGACACGATTTTCCTCGCGCATACCGAGGTCGGCGGGGGCGAGGTTGGCGACGACCTCGTCATCGATGGCGATCGGGTCAAGCTGCTCCAGGTCGGAGGCATTACGGCTGCTGAGTGCGAGTTCAAGCTGGAGCACGGGGCGAACGCTCTGATCGATCGATTCATCGAACGTGGAGCGACGCTCATCGTCGAGCCGGGGCGGGATCCGTACGTCACAGAGGAAGAAATCGGTGAGCCGTTCCCGTTTGCCGGGCACCCGACGCTCGGCGTCTATTCGACCCGGACCGTGATGAACGGCGATGAGCCGATCATGCTGGTGGTCCACGACGACGATGGTGACTGGCAGTTCCTGCCAGAGGCAGGCATCGGAGAAGACGGTGTGCTGATCCATCTCTCGCACATCGTCGAAGCCCATCCTGAGATTCACGAGCTCCGCGATCTGCCGCGTGGATGGGGTGCCGAGCGAACCTCGGAGAGCGATCCGTGGGCGCGCTCCGAATGGTCGGAGGGCGCGGATGAGCCGTGACGTCAGAGCGAAACGAGGTGACGGACAGGAGCGTCCGCCGGGCCGCTTTCGAAGCCGACGACGAAGCGGACATCGAGAGCTCGGGCAAGGCGCTCGAGAGTCGACACGCTCGTGCGGTGCCGACCTGACTCGATTCGTGAGATCGCGGAATGACTGGTCGCCATTCGTTCAGCGAGTTGCAACTGAGTGAGGCCCATTTCGTCGCGCCGCATGATCACGAATCTGGCGATGTCCTCGTACGGCGCTAGGCGCTCTTGAGCGCTTCTGTAGTCGGGGTTCTCGCGTCGCGTCCGGGGAGGTTCGACTGCCGAGGTTCCGTTCGGAAGCGCGCCGCTCATCGAATCTAAACTTACCAATATTGGTAATGCCGATCTCAGGTCGCCGCTCGCGCGGACAACGCGGGCTTCCTGCGAAAAGTCGCATGCCTGTCGATCCTTGCAGGAACGCGACTTTCCGCAGGAGCTCATCGAAGCCGCAACTACATCCGTGCACGCACGTAGTACAATGGGCTCATGGACAAGAGTGCCGCACCAGTTTCCACGCGCTATCCGAACGAGACGCTGAAGCGGCTCGACCGTCGTGCTCAGGCTGAGGGCCACTCTCGCTCGACGCTTATCCAGCGCTACGTGGCCGAGGGGATCGAGATGGACGAGTATCCGGGCGTCGTTTTTCGCTCAGGGCCGGCGGGCCGTCGACCTGGTCTTGTGAACGGCGCCGACATCTGGGAGGTCGTCGATGTTCACCGCAGCTTCGGCGAGGTTCGGCGAACCGCGGATTGGCTGGACCAGCCACCGAGCGCGATCGAGACTGCGCTGCGCTACTACGAGGCCCACCGTACGGAGATCGACGACTGGATCCGGCGGAACGAGGAGGCAGCTGAGGCAGCCGAGCGCGTTGCTCGCGCACGGCAGGCCGCTTCTTGAAGATCCTGCTGGACGAGATGTACTCGGTCGACATCGCCGACGAGTTGCAATCGCGCGGCCATGACGCGGCCTCGGCCCATCGAACTCCAGGCCGAGGTACCCCCGACGACGAGGTTCTCGACCGCGCTCGCGCCGACGGTCGTGCCGTTGTCTCCGAGAATGTCGCTGACTTCCGTCCTCTGGCCGAGGCGCTCCTCGTTGCGGGCGAAAGCCATGCCGGAGTCATCTTCACCACACAGAAGCGCTGGCCGAGAAGCGATCCGGGGTCGATCATCACGGCCCTCGATGAGCTCCTCAAGGCGACGTTAGATCAGCCGACCGACCTGGAGCTTTGGCTGTAGCGCCGGTCGGAGACGGCGGGCGTGCTCGGAGGTGCCCAGCCTGCGTGATCTATGGTGGGAGCCTGCGCGACCGTCGGGTGGGAGTCCGAGTCGACATGGCGAGCTCGGAAAAGTTGGCGCAGAAGACACCGACGACGGGTAGCGCGCTGAAGGGTTAGGACAGCGACGCCGTCAACCCACCGTGTCAGGCTTCTGTGTCGGAATGCCTGAACGCTGGTTCCATCACCCGGAGATTGTGAGAAGACGGTTCGATCGCGCCTATCCGTACGTGGTCGCTGTCGGCCTCGTCTTCCTTGCGTGGTCCGGCTGGCTTTTGAATCGTCACCGAGACTTGGGCGGCGGAATGATCAGTCTGGATGTTCTTGTCCTGCTCGTCTGGTTGACGATCGGCGCCCTCGCGCTGCTGGACGTGAGGCCATTTAGCCGAGGCTTTGGGATTGCCTTCGTCGCACTGTTCATGCTGGTTGGTCAGTTCGCGTCGATCTACCTCGCGTACGGCTCGACGCGCGACTGGTCAACTCGCCTGACACGGGGCGACGCGTTGTTCGTGTCCATGGGTACCTTCACGACCGCGGGCACCGGCGGCATCACCGCAGTCTCGGAAACCGCGCGTCTTCTCATGACGATTCAAATGAGTCTCGATGTGCTCGCGACAGCCGTGGTCCTTGGCCTTGTGGTTTCGCGGCTCTCGGCTCTTGCTCGTCGAGAATCGAATGCAGGTCCTCCCAAATGAGGAAGGCAGTTTCCGTCCAAGACCGCCCAAATCCGGCGTCTCAGTTGTGGGAGTTCCCCAAATACTTCCCCACAGCGGAGAAACTGCCTGCAAATCGCCCCTTTAGCACCAGCACGACAAGCTGGGGGTCACTGGTTCGAGCCCAGTACCGCCCATCAAAGGCCCCGTAATTGGGGCCTTTTTGTTGTCGGATGACCGAACGGGGCGCAACCACCGTCCTTGCCACGGTGTCGGTCAACCACTGGACATGCCGCCGATCGCCGTGCGAGCCCAGTGCTGGCGACATTTCCGTCCTGCCGGAAAGCGGCGAGTACCAGCCGCGCTGTTTGGGGATCAGTTGGTGTGTTCGGCCGCACGCTGCGGAGGAGTTGACGTTCGGGGTGAGAGGTCTGTTTGCGGTCGAAGCTCACGTGGCGTTTTTCGGAGGAGTGGTGAGGGAATGAGCCAGCCGGCTGAGGCGGTGGCGCCCGTGACTGCCAGCCAGAGGGTTGGTCTGAGGCCGATCGCGTTGCCGAGGATTCCGCCGGTGAGTGCTCCGAGCGGGCGGATGCCGTAGTTCACTGTCCGATACGCTCCGGCGACGCGCGCCCGGAGGGAGTGTGGGATGGTGGCGGCGAAGATCGCCCCGATGCTGATGTCGAGCAGCATGACGCCGACGCCGGACCAGAATTGCGCGAGGAAGAGGAAGACGAGAATTTCGCCTCGGCCGCCTGTCGCGAGCGGCACGAGCGCGAGCGGGGCCGGGAATACGACGCAGCCGAGGGCGAATGCGCGGCCGAGGCCGAGTCGATCGGTGACTGGGCCGGCGAGGGCGGCGCCGAGGATGCCTCCTATGGCGCCGGCGCCCAACACGAGTCCCAGCAGCGCTGGTCGGACGTCGAGCGAGCGGGTTGCGTAGAGGATGAAGATCGCTGTGAACGCGAACGCGAAGTAGTTCACGGTCGTCGTTGCTGCGAGTGCGGCCCGGACTGTCGGGGAGCCTCTTAGATAATGGATCCCGGCGCCGAGTTGGTGTCGTTCGCCGCCCTCGCCGGCTTGAGGTTCGGGTGCGTGAATGCGGGTTAGCGTCAGTGCGGACCAGATGAAGGATGCGGCATCGATAGTCAGAGCGATCGGGGCCGTCAGGGCTGCGATCAGGAGTCCGGCCAGGGTTTGGCCGATGACCGCGGACATCGCTCGGCTGCCGCTGAGCAGCGCCTGCGCTTCGACGTAGGACTGGCGCTGCACGAGCATCGGGAACAGGGACGCATCGGCAAGCGCGAAGGCGACGTCGAAGCTGCCGAGCGCGAACGCGACGAGGTAGAGGAGGGGCAACCCGAGCAGACCGAGCACGTAGCAAAGCGGCACCACTGTCATGAGCGTCGCTCGCCCAAGGTCGGCCGTGATCATCGTGCGTCGGCGTCTGCCGTACCGGTCGATGAGCACGCCGGCGTGAAGCGAGAAGAGCAGGCTGGGCACGAGCCCGACCGCCGTCAGCACACCCATCTCCGTCGAGTTGGCCTGGAGCACGACCACAGCGGCGATCGGAATCGCAAACAGCGCGACCTGATCGCCGATCAGCGAGACGCTCTGCCCGATCCAGAAGCGGCGGAACCTCGACTCACGCAAGAGGGAGGTCCTCATGGCTCCTCAGGGAAGGCCAGCCCGACGAAGGTCACGAGGCGGGAGTCCTCGGGTCGCGCGTGCCGGTCGACGAGGCGCGACGAATACTCGTCGACCAGTTCCTTGATTTGCTCGCCGAGTTGGGCCAGTTCGTCGACCGTGAGATAGAGCATTCGGTCGGTCATAACCGCTGCCCGCTGCCATTCCTCAGGCTCGTGGCGGCTCCGGGCTATCCAGTCGAGGAACCGTTCGTGGTATCTGGCGGCGATCACCGCGCGCGTATGGTCCGCTGCCTCCGCTGCCTCCGGTGTCGCGGCAATGTCGGGTAGGCGAGTGAAGAGGGCGGTTGCTCGCCACGGCTTCTCGCGCCCGGTGCCCTCGCCGGTTTCTTCAACGAGGCCATATTTGGCCAGCTGCCGGAGGTGGAACGAGGTCGAGCCTGAGCTCTCTCCGAGGAGCTCCGCCGTGCGGGTCGCAGTCAGAGGGCCTTCACGTCGGAGCAGCCCGATGAGCTTTAGCCGTAGTGGGTGTGCGTAGGCGCGAAGGGCACGCGGATCGGTGAGATCGATGACGTCCACGTTGATGCAAAGATAGCATTGCAAAGGTTCCTTGGGAAAAGTTGATCCGCGCGCCCGGCTATTTCGACCGCTCACGGCGCGCTCACGCTCACAAGCCGGGGCGTGATGCAAGTGGCTCGCCGCGATCGCGGTCGCCGGCGCGATCGCTGTACGTTGATGTTCGTGGCGGTGGAGTTGCGTGATGCGCGGATCGACGATCGTGACGGGGTTGAGCGATTGCTGGGCGAGTATCTGTTCGAGTTCGACGGGAGGACGGGGCCGTATCCGGATCTTGACGCCTACTGGGAAGAGCCCGGGCACGAGCTCGAGCAGTTGGAGCGGACCCCGAGCGGGCCGTAGACTCGTGGGGAGATGGCCGCGGAATCGGCAATCGTCATGCGCGATGGGCCGGCGGGTGTCCGCGCCGGCCTTCGCGACGGACCTGACGTGTGGGAGGTCGTGGCGGTCCATCGAAGCTTTGACAACATCACGACGCGAACGGCAGCGTGGCTCGACCAGCCCGTTGTCGCCATCGAGGCGGCTCTCCGACACTACGAGTCCCATCGACACGAGATCGACGTGTGGATCAACTCGAACGAAGAAGCCGCCGCGAAAGCGATAAGCGTGAGCGTGGACGCCCGGCGAATGATTGCTTCGAGCGCCGAGGGTCTCACCGGTGATGAGCGCGCATTCTTCGACAGCGACGCTCTCGAGAAGAGTGTCCAAGACTTCCTCAAGGGCGATCTGGGATCCGGCAACGCCGCAGATCGAATCTGGAATCGAGCTTGTTCCCCGGTATTCACGCCTCGCCTGCCGGGCGATCAGGCACTCCGAGACGCAATCTCATTCGATGGTGAGATATCGAGCGGAGGCCTCGATTTTGCAATCGACGAAGCCGGCTACGAAGAGGCGAGAGTTGCGGCCGAAGGCCTGCGGACGCTCGGGGCGCCTGACTTGGCTGCTGTGCTGGACGAGGCCCGAGCACTGGTCGCCCGCGTCGTCAACGGCGCCGGAGCTATCGACATCGTCGATCTCACCGATGCTGAAGAGGCCGATCTTGCTGCGCTCGCCGTGAGATATAACGCGTTGACCGAAGGCCCTGAGGGAACGCTCTTCGAGCGTTTCACGCGAAGTCTCGCCGCGAACCCGGCCACGTTCGAACCCGCGTAGCGCGTTTTCGCGGGTCGCGCCCACCCGTCGACTACGCCGAGTTCTTCTGCGGGTAGATGGTCTCGCCGCGCGCGAGCATCTCGACGAACTGTTCGATCCGTTTGGCTCTCGTCTCCTGCTTTTTGGCGGTCTCGACCCTGTAGAGAATCGCGTAGCGGTTTTGGGCGCTGAGGTTCTCGAACATCGCGGACGCCTCGGGTTCATTCGCGAGCGCCTGCGCAAGGTCGTGAGGAACCTCGATCTTGGCTTGGCCGCGATAGGCCGTCTGCCAGCGCCCGTCAGCCTTCGCTCGCTCGACCTCTTCCAGCCCCACCGGGTGCATTCGTCCCTCCCGGGACAGGCGCTCGACGAGCTCCACGTTCCGCCGTGACCATGCACTGCCCGGTCGGCGCGGCGTGAAGCGCCGGCGGTACGTCATGTCGTCGCGCTTTTGGAGCTGGCCGTCGATCCAGCCGTGGCAGAGCGCCTCGTCGAGCGCCTCGTCGTAGGTGAGCTTGGTTGGCTCTATCACACCTTTCCGGGCAAGCACCAGGAACACTCCGGTGGGCCGAGCGTGATTCTCGGTCAGCCACGCTCGCCAGCCGGCGGCGTCTGCGACGATCAGTTCCGGTAGATCACGAGAAACGGACATATGTTCGACTGTCCTATCAGGCGCTACGACCCCGCGGTCGAGAGCTGACTTCCCTTCGCCGTGAGCTCCGCTGTCGCAGTTGTGGGCCTCGCACTCTCGTCGGGCCCGCCCACAGGGAGTGGGCGGGCCCGATCGGTGTGCGTCCTAGTGAACGGTGATCGTGACAGTGGCGGTCTTGAGCACCGCCGGCAGCTTCGTGGTGTCGACCTCGAGGATCTCTCCGGTGTCCTCCTGGTTCGTGGCCGGGAGCACCTTCTGGTGCACCGCCCACGAGCCGTCGGCCTCCGGGCACGGTGCGGCGTCGCCGCAGCTGCCGATGTAGTCGATGCCGAAGTCGTCGTCGTTCGACAGGTACAGCGTCTGTCCCGCATCGGTCGTGGCGACGCCCTCGACCTTGTCGTGGCCGAACAACGCGCCGGTCGGGTCGAGCTGGCTCAGGAGCGTGCCGACCTGCAGGTACGGCTGCTTCTGTGCCACGTGCACGCCGGCCGCCGTAAGGGCGGCAAGGGCCGTGTTGGCGTCGTCGGCGCCGACGAACGCCTCTGGTGAGAGGCCGTTGAGCTGCAGGTTGGAGACATCGGTGGCGCCGTCGATGTCGACCTCGTAGAGCGTCTTGTTCGCGAAGGGCTCGAAGTTGCCGTCACGCTCGTCCACCAGGAACTTGGTGTCCGACAGAGCCGTGATCTCGCTGTTGGCGTCACCGGTGGTGGCCGGATTGTCCAGGAGGTACAGGTACTGCTTGGTCTGCATCGTGCGCAGGTCGATCGTGATGATCCGGGTGACCGCGACCTTGGAGGCCTTGAGGGTGCCGAGGTCCGGCATCTGCAGCGCGGACTGCATGGCACCGACCAGCATCGAGCCGTCCGGCGTGATGGTCAGTCCTTCCATGCCCTTGTTCGTGAGGCGGTCGGCGAACTCGGGCGGCAAGTAGCCGACGATCTTGTGGTACTGGTTGTTCGGGCTGTTGTGGTCCGGGGTGAGCCGGCCGATCTCATAGCCGTTGGCATCGAAGTGGGTGATGTACGGGCCGTACTCGTCCGAGACCCAGAACGTGCCGTCATCGAGCGCAACCAGGCCCTCGGAGTCGTAGCCGTCCGGGTCGCTCGCGACCGGGACGCCCGTCGTACCGTGGCTCTGCGCGACATCGTCGATCACCTCGGAGGTGTCCGGTGTCGGCGGCCGCCCGCTGTAGGGCTGGCCGAAGATGCCCTGCGGCCCCTTGACGGTCTTCGGGCCCTTGAGGGTGATCGTCTTCTGGAGCTCGGCCTTGCCGTCGACGAGCTTGAACTCACCGATTTCCGGGCTGAAGCTCGTCAGCGGCTCGGACTTTCTGCCGAGCGGGTCGTCGGCGTTCGGGCCGCGGTCTGTGAGGCCGTAGAACCAACCCTGCCTGCGCGGCTCGGGCGCCAGCGACGAGCCGAACCCCTCACCCGAAATACTCGTGGTGGCGCCGTTCGGGCCCGGGACACTGCCGAGCGGTGGCAGCGGGTCGCCTTTGGCGGTCGCGTCCCGGTAGAGCGAGACGGCATCGGTCGCGGTGTAGCTGAAGGTGTCAGTGCCCTTGAACCCTGGATTCGGGGTGTAGGTGAACGTGCCGTCGGCGTTGAGGGTCAGCGAGCCGTTGGCCGGGTTGGTGTGCCGCGCGACGGCGGTGGCCCCGTTGTCGTTCTTGAGCACGTCGCCGGTCGCCGGCTGCTTCCTCGCATCGAACGAATCGTCCCTGACGTTGAAGTCGTGGGACGGAGCTGAAAACCAGTCCTTGGCCTGAGCCGCCACCAGAGTCGTACTGGCGAGAACGACCGCAACGCCGGCGGCAACGCCGATTCGGCCGTGTCTGTGCATGAACGATGTCAAGCTGGAAACCTCCTGATCGGTGAGGAACGGGCTTCGATCGCCGTTCGTGGATCGTCGAGGCCGCACGTCGAGATGACATCCGAACCCCCCAAGGCGAGGCTAGTGCGGGGCCGTGCGGCACCGTGTGACCGCGGAATGGCGAAGCTGTGACGATCTGGCGTCCTCTCGGCTGGCGCCTACCCCCGAATCCAGCGATGATCACCGGATCCACAGCAAGGTCGTCACCATGCTCCCCTGCGATGCCGTCGGTTCGACAGCGCTCGGGGAATCGGTCGACCCGGAAACGCTCCAGGGGCTGCTCGCTCGCTCCTTCGAGGGAGGTATGAGCTCCTGGCGCTGAAACGGATGGACAACGTCGGCATCGTCGTCGAGGACCTCGTGGCGGCGATCGAGTTCTTCCGCGAGCTCGGCCTCGAGCTCGAAGGGCGAGGCACGGTGGAAGGCGAGTGGGCGGGGCGCGTCACAGGGCTCGGAGATCAGCGCGTCGAGATCGCGATGATGCGTACGCCGGACGGCCACAGCCGGATCGAGCTCTCGCGCTTTCTCGAGCCGCGTGTGATCGCCGACCACCGGAACGCGCCGGTCAACTCGCTCGGCTACCTCCGCGTCATGTTCGCCGTCGACGACCTCGACGAGACGCTCGCCCGGCTCCTGAAGCACGGCGCGAAGCTCGTGAGCAGCGAGGTCGTCGAGTACGCAGACGCCTACCGTCTCTGCTACATCCGCGGGCCCGAGGGGCTTCTGATCGGGCTCGCCCAGGAACTCGGCTGAGCTCGGGCACACGCCCCCGCGAGCTCCGCGGCCGAGGTAGCCTCGGCTGACGTAAACGGGCGGGAGGTGCCTCATGTCGTACACGGTGGATTTCGTCGACGTCTCGACGGTAGGCCTGGAGTCCTCGCCGGTCGCGGCCGCGCTCGCCGGCCTGCGGGCGAACGAGGCCCGCTACTTCAAGAACAAGTACGACCACGTCTTCACGGTCGAGGCCGCGGGCGACGCCCAGGCGACCATCGACTGGGTCCATCGGATCCTCGAGGAGGAGCGCGACCTCGTCATCGCCTCCCCGCCGCTCGAGGCCACCGCCTTCGAGGTCGAGGGCATCCGGATGGCCTACGTCTTCTACGAGAGCGGGCTGTCGATCAACGTCATGTACTCCATCGACGACTCCGGGAAGCGGGCGGTCGGGTTCAAGCTCTCCGACGGGATGGAGGTCCCCGAGGAGCTCGCCGCGCGGTTCAAGTTCGCGAGACAGAAGTCAAAGCTGGCCGGAACCATTCGCGGCTCCTACTTCGTGATCAAGAACGAGTACTGATCGCGATCCGCGGCTCGAATGCCGCGGAGCTTGTGATATCAAGGAGTTGCGAGAGTCAATCCGTGTCCGAGGGGGGACTGATGGGTGTGCCTATCGACGTGACGCTTTACACGGATCCCGGCTGTCCGTGGGCGTATTCCGAGCTGCCGGCTCTGCGAGTGCTCGACTGGCGTTACGGGAGCCAGCTCAGTTGGCGGCTCGTCGTGATCGGCCTGAGCGAGGACACCTCGCGCTATCTGGAGCGCGGCTACACACCGCTTCGCGGTGCGATGAGCCAGGTCCGTTTCAGGCGTTACGGGATGCCGTTCTCCCCGACGCCGAAGGAGCGGGTCAGTGCGACTGCGCGCGGCTGCCGCGCTCTCGTGGCCGTCCGGTTGGACGGCCGCGGCGAGGAGTGGCAGGCACTACGGGCGCTCCAGCTCGCCAACTTCACGACCCCGCTCCTCCTCGACGACGAAGCGCAACTGGCCACGGTTCTCGGTTCCGTGCCGGGCATCGACGGGAGCCGGATCGTCTCCCGGCTCGACGATCCGGACGTGACCGAGGCATACGAACACGACCGGGCCGAGGCGCGAACCGCAGCCGGGTCACCGGCCGAGCTGCAGGGAAAGACGGGAAACAGCGACGGATCCGTGCGCTTCACCGCGCCGTCCGTGGTCTTCGAGCGCGATGGGCAGCGTCTCGTTGCCGGCGGGTTCCAGCCCGTCGAGGCCTACGACATCCTGCTCGCCAACCTCGACCCGCAGCTCGAGCGCGAGCAGCCACCGGAGACCCCGTTGCCGCTCCTCGAGCGCTTTCCGGAAGGCTTGACGACCCAGGAGGTTGCAGCGCTCATGGCGAGGGACAACGATGCTCCCGACCGCGCCCGAGCCGAGCTCGCGCTGCTCGAGCTCACGGGCAGCGAGGCGACCGTCAGGAATCCCCTCGGCGACGACGCCCTCTGGCGTCTGTCACGCTCGCCCCAGGCGGCAGCGGCCTAAAGAGGCGCAGCAAGTCGGTCGACGGTAGGGCGATCCCGGCCGCCGATCTCGATTTCGGGAGGCACGGTTCATCCTTCCGGGCGACCGCAGTTCATCCAGGCGGCCGAGGCGCCGAGCAGGGGCCGGGGCTAGCTTGGGCTGCATGATCGAAGCAAACGGACTCACCAAGAACTACGGCGAGAAGCGCGCCGTCGACGGGCTCACATTCACGGTACGGCCCGGGATCGTCACGGGCTTCCTCGGGCCGAACGGCTCGGGGAAGTCGACGACGATGCGCCTCATTCTCGGCCTCGACGCGCCGACAGCGGGCGACGTCAAGGTGAACGGCAAGCATTTCCGCGACCACCGCTCGCCCATGCACGAAGCGGGCGCGCTCCTCGAGGCGCGGTCGATCCACACCGGCCGCTCCGCCTACTACCACCTGCTCGCGCTCGCACAGACGCACGGCATCTCGAAGAAGCGCGTGCTCGACCTGATCGACCTCGTCGGCTTGCACGAGGTCGCGCACAAGCGCGCCGGGGCGTTCTCCCTCGGCATGGGGCAGCGGCTCGGGCTTGCGACAGCGCTGCTCGGCGATCCCCAGACCCTGATGCTCGACGAGCCCGCCAACGGGCTCGACCCGGAAGGCATCCACTGGATGCGCAGCCTGCTCCGGGGCCTCGCGGCCGAGGGCCGCACCGTGTTCGTCTCGTCGCACCTGATGAGCGAGATGGCGATGACGGCGGAGCACCTGATCGTGATCGGCCGCGGCAGGCTGATCGCCGACACGAGCGTCGAGGAGTTCACACGGCGTGCCGGCAAGACGGTCGTTCGCGTGCGCTCGCCGCAGGCGACCGAGCTTCGCGATCTCGTCCTCGCCCGGGACGTCTCCGCCGAGAGCGTGGATCCGAGCTTGCTCGAGATCTCGGGGATCAGCGCGCAGCAGATCGGCGAGGTTGCCGCGAGAAACAACATCGTCCTGCACGAGCTGACGCCGCAGCAGGCATCACTGGAGGAGGCCTTCATGGAGCTGACCCGCGACGACGTCGAGTTCAAGGCGGTGGCGGCATGAGTGCGGTCACGCCCGAGATCGAGATCCCGCTCCTCGATCGCGTCGGCCGTGTCACACAGGTCCGCGTCGCCGTCTCGGAGTGGTCGAAGCTCCACTCGCTCCGCTCGACACGCTGGTCGCTCCTCGTCGCGGTCGTGCTGACGGTCGGCTTCCCGGCGCTCTTTGCCGCGGTCACCTCCTCGCGGTGGGGCACGATGAGCCCGCACGAGCGTGCCGGCCGCAGCCCGCTCGAGATCGCGCAGGGCGGCATCAATGTCTCGCAGCTCGCGATCATGGTGCTCGGCGTCCTTGTGATCACCGGCGAATACGCGACCGGGATGATCCGCGCGAGCCTGACGTCCGTGCCGAAGCGGCTGCCGGTGCTCTGGGCGAAGCTCGGCGTGTTCGGTGCCGTCACGTTCGTGCTGATGCTGCCGTCCGTGCTCGCCGCGTTCTTCGTCACGCAGGCGATCTTCGCGAGGCACGACATCCTGCAGATCTCGTTCACGCATCCCGGGGTTGCGCGGGCGGTGATCGGCGGAGCGGTCTACCTGACCCTGGTCGGGATGTTCGCGCTCGCGATCGGCGCGATCGTGCGCAACACGGCCGGAGGCATCGCGACGTTCGTCGGTCTCTTCTTCGTGATCCCGCCGCTCCTCGACGTTCTGCCTTCGAGCTGGGAGGACGCGATCAACCCCTACATCCCGAACAGCGCAGGCCGGTCGATCTTCCAGCTCACGCACGGCCCGCACACGCTCGGCCCGTGGGGCGGGCTCGCGCTCTTCGGTGCGTATACGGTCGCTGCGATCGCGGTCGCCGCGGTGCTGCTCGTCCGGCGCGATACCTAGCGGTTCGACCCGAGTACCGTGATGGCGGTGAGGTTCGGATGATCTGGAACTGGATCCGCCGCCATCCGGTCTTCGTCGACGTCGCGATCGCCGGGGTTGTCCTCGTGATCACGACCGTTGCCGCGAGCGGGCACACCCACAGCGGCCTCAGCATCGCCGTCGACGCGGTTGCCTCGGTGGCGCTCCTCTGGCGCCGGCGGCAGCCGCTTGCCGTCGTCGTGGTCGTCACCGCGCTCTCGGTCGCGCTCGTGGCGGCGGGTGGCTGGCTGCTGCCGTTTCCGCTCGCGGTCGCCCTCTTCACGTTCGCGGCCGCCCGCCCGCCCTTCAGCAGAAGCGTGGGCGCGATCTCGATCGGCGCGACGAGCCTGGCCTCGCTCGCGACCTCGGGGATCGGCGACGGCGGGTTCCACCTCTTCTTCACGGCGGTAGCGTGGCTCCTCGGGGACAGCATCGGCTCGCGCCGGGCCTATATCCGCGAGATCGAGGAGAAGGCCGACCGGCTCGAGCGTGAGCGGGAGATCGAGGCGCACCGGGCCGTCGCCGAGGAGCAGGCGCGCATCGGTCGCGAGCTGCACGACGTCATCGCACATGCACTGAGCGTGATCGTCGTCCAGGCCGGCGCGGCCGAGGAGGTCTTCGACCTCGACCCGCAGCGCGCTCGCGAGCCGCTCCGCGCGATCGACGCCGCCGCGCGCACAGCGCTCTCCGACCTCCGCCGTGTGCTCGGGCTGCTCGCCGGCGGTGCGGAGTACGAGCCGCAGCCCGGACTCGACCGGCTCGACAGCCTCGTCGAACAGGTGCGGGCGACAGGGCTCGACGTCTTGCTCGAGCTCGAGGGAGAGCGGCGGCCTTTGCCTGCAGCGGTCGATCTGTCCGCCTATCGCATCGTGCAGGAGGCGTTGACGAACACGCTGAAGCACGCGCACGCCTCGCACGCGAAGGTCCGCGTCGGTTTCGGCGACGAGATCGCTCTCGAGATCGCAGACGACGGCAGCGGCAGCGGGAACGGGACCGGTGGCAGCGGCCTGATCGGGATGCGCCAGCGCGCCGCGCTCCTCGGCGGCACCGTCGAGGCCGGCAACGGCGCCGGCGGCGGCTTCGTCGTACGGGCCAGGATTCCCGTATGACCGTTCGTGTCCTGATCGCCGACGACCAGGCACTCGTACGCAGCGGCTTCCGCATGATCGTCGAGACGCGCGATGACCTCGAGGTCGTCGGGGAGGCCGAGAACGGTGCCGAGGCCGTCCGGCTCGCAGCGGAGCTGGAACCCGACGTGATCCTGCTCGACATCCGGATGCCGTTGATGGACGGGATCGAGGCGACGAGGCGGATCGCTGCTTCGGGGAGCTCGGCGCGCATCCTCGTGCTGACGACCTTCGACCTCGACGAGTACGTCTACGCCGCGATTCGTGCGGGTGCGAGCGGCTTCCTGCTGAAGGACGTGCGCCCGCCCGATCTCGTCGACGCGATCAGGCTCGTCGCCCTTGGCAATGCCCTCCTTGGCCCGACCGTGACCCAGCGTCTTCTCGACCATTTCTCGTCCGGCGAGCCCGTACCCGACGCGGGCGCTCTCGAGTTGCTGACCGACCGCGAGCTCGAGATCCTGAGGCTCCTCGCCGGAGGTCTCTCGAATGCGGAGATCGCTGCGGAGCTCGTCGTCAGCGAGGCGACTGTGAAGACGCACGTCTCCAACCTGCTGCGGAAGCTCGGCGTCCGCGACCGTTTGCAGGCCGTGATCGTGGCCTACGAGGCCGGAATCGTGCGTCCCGGCGGTGCCGGGCGCCGAGGGGAGAGCTCGTGATCGACCAACTCGCTTCATGGTGCGCGTTCCGCGCCCCGGCTTCCGAGCCGCGGGTCAGTGACGGACGAGCGTGAAGCGACCGGCGCGCGCCACCGTGCGGCCCTCTCGACCGTGACGGAAGAGAAGCCGCGCCGTCGCGCCTATGCCCCCGCCGAGCACGAACCCGCTGACGAGCGCCCCACCCACGACGAGCACCAGCCTGGCGCGCAGAACCGCGTTCAGATCTGCGAGCCGCCGGAGCTCGCCCACGGCGTCGACAAGTCGTTCGCGCTCACGCGCGAGCTCGCGACGGACCGCTTCGGCCTCGGCGCCTTCAGTCCGGTCGATCGCCATCCGTCCTCATAGCCGCGGTCGTGCGTTTTGCCTCCTCGATCGCCTGTTCGGGCATAGGGGGCACTGCCCGCTTGAGCACGCGCATCCCGAGTAGCGCGAGCGCCCCGGTTACGGCCAGGAGGACCACGGCCACGATCAGCAGTGCGAGCCAGGTGGAGACGGCCGTTGCAATGCCGGCCGCGACCGCCGCGAGGGCAAAGCCGAGCGTATAGAGCGCGACGATCCCGGCCCCGACGGCGAGTCCGATCCCCAGACCGAGGGCGGCGAGCTTCTGCTTGAGCTCGAGGAGCGCGAGGCGCACCTCGAGACGGGCGAGCGTACTCGCGTGGTCGACGACCTCGCGGGCAACCGGGCCCAGTCCCGAGTCGGGCGGAAGCTCGGGACGTGGCTCAGTTGCGAGGGTGGGCATGACCTCGCCAGTCGATGAGTTTCGCGATCGCGACGCCAGCGGCGAGGGCGGCTCCGATCAGGGGCAGCGGGCTCGACCGGAACTCGTGGCCGACGAGCGCTCGCCGATTGCGTGGCGCATCCGCCGGCTCGGCGTGCGGCTTTCCGATTGCGCGCGCCTTGATCAGACCGGGCTTCAGCTTGCGCATGACGGCTGAATCGTCGGCAAGCGGCTGGGAGAGCCAGCCCACGGCCATCGATGCTCCGGGGCTGAACCCGGCGTACATGCCCATCGACAATGCCTTCCTCAGCAAAGCCCCTCCTCGTTGGATACAGCCCCGTTCCTGTCGATCGTGGTAGCCGTTTCCCCCCGATTTGTAACCCCCATTGCGCCTGGCACCGGTTCGGGCAGTCTCGGACTGTCTCGTTCCCCGCCTGGCCGAGGACTCGCCGAGACGGCGCCGAACCTCCGTTCAAGTCGGTGGTTCGATCGGCCGATGACGTACTGCGGCGACAGTGCCTTGTTCGTTTCTTCAGCTGAGATTGGGGGGTCATGAATTTCGGAAAGAGATCGGTGCGCTTCGGCGCACTAGCTGTTGTTGCTGCGCTCGTTGGCGGCGTGATGCTTGCGTCCGGTGCTTCATCCGGCCAGGCGTCCAAGGGTGTTCGAGTCTGCGTCACGAGCTCGGGCGCCGACAAGGGCAGTGTTCGCCTGCTTCTGAAGCAGAGCGAAAGCTGCCGTAAGGGCGAGACGCTCGTACGGGTCCAGAGCTGGCCCGGGCGCGGGCCGGCAGGTGCCAAGGGCGCAACCGGCGCGCCCGGCGCGCAAGGTCCCCAGGGAGCCGCCGGCGCACAGGGATCGGGAGGAGCGACCGGCGGTAACGGGCAGACAGGTCCGGCCGGGCCGGCCGGCGCGGTCGGCCCCAACGGAGCTGTCGGGGCCACCGGCGCGACCGGCGATGTCGGGCCGATGGGCGACACCGGCGCGACCGGCGATGTCGGGCCGATGGGTGACACCGGCGCGACCGGCGATGTCGGGCCGATGGGCGATACCGGGGAGACCGGCGATGCCGGACCGGCCGGAGCTACAGGTGCCGACGGTCACACGGGAGACACCGGTGCGACCGGCGATGCCGGGCCGACGGGCGATGCCGGACCAACCGGAGATGTTGGGCCTGCGGGACCGACCGGCGATACCGGACCGACCGGTGACGTAGGGCCTGCCGGTCCGACCGGCGATACCGGTCCGACCTGTGACGTAGGGCCCGCCGGGCCGACGGGAGCGACGGGAGCGACGGGCGCCGACGGAACGGGCACCGTCTATGCGTCGTCGTCCGGTACCCCGCAGTCGTTGACGACGATTCTCGGAGGGCTTGTGGGGACCTCGATCGAGCTTCCGCTCGACGGTGTTGCAAGTGCCACCGACAGCCCGCTCGGGGGGCTCTTCGACACCACGGTCACCACTCCGAGTGTCGCCCAGACGTTCCCGGTGGATACGACGATCACCGGCATCACCGTCTATGCCAGCACCACGGCTGGGGAGAACCTGGTGGGAACGACGGTCACGATCACGGCTCAGCTCTACACCTCGAGCACGCCCGACAACACGTTCAGCCCGGTTCCGGGCGCGTTCGTCATCGCGGCACCGCCGCTGACGGGAATCGACGCGATCGGGACGATCTCGAACGGGATCACGACCGGCCTCTCGATTCCGATCCCGGCCGGGACGAGGGGAATGATCGTGGTGAGCGCAACCGCGGAGGGCATCAGCCTCGTCAACACCGTTCCCGTGACCGTGAGCGCAAGCCTCAGCGCGGTCTGAGTCTCGGAACATCGGGTCGAAGCCTGGGAGGTCCCCGGAACACGGGGACCTCCCAACGGCCGCCGGCATGGCTCTGGAATGGGCGGAACCGTGGAGCAGGGGGCCGCGGAGCGCGCTTAGCCCGAGCGGTCGGTGGGTATCCCTGGGCGGATCCCATCGCAATCGGAGGTGCCATGGAAACGCGCACTCGCAAGTTACTGCGACACACGCGCCCTGTTCGGGCCGCCGTGATCGCCGCCGCGGCAGTCGCCGCAACGCTGGCTCTCACCCTCGCCGCCACGGCGATCGCGCTCGCACCGGGCGGGCCGCCCGTCCCGGCGCCGCCGGCCAACCCGACGAGCGCCGACCAGATCCAGAACATCGACCAGGTCAAGACCGCGATCAAGGCCTACTACGGCGACACGCTCACGAACGTCCCCGACCCTGTCGACGGCTCGACGATGCTGCACACGTTCTCGCCGACGAGCTCCTATGCCAACGAGATGGCCGGCCTCGAATCGGGCGCGGAGGCATACCTCGCCCATGACGCGAAGCCGGGCCCTCCCGGCCCACCGGCCTGGCACGGCTCGCACGACCATTCCGACCGGCACAACCATTCCGGCCGGCACAACCCGCACAACCCGCCCAGTAATCCCGCTCACGCCACCGGGATGAAGGCGATCCTGCTCGACATCGACGATACGACACTGAACACCTACAACTACGAGATCTACAGCAACTTCGTCTACAACCCGACGACGAACGCCGATTTCGTGAACGCCGCAGCCTTCCCGGCGGTGCCCGGAATGCCGGCGCTCGTGAACGAGGCCAAGACGGAGGGCTACACGATCTTCTTCCTGACCGGGCGTCCCGAAGCCCAGCGGCCCGGAACGGTCACGAACCTCGCGAACGCGGGCTATCCCGCAGTCCCGAGCAGCCAGTTGTTCCTCAAGGACCAGACGAACCAGGCGTGGCTTTCGAGTTGCTCGCCGAACTGCACGACGACGCAGTACAAGTCGCTCACCCGGCAGCACATCGAGTCGGAGGGATACGACATCGTCGCGAACTTCGGCGATCAGTTCAGCGACCTGAACGGCGGCTTCGCCGACAGGGCGTTCAAGCTCCCGAACCCGATGTACTTCCTGCCGTAACGGCTTCCCCGCCGGGAGCCTGGATGCGCCAGGCTCCCGGCGCTCTTACCGAAGCAGGATCTTCCTCGAGCTCTCGGCGGACCGGGGGCCGTACCCGGACTCCGGCCGGTGACAGAGCGATCCCGTTTCGCGTGTCGCTGTAGTCGCCACCGCTCTCTTCCGAGGCGAGCGAATCGCCGAGCGAGGCCACGAGGAACTCCTCGATCGCGACCGCGCCTTCTTCGGTGCTCCCTCGTCGGACGAGACCTGTTCGAGATCCCAGATCTGCCCGGCGTCCGGCAGGTATCGTCCGCGGCCCTTGGCCGGTCGAGGCGGCAGCCGTTGCGAAACGTAGTCCTCTCAGGCATCGCCCTCGTGCTGTTCGTCGCGCTGGGGATCGTGTGGGTGAGCCGCGGGTCGGTTCGCGAGGGGACAATCCTCTTCCAGGCGAAGGTGAACGGCGTCTTCCAGCTCTTCACGATCGACGCGAACGGCCGTGACCTCCGCCAGCTCACCCGGCTCGAGATCCGGAACGGGAGCATCCCCGGCGCCGAGCAGCCGGCATGGTCGCCGGATGGAAAGACAATCCTCTTCGACACCGACTACCGGGCGACGAGGGAGCACGAGGTCGAGTTGTTCGCGGTCGAAGCCGACGGAACCGGGCTCCGCGAGGTGCCGGTGAGGCTCGGCCGGTTCGTCTCGGCCCCCTCGTACTCGCCCGACGGGACGCAGATCGCGTTCGACTGGGATGCGAGCACCGATCCCGTGCACGAGCAGGGCATCGACATCGCGCATACAGACGGGCGTGGCGTGCGGCGTCTGACCTCGCTCGATGGGCCGGTCGTCGCCGACCAGCGTTCGAGCTGGTCGCCCGACGGCCGCTCGATCGTCTTCACCGAGCTGGACGGCCCAGGCCAGAGCACGATCGTCGAGGTCGATGTCGACGGCACCGGTCGGACCGAGTTCACACCTCGGGAGTTGAACGCGAACAATGCGAAATGGTCGCCAGATGGCTCGAGGATCGTCTTCAACGGCAACAACGACCTGGAACCGGGCGAGGACGCGAACCTCTACACGGTGAAGGCCGACGGCACCGGGCTCGCGCAGCTCACGCACTACGCAGGCGGAAAGCTCGACGCGTATGCCGGCGGCTGGTCGCCCGACGGGAAGGAGATCGTCTTCCACGTCCGAGGTGCGGATCCCGAGGGCCCCGGTCTGAACCAGCTTTTCGTGATGAACGCGGACGGCAGCGACATCCGCCAGCTGACCCGCCTTCGTCAGGGGATGGACCCGGGGTTCGCGAGCTGGAGGCCCGGATAGCGGGAATGGCATCCGACTCGTTGCACCTTCTGGCGACTCGGCACGGCGCGCTGAAGTAGCGTCTCGTGCTCACCCGCGGAGCGGGAGCGGGCCGGTTGCACGAGGAGGGGTAGACGGATGGCCGTAGTGGTTCGCGCCGAGTCGCTGTCGAAGCGATTCGGAAAGGTGCTCGCCGTGGACGATCTCTCGTTCGAGCTCGAGTCCGGGACGATCACGGGCTTCCTCGGTCCGAACGGCGCGGGGAAGACGACGACGCTGCGGATGCTGCTCGGCCTCGCCTCGCCGTCGAGCGGGCGTGCGACCATCTTCGACAGCCTCTATTCCGCGCTCGAGAAGCCAGCGCTGCGTGTCGGCGCGGTCCTCGAGGCCACGGATTTCCACCCGGGCCGCTCGGGTCGCGATCACCTGCGAACCCTCAGCCGGTCGGCGTCGCTGCCGGACTCTCGCGTCGACGAGGTGCTGAAGCTGGTCGAGCTCCAGGGCGCCGCGGGCCGCCGAGTGAAGGGCTACTCGCTCGGAATGCGCCAGCGCCTCGGCCTCGCGGCAGCGCTCCTCGGCGAGCCCGAGCTGCTCATCCTGGACGAGCCCGCGAACGGCCTCGACCCCGAGGGGGTGCGCTGGCTCCGCGACTTCCTGCGCAGCTTCGCAGCCGGGCAGCGGACGGTGCTGATCTCGAGCCACGTGCTGGCCGAGGTCGCACAGACGGTCGACCAGGTGCTGATCATCAACCACGGGAAGCTCGTGATCGAGTCCTCGCTCGAGCAGCTCACTGCGCGGGTCGGCGGCTCGGTGCGTATCCGGACGCCCGAGCCGGCGAAGCTGCAGGAGGCTCTGGAGAAGGCTGAGATCCAGTCGTCGCCGGGGGTCGGCGACGCGCTTCTCGTGCATGGGACGACGAGCGACCGCGTCGGCGATATCGCCTTCGCGGCGGGCGTCCCGGTGCACGAGCTCCTGGTTGAGAACTCGTCGCTCGAGGACATCTTCCTCGACCTGACCTCGGGCGGCCCTGAATGAGCTCCCAGCTCCAGGCGGAGCTCTTGAAGATCCGCTCGACGCGTACGACGGTGGGGCTCGTGATCGGGATGGTCGGGCTCATCCTCCTCTTCACGCTGCTCTCCAGCCTGCTGACCAAGGCGCCGGACCTGGCGACCGTGGAGGACCAGCGGGGCGTGCTCGGGGTCGGCAGCCTCGCCGGAATCTTCTCCGCGATCGCGGGGATCATGCTCGTCACGAGCGAGTACCGCTACGGCACGATCCGCCCGACGTTCCTGTTCCAGCCGAAGCGCTCGAAAGTGCTCGTCGCGAAGGTGTTGGCGGGCCTTCTCGCCGGGCTCGTCTTCGGCATCGTCGGTGAGGGCATCGGCTTCGGGCTCGGATACATCATCTTCTCGGCCCGCGGGATCACGTTGCTGCTCGACGGCAGCCAGGTCGCCCAGCTTCTCGTCGGCACCGTCGTCGCTGTTGCGCTTTGGGGGGCAATCGGGGTCGGCCTCGGCGCGATCCTCCGCAGCCAGGTCGGGGCGATCATCGGCCTTCTCGCCTGGGGTTTCGTGGCCGAGAACCTTCTCTTCGCCTTCGTCCCGTCAGTCGGGCGTTTCGCCCCTGTCCATGCGGAGGACGCTGCGTCCGGGTTCACGACCGACCACCTCCTTCCGAGCGCAGCCGGCATCGCCGTGCTCATCGGCTGGGCCGCGCTGTTCGCGGTCCTCGGGATCGTGATCGGAGCGCGCCGAGACGTCAGCTGAGTACGCCGGGCCGTCCGAGGCGGAGGAACTCGATCGGATGGGCCGTCTCGCCTGCCTCGGCCAGATCGGCGAGGATCTCACCGACCACCGGCGCGAACTTGAAGCCGTGGCCGCTGCAGGCCGAGGCGACGACGACGTTCGGCTCGTGTGGGTGTAGGTCGATCACGAACCGCCGGTCCGGCGTGTTCGTGAACCGGCACGCGTGGGCTTCGACGAGCCGCCCAGGGGCATGCGGAAGCCTTCGCTCGAGAAAGCTCCGGAGAGGCGCGATCTCGGCGCCGGTCGGTTCGGGCTCAGGAAGCTCCGGCCTCGGCACCGGCGTGCCCGGATGGTGCATTCGCCCGAGCTTCACACCGGCGCCGTCGATCGACGGAAAGCCGTAGTACTGCGTCGAGCCCTCCTCGACGATGAACACGGGCAAGCGATCGGGCGTGAACTCGGTGGGCCGGCCGGGCTCGAACCAGGCGACCACCTGGCGCTCGGCCGTGAGGAGGCCCGCGGGCAGGCGGAAGAGGCCCGGGGCCCACGCGCCGGGCGTGAGGATCAGCCGGGCGGCGCGATACGCGCCCGCGTCGGTCTCGACGGTGACGCCGGCTCCGCTCGACTCCCAATCGAGCACGCGCTCGCCGGTCCGGAGCTCGGCACCGGACTCGACCGCGAGGGCGGCCTGCGCTCGCACTGCAGCCTCCGCGAGCAGGTATCCGCCGTCGGGCTGGGCGACTCCGACCGTGCCCGCTTCCGGCGCGAACGCGGGGAATCTTCGCGCGAGCTCGGGCGGCTCGAGGATCGTGAACGGGAGGTCGTAACTGGAGCACGCCAGGAGCGTTCCCGTGACGAGCGGCCCGGCGGGCACGCCGATCTCGACCGAGCCGACGAGCTCGAGCAGCCGGGTGCCGGTCAGGCGCTCGAGCTCGCGCCAGAGCTCGTAGCAGCGCCGGAGCAGCGGGACATAGTCGGGGTGCTCGTGGTAGGCGAGCCGGATGATCCGCGAGTGGCCGTGCATCGAGCCGCGGGCATGCGCGAGCTCGTACTGCTCGATCCCGAGCACGCGGCGGCCGCGGCGCGCGAGATGCTGGAGGGCGGAGCTGCCCATCGTGCCGACCCCGACGACGATAGCGTCGTAGGGACGGGCTGCCCTCACTCGTGAAGCCTGCGAAGAAGCCCGATGCTCTCGTCGACCAGGCGGTCGGCCTCGCCGCGGTCGACGTTCGAGCTGCTGATCCCGTACGACCACCGGTAGCGATCCTGGTCGAGGATGTCGTTCAGGGGCACGTCGGCGAGCAGATCGAGATCCTCGCTCTCCGGCACGTACCCGGCGTAGTCGTTCGCATACGCGGCGGCAATCGTCGTGGAGAACGGGCTTCCCTCCTTGATTCGCCGCCCCGCCGCGTTGAAGAGCTCGAACGGGTTCGTGACGACGGCGATCTCGCCGACGGCGATCCCCACCACCTCGGCGGGCACCGGCTCGTCGGCGCGCTCGATCATGTCGAGGTACATCCGCAGCGCTCCGAGCTGGTAGGTGCGCGGGAACATCTGGGCCGAGGTCATCGTGTGCACCTCGGGGCCCCAGAGCTCGGGCCAGTCGGCCTCGGGCGCGCCTTCCAGCTCGGCGATCATCTTCCCGAGCTCGGCTTCGTCGTAGTGGTGACGCCTGCGGCGGAGCTCGAGGCGGATCGAGTCGGCTGCGACGCGGGCGTCGGGTGTGGTCGAGATTCCGGGGTGGAGCTCGAGCGCTGCTGCGGCGATTCCGCGGCCGAGGCGGTCGCGGGCCTCGTAGCCCTGCGGAGAGGAGTCGTAGTTGCCGAACCACCAGTCGAACGGCGCGAGGTCTCCGGCGCAGCCCTGCAGGAAGACGCACTCCACGCCGGGAATCGCGGCCTCGACGGTCTCGCGAAGCGGTGCGATGTATTCGGCATCCCAGAGCATCGTCGTGCCGCCGACGGAGATCGGATGCACGGCCATGCTCACGAGGGCCGCGAGCGGGGTGCCGTCGGCACGGTCGATCCGGATGACCGTGACCGAATCGTCGATCGTCCGCGTCCGGTCGACGCGATTGCCGGAGAGGCCCGGTGCGTTCCCGCTCGCAGCCCCGATGCGGGCCGGCTCCAGGTCGCGCCAGGCGGCGTAGACGGCGCCTGCGAGCAGGTCGCCGAGAAGATCGGCGTAGCGCCCGAAGGCCGGGACGTCCGGGAGGCCGCCGATCGTCGAGCCCCGTGCGAGGCTCGGGGCGCTGTGGTTGTGGCTCGCGTGGACGGAGACAGCAGAGGCGGGAATACCCGTGAGCTCGGTGACACGCCCGCGAACGACCTCCGCCAGCTCTGCGCCGACGAACACCAGATCGGTGGCGACGATCGCGGCCGTCCGCTCGCCGTCCGAGAGAACGACGGCCTGGGCGACGAGCGGCTCCATCGCCCCTTCCGAGAATGCTTTGCGCGCCGCCCAGCACCCGACCGGAAGGCCCAGCGGCGGCGTGATGTCGACGCGCGCGGTTCCTGCGGAAAACGTCATCTTCGAACCTCCGATCGAATGGTCAGGCGAGCTCTGCGACGTCGATCTCGCGAGCGACGACGACGACGTTGTCGCCCTGGTCCGTGGTCGCGATCGCCCGGACGCCGCAGACGTAGCCGCCGTTCGCAGCATGCACCGGCGAGGGCTCGCGATCCGGCCGGTCGATGAAGTGGATCTGCCCGACGAGGGCTCCTGCTCCAACACGGTCTCCGACCTCGACGATCGTCTCCCACAGGCCCGAGTCCGGCGCGAGCAGGTAGTTCTCGACCTCGGTCGCACGCAGGATCTTCGCGGGCTCGAGGCCGAGGCTCTCCCGGGTCTGCGACTTGCCTGCGAGCACGCCGAAATGGCGCAGCACGTTCGCAAGGCCGCTCGCGGCGATCCGATGGGTCGCGGCGGTGACGTGCCCGCCGCCACCGAGTTCGGTCGAGACGACGACCTTTCCCTGACGCTCGGCCTCGCCGACGAGCAGGCCCGTGCCGGCGATGTCGACGTAGACGAAGTGCACATCCGTGTTCCAGGCGAGCATCCCGTCGACCATCTTGCGTCGCTGTTCCGGGTCGTCGACCCAGTGCATCTCCGACCACGGTGGGCAGAGCGCGGAGCGCCCTCCGCTGTGCATGTCGACGACGATGTCCGACTCGGGCATCAGGAAGCGGCTGATGAAATCGGCCAGCTGCTCGTCGGGCGGGCCCTCGGGCGACCCCGGGAACGAGCGGTTCAGGTTCGCGCCGGACGGCCAGAGCCGGGTGTAGGCGCGCGAGGCCTCGGGCGAGGCGCACGGGATGATGATCAGGCGCCCCGGCACGTCCTCGACCCTGGTCGTGCGTGCGAGATTGAGCGCAGCCACCTGGCCTTCGGGCTCGTCGCCGTGGACGCCGCCGAAGACGAGGGCCGTCGGCCCGTCGCCACCCCGGATCGTGATGATCGGGATGAAAAGATGCGACCAGCCGCTCGAGTTGTTCGAGCGCGGCAACTCGAGGCGGCCGAAGTGCTTCCCCGGAGCGTCGAGCTCGAGCGTGCAGTGAACGGGAGACGGCCGCAAGGAGGCGTCGGTCATCGGGAGCGCGATTGTAGACAATTTGGTCTATAGTCGACAATCCAAGTGCGCGAAGCGTTTCGCGCAGCCAAACTCGGAGGGTTCTTGAAGATCACTGATGTGGAAGCGGTGGTCCTGCGCCAGCCTGTTCTCGACGAAGGCATCGCAGACGGCAGCCAGGACGACCTCGTCGTCCTCATCCGCACGGACGAGGGAATCACGGGAATCGGGGAGGTCGACTCCGCTCCGGAGGCCGTCCGCTCGCTGATCGACGCGCCCGGCTCCCACGCAATCGCAAACAGCCTGCACGAGCTCCTCGTCGGCGAGGATCCCCTCGACGTCGAGCGCCTGTGGCACAAGATGTACCGCGGCCTGATCTACATCGGCCGCCGCGGGATCGCCCTGCACGCCCTGAGCGGAATCGATATCGCGCTCTGGGACATCAAGGGGAAGGCGCTCGGCAAGCCGGTCAGCGAGCTGATCGGGACTCCACTCCGGGATCGGGTACGTGCCTACGCCTCGATGCTGATGCCGGACGAGCCCGCCGAGGTGCGCGAGCGCGTTTCGGCCCTTCGCGAGCAGGGTTTCACCGCCGTGAAGCTCGGCTGGGGCCCGCTCGGAGCCGACGCGTCCAAGGACGTCGAGCTCGCGCGCGCGGCGGTCGAAGCCGGTGGGGAGGGGATGACGATCCTGATCGACGCAGGGCTCGGGTACGGCGCCGACGCCGCAACGGCGATTCGTGTCGGCAACGAGCTCCATGAGCTCGGCGTCTTCTGGCTCGAGGAGCCGTTCGAGCCCGACGAGTACGAGGCCTATGCCGAGCTCGCCGACGCGGTTGAGATCCGTGTCGCCGCGGGCGAGCAGGACACGACGCTCTGGGGCTTCCGCGAGCTGATCGAGCGGGGTCACGTCGATCTCGTCCAGCCGGACGTGACCCGCTGCGGCGGAATCACGGAGCTGCTGCGGATCGCAGCCTTTGCCCGGGAGCGTGGGGTCGAGACGGTGCCGCACGCGTGGAAGAGCGGAATCATCAAGGCGGCGTCGCTGCACGTGAACGCGGTGCTGCCCGATGCGCTCTTCCAGGAGTACTGCGTCGCGGAGACCCCGATCAACACGATGCTCACGCGGGAGCGCCTCCCGATCGACTCCGACGGCTTCGTGGCGGTGCCGACGGGCCCGGGCCTCGGCGTCGAGCTCGACGACGAGGTGATGGCGCGCTACCGCGTCCCCTAATTAACGGAAAGGAGCTCGAGATGGCGAGTATCGACGACAGGACCCGGCAGGCGGCCGAGCTCGTGGCGCGGGCCTCCCGTGTGATCCCGGGAGGCGTGAACAGCGGACAGCGGCAGGTGCCGGGCCTCGAGGATCTCGTGGTCACGGCGACGAGCGGCGCGACGTTCACCGACGCGAACGGGCACACCTACACCGACTACCACTCGGCCTTCGGGCCGCCGCTCCTCGGCCACAACGACCCGGATGTCGACGCTGCGGTTGCCGAGACGGCACGTAGCGTAGGGCTGATGGGGGTCGGGGTGACGCCGATCGAGATCGAGCTCGCCGAGCGCATCTGCGACCTCTGGCCCTCGGTCGAGCGCGTGCTCCTGACGGAGACCGGGAGCGAGGCGACCTTTCACGCGCTGCGGGTCGCGCGGGCGGCCACGGGTCGCCGCCACATCATCAAGTTCCAGGGCTGCTACCACGGCTGGCACGACTCGGTCGCGATGAACGTGATCTCGCTCCCGGAGAACGTCGGCCGCCGGGACCCGCTCTCGAAGGGCGTGCTGCCCGAGGTGACGGAGGCGACGATCGTCTGCAAGTTCAACGACGCCGACGAGGTCGAGCGAGCGCTTGCAGAGCACGACGTCGCCGCGATCATCGTCGAGCCGATCCCCCACAACATCGGCGCCGTGCTGCCGGTCCCCGGCTTCCTCGAGCGGCTTCGCGAGCTCGCGACCCGGAGCGGCACCGTGCTGATCTTCGACGAGGTGATCACCGGCTTCCGCCATGCGCTCGGCGGCTACCAGTCGATCTGCGGGGTCACGCCCGACCTGACCTCGATGGGGAAGGCGATGGGCAACGGCTGGCCCGTCTCGGCGCTCGGCGGCAAGGCCGAGCTGATGGAGCTCTTCAGCACGACGCCCGGCAGGCCCGCATTCTTCGCCGGCACGTTCAACGGCCATCCTCCGACGGCGGCCGCCGCGCTCGCGACGATCGACAAGCTCCAGCGCGAGCCCGTGCACGAGCACGTCTTCGCGCTCGGCGAGCGGACGCGGCAGGGCCTGCGCGAGCTCTACGGCCGGCTCGGCGTCCCGGTTCACGTGAGCGGTTTCGGCTCGGTCTTCGTGACGTACTTCCTCGAGGGAACGCCGACCTCGTACGACGACCTGCTCGCGAACGACGTCGACATGTTCGTCGGTTACCGTCGCGAGCTGATGAAGCACGGCATCTTCGAGCTGCCCCTGAACCTCAAGCGAAGCCACTTCTCGTACGCGCACACGGACGACGACGTCGACCGGCTGCTCGAGGGAACCGAGGAGGCCGTCGGAGCTGTCCTGGCCGGGCGCGGATGACCGAACCTGCGGTTTCCTGCACGATCGACCTGACGGCGCCCGGCAAGCAGATCGGACGGCTTCAGTTCCCGAAGATCTCGAACACCGCCGGCTGGGCGTTCGAGTTCGTCCCGATCGCGGCGATCGGCAACGGCGACGGGCCGACCGTCCTCATCTCCGCGGGCAACCACGGCGACGAGTACGAGGGCCAGGTCGCGGCGCTGCGCCTGATCAACGAGCTCCGGCCCGAGCAGGTCCACGGCCGGATCGTCGTGATCCCGGTCATCTCGACCGAGGCCTCCAAGGCGAACACGCGGATGTGGCCCTCGGGCGTGAACTTCAACAGGTCGTTCCCCGGCTCGCCGGAGGGGCCACCGAACGAGCAGCTCGCCGACTACTTCACTCGGGTGCTCTTCCCGATGTCCGACGTCGTCGTCGATCTCCACTCGGGTGGCCGCACCGCCTGGTTCATCCCGTGCTCGCACATGCACGTCGTCGCGGACGCGGCGCAGCGGAAGGCGATGCTCGAGGGGATGCTCGCCTGGAACTCGGATTTCCACTTCCTGTACGTGGACGTGAACGGAAACGGCCTGCTGCCCGTCGAGGCCGAGAACCAGGGGAAGATCGTGATCACGACGGAGCTCGGCGGCGGCGGGCGCGTGCCGGCGCCGGTGCACCGCCTCGCCTGGAGCGGCCTGACGAACGTCCTGCGCCACGTCGGCGTGCTCGAGGGCGAGGTCGAGACCCGTGCCTCGCTCGGGCTTCCGGAGGCCGTGATCCTCGACGGCCGCGACGCGACGAACTACGTGATCGCCGAGGAGGGAGGCCTGTTCGAAGGGCTCCTCGAGCCCGGCGAGGCTGTGGCCGAGGGCGACCCCGTCGGCAGGCTCTGGTTTCCCGACACGCCCAGGCGCGATCCGGTCACGTTGCGCGCGCCGCACGACGGTGTCCTCGCGGTGATCCGGGCGGTGCCGGTCACCGATCCGGGCAACAGCGTTTTCGTGATCGGGCAGCCGGTCGAGGCGTCTGCGCTCCTTTGAGGGTGTTCGCGGCCGTCTCCGGGCGGACCTTCGCAAGCCTCGGCAGGTATCGCAACTTCCGGCTCTACTTCGCCGGCCAGGCGATCTCGTTCACCGGCACCTGGATGCAGCAGATCGCGGCGTCGTGGCTCGTGCTGACGCTCACGCACTCGGCCGTCGCGGTCGGCGCGCTCGCGCTCGTGCAGCTCCTCCCGGTCACCGTGCTCGGGCTGTTCGTCGGGACGATCCTCGACCGCTTCGACGTCCGGCGCACGGCGATCCTCTGCGAGAGCATCTCGCTCGTCCTGGCGGCGATCCTCGCGGCGCTCACGCTCGGCGGCGTCGTGACCGTCGCGGAGGTGTTCGCGCTGGCAGGGCTTCAAGGGATCGTGAACGCGATCGACGCTCCGGCGCGTCACTCGCTCGTCTTCCAGATGGTCGGCCGGAAGGACCTTCCGAACGCGGTCGCCCTGACCTCGAGTCTCGGCACGACCGCGCGGATCCTGGGGCCGGCTCTCGGCGGGCTCGTCGTGGCGTTCGCGGGCTCGGGCGTGTGCTTCGCGCTCAACGCCGTGAGCTTCCTCGCGATCCTCGTGTGCCTGCTCTCGCTCGATACCGCGGCGATGCTGAAGCCCGTACGCGATCGCGGTGCGACGGTGATCGGAGGCGCCGCCGACGGCATGCGCTTCGTCGCCGGCTCCAGGCGGGCCGGCGCGGCGTTCGCCGTCGTCTTCGTGCTCGCCACGTTCGCCTTCAACTTCAACGTCCTGCTCCCGCTGCTTGCCGCGCGGACGCTCGACAGCGGCGCCGCGACGTTCGGCCTCCTCGCCGCGATCTTCGGGGCGGGGGCGCTGTGCGGGGCGCTGATCAACGCTACGAGCGGGAAGGCCAGCATCCGGCGGCTCCTGATCGGTGCCACCGGTTTCGGGCTCTTCGAGCTGATCCTGGCGCCACAGCACTCGCTCCTGCCGGTTTGCGTGCTCCTGCTCGCGACCGGTGTCTGCTACACGCTCTGGGGTACGAACGCACTGACCGTGATGCAGCTCGAGGCTCCCGAGCACCTACGGGGCCGGGCGGTCGCGATGTACTTCTTCGCGTTCCTGGGCGGCGCTCCGCTCGGCGGGCTGCTCGCGGGCTGGCTGGTCTCGGTCGGTGGGACGCCGCTCGCATTTGCGGTCGGCGGCGCGACCTCGGTGACGATGGCGATGCTCGCCGTGCTCTACCTCGGCCGCGCGCAGGTGCCCGCGGGTCAGAGGCCGTCGATCGCCGCGACCGCTTCGGCGATGCTGCGGTCGGCAATCCCGCGGTGAGTCACGAGCCTGACACGGTCGCCGCTCGGTGCGAGCGCGAGCACGCCACGCGCCTCGAGCAGCGGCAGAGCACCGGCGCCGAGATCGGTCATGACGATGTTCGTCTCCGGGGCCGGTAGCCCCAGTAGCCCCGCAAGCTCGCGTGCCCGGCGGTGATCGTCCGCGAGCCGGCCGATCAGGTCGAGCGCGACGAGCCCGGCCGCGGCGAGCATGCCGGCCTTGTGGATCGTGGCGCCGCCGAGGCGCTTCAGCTCGATCCGTGCGCGCGCGATCGTTCGCTCCTCACCGGCAAGGACAGCTCCGAAGGGCGCGCAGAGGCCCTTGTTGAGGCTGAACGCCACGGTGTCGGCGCAGGCGGCGAGCTCGGCGAGCGGAACGCCGAGGGCGACCGCGGCGTTCGCGAGGCGTGCGCCGTCGAGGTGGACGTGGGCCGCGCCGGCCGTCAGCGACGCCGCTTCGGCGGGTGGGAGCACCGTGCCTCCGGGTCTCGTCCGCGTGTTCTCCAGGCAGACCAGGGACGCGGCCTCGCCGAGCGGAACCGGCACGAGCCCTGCGAGCTGCGTGAGCCAGTCTCCTTCGTTGACGAGGATGTGGGCAGTTTCGTCGATCGCCACCCGCTCGCCGCGTTCGGTCTGCGCGAGCACCGCGACGAGGTTCGCCAGCGAGCAGGTCGCGACGAAGACCGCTGCATCCTTTCCGAGCAGCGCCGCGGCACGCCGCTCGAGCTCGTTCACCGTCTCGTCCTCACCCGCGGCCGCCCAGCCGAACGGCGCCGCACGCATCGCCTCCCACATCTCCTCGGTCGGCGGGGCGCAGAAGTCCGAGCGAAGGTCGATCACCGTCGCGACAGGTGCCGCCCCGGACGGGCGCCCGTGTGCTCGCCCGCCTCGACGACGACGGTGCCGTTCACGAGTACCTCGTCGACCCCTTCGACGTAGTGGAGGGGGCTCTCGACCGTCGAGCCGTCGGCCAGGCGGTCCAGATCGAGCACGACGAGGTCGGCGGGGGCGCCGGGGCGCAGCTCGCCGCGATCGAGCCCGAAATGGCGCGCCGGCATCGCCGTCATCTTGTAGATCGCCTCCTCGAGCGGCAGCGTGCCGAGCTCGCGGACGTGATGGGTGAGGTAGTGCACGTGGCCCGAGAAGCAGACGGGGTGGGCGGCGACCGCCTCGAGCTCGCTGTCGAGCGCGGCCGTGTAGCCGTCGACGCCGAGGCAGAACAGCGGATGGGAGATCATCTCCGCGAGGTGCTCGTCGGTGAAGAGCTCGCCGATCAGGAGCAGGCTCTCGATCGCCGGGCCGGCGTCCGCGAGGATGTCGAAGTAGGCATCCCACGGGTCGCGTCCGAACAGGGCCGCGATCTCGTTGAAGTCCTTGCCCTCGAGGCCGGGGTGCTGCGGGCTCGACTGGAGTCGCACCCGGTACCAGTCGCCCTTGTTGATGAACCGCCAGTACCGGTCGCATTCGCCGCGCAGCCGCTCGCGGGCGGATGGATCACGGAGGCGCTTGCATGCCTCCTCCCAGCCGCTCTCGAGCACCCACGGCGGCAGGATCCCGGCCATCTGGCCGAGGCCGTCGCGGAACGGCGTCGTGTCGGCGAGGATGTCGAGCTCCTCTGCGCGTGCGGCCGCGAGGGTCTCGACCGCGCGCTCCCACGCTCCGGGTGCGGCGTTCGTGCGATGGCGCACGTTCAGGTGCGAGATCTGGCCGCGCGTGCCGCCCTCGCGCACGATCGTCACGAACTCGTCGATCGAGGCCTGCAGCTCCGAGTCGCGGTTCCGGACATGGCTCGTGTAGTAGCCGTCCGAGCGTCCGACGACCCGGTTCAGCCGGACGAGCTCCGCGGTCGAGGCGGCACGCCCGGGGTTGAACTCGAGCCCCGTCGAGAGCCCGAGTGCGCCGGAGTCCATCGCCTCCGCGACGTAGGCCTCCATCAGCTGGAGCTGCTCCTCGGTCGCGTTCGGCTCGAAGACCCCGGCCGCATAGCGCAGCGTGTTGTGCCCGACGAACCAGGCGAGATTCGGCGAGTGGCCCTCGTGCGAGAGAAACGACAGGTGCTCGCCGAAGCTTGCCCATTGCGTGGGGCCGTCGTAGGCGAACATCCTCATCCGGGCCTCGATGAACGGCCGCGAGACCTCCGAGACGGGCGCGTAGGTCCAGCCGCAGTTGCCGACGACCTCGGTCGTCACTCCCTGGCGGATCGTGCTCTGCGCGGTCGGGTTGGCGAGGATCGTGAAATCGCTGTGGCTGTGCGGATCGACGAAGCCGGGGCAGACGACCCTGCCTCCCGCGTCGATCGTGCGGTGCGCCCGGCCGGCGGCGTCGGGGCCGACCGCCGTGATCCGCTCGCCCTCGACCCCTATGTCTCCCCGGAAGGGCAGAGCACCGGTTCCGTCCACCACGAGCGCGTCACGGACGAGAAGGTCAAGCATCGGCCCCTTTCCGCCCACTCAGGGCGGCGCTCCCGAGATCGCTCCCGATCCGAGGGTCGAGCACGTCGCGAAGGCCGTCGCCGAGGAAGTTGAAGCCGAGGACCACGATCATGATCGCGAGGCCGGGGAAGATCGACATCCAGACGCTCTCGTCGATGAAGCCGCGGGCGACCGCGAGCATGCTGCCCCACGCCGCCGCCGGAGGCTGGGTTCCGAGGCCGAGAAAGCTGAGCGTCGCCTCGGCGATGATCGCCTGCGAGATGTAGAGCGAGGTGAGCACGATCAGCGGCGCCATGATGTTCGGGACGACGTGCCGGCGCATCACGCGCGTGTTCTGGGAGCCGAGGGCGCGCGCAGACTCGATGTAGGGGTGCCCGGTGACCTCGAGCGTCGCCGCCCGCGTCACTCGCGCGAGCGCCGGCAGGATGATGATCCCGATCGCGATGATCTCGTTCATCTCCGACGGGCCGAGCAGGCCGACGACCACGAACGCCAGGATCAGCCCCGGGATCGCGAAGAGGATGTCGACGACGCGCATCAGGAACAGGTCGACGAACCGCTTGTGGAAGCCCGAGAGCACGCCGATGATCCCTCCGAACACGAGTGCGATCGCCACCGATGCGAATCCGATCTCGAGGGAGATCCGCGCTCCGGCGATGATGCGGGCGAACGTGTCCCGGCCCAGGTTGTCCGTGCCCATCGGATGGGCCCAGCTCGGGCCGAGGAAGCCCGTGTAGGTGGGGGCGTTGGGGTCGATCGTCCAGAGGTAGGGCCCGAAGATCGCGAGCAGGATCGCGAACCCGACGACCACCGCGCCGACGATCCCGACCGGGTTGCGCCAGCGCGCCGGCAGCGCGAGCCGGCGCCGGCGCGGGACGAGCTTCCAGGCTTCGGTCGCCGCCGTCATTCGACCACGATCCGGGGGTCGAGCACGCCGTAGAGGATGTCCACGAGGAGGTTGAAGACCAGGAAGACGACCGCGATCAGCAGCACGGTCGACTGGATGATCGGGTAGTCGCGGAACGAGAGCGACTGGAGCAGGATGTAGCCGAGCCCGGGCAGGTTGAAGATCGTCTCGACGACCGCGGCGGCTCCGATCAGGCTGCCGATCTCGTAGGCGACGACCGTCGCGACCGGGATCAGCGCGTTGCGGAGCGCGTGCTTCCGGATCACGACGCGTCTCGGGACGCCTTTCGCGCGCGCCGTTCGCACGTAGTCGAGCCCGAGCACCTCGAGCATCGTCGCCCGCAGGAGCCGCATCGTGACCGCCATCGTGAAGACGGAGATCGTGATCGCCGGGAAGATGAACTGCTCGAGGTTCTGCACCGGGTTCTGGGTGAACGGGACGTAGGAGAGCGGCGGGATCCAGTGGAAGATCCGGGAGAGGATGATCAGGAAGATCGTGGCGAGGAAGAAGTTCGGGATCGAGATCCCGACCAGGCCGACGCTGCGGGCGGCGTAGTCCTCGACCCGGTCCCGGCGGACGGCAGAGAGCGCGCCGAGGGGAAGCCCCACCGCGACCGCGATGATGATCGCGAGGAAGATCAGCTCGCCCGTGATGTGCACCGCGTGCCCGAGGATCTGCGAGATCGGCTGCTGGCTGCGGTACGAGCGCCCGAAGTCGCCGTGCAGGAAGATGCGGCCGATCCAGTGCCAGTACTGCGACCACCACGACCCGTTCATCCCGAGCTGGACGAGCGCGTCGTGCTTCTCGGCCGGGGTTGCCGTCGTGTCGCCCATGAAGAGGACGTCGATGATGTTGCCCGGCAGCAACCGCACCATCACGAAGATCGCCACCGAGATCAGAGCCAGGGTGACGAACATCGACAGGGTGCGCTTGAGAATGTACCTCTGCATCGAGAGCGGCGAGGACGGCGGCCGGGGCCCGGACGAACGCCGGGCCCCGACCTCGCAGTCCGACGATCAGGACTTTACGTAGGCGTTCCGGAGACCGGTGTTGAAGTCGGTGAACGCCACGTACATGTTCTTCAAGCGCGGGCTGACGACCTGCCACTTCGACACCGCGACGAGCGGCACCTCGAGCATCTGGGTCATCAGCACCTGGTTGAGCTGGTGGTACATGGGCAGCCGCTTGGCGGTATTCAGCTGGATGCGGCCGTTGCCGATCAGGCGGAACATCTGCGTGTTGCCCGGGTAGCCCTTGAACCAGGCCTGGTAGGCGGTCGAGGACGGGTGGTATTCCGCAACGTAGCCGTCGACGTCCCCGCGCATTCCGCGCGAGGTGAGGTTCCAGTCGAACGAGCCGACGCCGTTCGCGGCGGCGAACGTCGCGGAGTCCTGGGTCACGATGTTCACGTTGATCCCGATCTGCTGCAGGTCGTTCGCCATCAGCGCGGCGACCGCAGCGAAGTCGGTCGGGGTCGCGAACGTCGTCATCGTGACGCTGAACCCGCTGCCGAACCCGGCGGCCTTCATCAGGGACTTGGCTGTCGGGAGGTCGTACTTCTCGTAGTTCGACTGGAGCTGGTCGGTCGTGAACGGCCACGGGCCGTAGCCGGCCGCGACATGGCCCGAGTCCTGTCCGAATCCGCCGTAGACCTTCGTGATGATGTTGGCCCGGTTGATCGCGGCGCTGACCGCCTGCCGGACGCGGATGTCGGCCCACGGCTTGTTCTGGCCGGGCTTGATCGTGAACTGCAGCTCACGGAAGGCGGCGGTCAGGTTGTGGAGCACCGTCACCTTCGGGTTGCCGATCAGGTTCGCCGCGTTCGGCTGGGAGATCGTCGCACCGTCGATCGAGCCGCTGAGGAGCGCGGCGATCCGCGTCTGCTCGTCGGTGACGATCTGGTAGTTGACCCCGTCCATGTACGGCAGGCCCGGCTTCCAGTAGTGGGGGTTCTTGACGTAGTTGATGTGGTCGTTCGGGACGTAGGAGCCGTTGAGCATGTACGGCCCCGTCCCGATTCCCTGCGTCGTCGGGTTGAGCGTCGAGTACATGTTGTTCGGGACGACCGCCGAATACCGCTGCCAGGCGAGGTAGCCGTAGACGCGGGCATCGGGCTTCGAGAGGTCCATCTGCACCTTGTTCTTCCCGATCGCCTTCGTCCCCGCGATGTAGGGGAACTGCCCGAGCACGGCGGTGCTGCCCGGGAGCGGGGGATTCGCCTGCAGGTTGAACGAGTACACGACATCGGCGGCCGTGACCGGGTCGCCGTTCGAGAACTTGATTCCGGGGCGGATCGTCCAGACGATCCGCTTCGAGTTGACGACCTCGTAGTCGGAGGCGATCGCGTTCTTGAGGTTGAGCTTCGGGTCCCATTCGAGCAGGGACTCGTACATCATCTCGTTCGCCCAGCGGTTCGCGGTCAGGATGCCGCCGAACGGGGCGAGGAAGCCTGGATCCTGCTCGAGCGCCCACGTCACCGTGCCGCCCGTCGGAACCGACTTCGTCGTTCTGCGGATGAGCTTCTCCGCTGCGCCGGCCTGTCCGGCGAGTGCGCCAGCGGCGACGATGCCTGCCCCCACACGGCCTGCCGACTTCAGCAGGTCGCGCCTCGTGATCTCCCGCTCGAGCGGTGTGCGCTCGCTGGGTTTGTCTGTTGCCATGTTGCGGCTCCTCCTCTTAGGGTGCCCTAGAAGATCTGTCCGACGCTCGGCGCGTCGCCTTTGATCTCGTCGTAGAACGGTGACTCGCGGAGCTCCAGCCCAGCGAGGTACGCGACGCGGTCCGGCTCCAGTGAGACGCCGAGCCCCGGGTCGTGGGTGACAGTGATGTTGCCTTCCTCGATCTGCACAGCAGATGTGAGGACGTCGTCCAGCTGAAGTGGATAGTGGGTGTCGCTGGCGAACAGGAAGCTCGTGGAGGAGGCGGCGACGTGTGCGTTCGCCATGGTCGCCACTCCGAGCTCGGCCCAGCTCCCGATTGCGCACCATTTCCCCGCGGCCGAAGCAAGCGCCGCGATCTGGCAGGCACGGGTAAGCCCACCCGCCTCGGACGGGTAGACGACGAAGACATCGCATGCGTCGGCCTTGATCAGCTCCATCGCGGACCGGAGGCTCGTACACGCCTCGTCGGCGGCGATCGGAGTCGAGACGGCCCTGCGAACCGCTGCCATGCCTTCGATGTCGAAGTCCGGAACGGGCTGTTCCACGTACTGGAGGTCGAACTGCTCCAGTGCGCGGATCCACTTCACGGCGGCCGGGACGCTCCAGTTCATGTTCGCGTCGATCCGGATGCGAACGTCACTGCCGACGGCGTCGCGGATGGCCGCGATCGTGTCGAAGTCCTGGCCGAGGTCGCGTCCGACCTTCAGCTTCAACTCGTTGTGTCCCGCCTCGACGAACTCGACCGCCTTCGCGGCGTTCGCCTCCGGCGTATCGATGAACAGGTACCCGACCACGGGCACCTTCTCGCGGCAGTACCCGCCGAGTAGCTCGGCGACGGAGACGCCGAGCGACTTGCCCTTCAGGTCGAGCAACGCCATCTCGATCCCGGCGATCGCGTACGCGGCGATCCCGCTCCAGTTGCGCGAGTACTCCTCGAGGCGGTGCACGAGCCATTCGACCCGGAGTGGATCCTCGTCGACCAGGAACTGCGCGAACTCGCGGTCGATGATCGTCTGGATCGCCGGCAGGGTCGGGCCCGGCGCCTCTCCGACTCCGACCAGGCCCTCGTCGGTGAAGATCTCGACGATGAGCCCGGAGGCGGACTCGCGGATTCCCCCTGTCCACTTCAGCGGGGTGCGCATCGGCGTGCGTACGGCGGTCGTCTCAATGCGTGTGATCCGCAAGGCCGCTACACTAGGCCGCCCCGCCTGAATTGTCAACCATCCTTCGATTGTCAACAATGCCCTTGGAGCAGCAGACCTCGACAAACGCCGAATCCCGCACGGTCGAGACCGGCTCTGCGGATCGCCCTCAGGCCTCGAGCCCGCGCCGCCAGCAGGTACTCGACTCGCTCCGGCAGGCGATCATCGTCGGACGCTACGTCGACGGCGACCGGTTGATCGAGGATCGGATCGCCCGCGAGCTCGAGACGAGCCGGGGGCCGGTACGCGAGGCGCTGCGGCAACTCGAGCACGAGGGGCTCGTGATCTCGTACCCGTATCGCGGCGCCGTCGTGCTCGGCGTCTCCGACGAGGAGGTCCACGAGGTCCTGATCCCGATCCGGTTGACCCTCGAGCGATTCAGCTTCAGCAAGGCGTTCGACCGGATGACGGAGGCGGACTTCGCGGAGCTCGCAAAACAGGTCTGGCTGATGGGTGAGGCCGGCGCCGAGGGCGATCTCCTGCGCTGCGTCGAGGCGGACATCCGGTTTCACGAGTTCGTGCTCTCCTGCTCGGGCCAGCCGCACACGACGCAGGTGTGGCGGAGCATCGCACCCAGGATTCGCGCGTATTTCTTCCGTTACGGCCGGAGCTCCGATCTCACCACGATCGCCGTGGAGCACCGCCTCCTGCTCGAGACGTTCCGCTCCGGCGACAGGAAGCTGCTGGACCGCGCGCTCGAGAAGCACATCGCGGTTCGCACTCCCACTCCGTCCCTATGACCGAGCTGCTCCGCGTCGAGAACCTGCGGACGTGGTTCCAGACCGAAGCGGGTGTCGTCCGCGCGGTGGACGGCGTCGACTTCGAGCTCGAGGCGGGCAAGACCCTCGGGGTCGTCGGCGAGTCCGGAAGCGGCAAGTCGGTCACGGCCCTGTCGGTGATGGGGCTCGTCGACCGCCCGGGCGAGATCCAGAAAGACAGCCACATCGTCTTCAACGGACGCGACCTCGTGCCCCTCTCGGACGGCGAGATGCAGTCGATCCGGGGGAACGAGATCTCGATGATCTTCCAGGAGCCGATGACCTCTCTGAATCCGGTCTACTCGGTGGGCGCCCAGATCGCGGAGGCGATCCGCATGCATCAGTCGGTGGGAAAGGCAGCGGCGGCGGCACGCGCGGTGGAGATGCTGGAGCTCGTCGGAATCCCCGAGGCGGCCCGGCGGGCGAAGGACTTCCCGCATCAGCTCTCCGGCGGGATGCGCCAGCGGGTGATGATCGGCATGGCGCTCGCGTGCGACCCGAAGCTGATCATCGCCGACGAGCCGACCACCGCTCTCGACGTCACG